>CAMYDW010000034.1 GCA_947254645.1 uncultured Peptococcaceae bacterium | reverse complement strand
CTCTGTTGCACAATCTCTCGCTCACGCTCTTGTGTTAATTGCACACACACTTTATTTAACATGGGCACCACTACTTTATCGAACAAATGATGCCCTTGTATGTACAGATAAGTGGTTTCTGGAGTAACTCCCAATCGGCGCAAATCGGCTTTCACTTTGAGATAACCTTCCTTGGCATCAGGATATTCTTTATGAAATCTGGCAATGCGTTTGCCCACCTTCTGACGAACGTTGGAAATATTATGCTCGGCATTCGCTATCGTAAAATGCCCAGGCATGATGATGCGAAGAAAGTCGGTAATGGTAAATTTGTTATAATCGGGAGTGCGATAAAACCAGATGCTCCATATAAAAAGAGGATAAATAGCACGCGAATAATCTTCTAAATATCGCTGCATATCAAAAATATGATGGTCGTTCAATGTTACCATTACACAGGTATCAAAGAGCGATGGCGCATAACATTGCAGGTTCTCAATGGCGTAGGCATAGGTATGGAAAATGTATGGATTGGAAAGTATTTCCTTTGAGGTTTGGGTGGCTCCCTGTATCAGATAATCATAATCGGCATCCACACATGCAATCATATCACGACCTACCTTATCTGTAAGCAGATTCATCAACACTGCCTTCTTTCCACGCTCCAAGTGTTGAAGACGAGAAGGTAACATGATTTGAAAATAGCATTTGTCATCTTCAAACTCTCTCAATACTGTGCGCCAAAAATAAATATCATCGTAACTCTCCACATACGCCACTATGCGCCGTTTAGCATTCAATGATTTGAGTTGATTGGCAGCCCCAATATAGGCAGATGAAATATTATCTTTTAGTCGTTTTCCCATATCAAGCCGTGATTCAAGGTGGTTTCAAGTGCTATCGGTTCACATCTGTGATGTCACTTACCTCAGTAACATGCTCCATCCAGCCATTCATAATCACCGCTGGCGAATGCGTTGTCAGAATGAGTTGTACATTTGGATTTAATTGTAATATTAAATCTATGAGCTGTTCTTGCCAGTCAATGTGCAAACTTACTTCTGGTTCATCCATAAAGAGCACGTAGGGTTGATGGTCTTGAATTAAGACTGTGAGCAAGATGGCAAGTATTTGCTTCTCTCCACTGGAGAGTTGGTAAGGCACCAGTGTTTCGCCAAGCTGGGAAAAGCGAATTTCGTTTTGCGTTCGAATGATAGTTTTACCTGTATCGGCAAATAATTTATCCATCATATCTTGAAACAACACCTTGGATGAAGAGAGCTGTTGGGCAGTAGCAGCAGCATCAGGTCCACCTTTCTGTAACACCTCTATCATCCGATTTCCTACATTAACTTGATAATCGAGATACTTACGCTGCAACTGAAACAATTGCCAATCCAATTCTGTTGCCAATCGCTTATCTACTTTGGCAACGGTATCGGAGCTCATCAAAGGTCGATCGAAAGAGCGTATAATATCATATCGTATGCGATCTGCATCATCAGGAGACACGGTAATCTTGACACTTGGTGGCAATTCTGAAATCAAGTTATTACCTTCCAACAGTCCTTTAATCACTTTATTGAGAATGGTACTCTTACCCACCCCATTGATACCACTAAGCACATTCACCTGCCTGTCAAGATTCCACACGATATGTCGTCTACCACTCCACAGAGAATCTATCTCAATTCGTTTGATATAATCTGCGTATTTCATCTGTCCAATGTTTTATCTGTCAAGCATGGCAACACTCGCACAAAGCCAAGGCTACCACCCATGCCACCTGTTGATTGGACAAATATACAGAATTATCGGTAATGTGCCAAGCGCTATCTAAATTAAAAATAAAAATAAAACATCCAAGGATGAATACTGATTGAAAAAAAATACATGAAAAGAACTGTTAAAAAATAGAATAAAATGAACACGGCTCTTTTATTTGAGAAAAAAATGGTTGTCTCTGAGTGACCTTTCGATGAAAGAGCTGCGGCTTTTTATCATTATCTTTCTAGTTAAAAGCATCCGCTGTTTTTGTCCTATAATTTTACTAAAAAACGACCATCTAAAATCTGCAAAATAGAAAAAATTAATAGGCAAAAGACATGCAAAAATGCACTGATTTGAACAAAATAGACGCCTTTTCAAGTTGAAATATTGAATTAACGGTCTTGGAAACATACATTAGAGGTGTTATTCACATGCTTCAGCGGCATTAAAGCATGCAAATTGCAGGCTTATCTCAATGCTTTAGTCGCCATTAAATGGCAAAAATAGGAAAGAAAAGAAGCGCATTAATCGTAACACATTAAATAACAACGGATTACAAAACTTTCTCATAACTTGCATATTTGCGATCAACTTTGGTGTTGGTGATTTATACGCAAGTTATGAGAGGCACTTTGTAAAGAAAATTCAGCATTTATTATCCTCCAAGACAGCGTACCAAGAATTATACATATGCTGTTTTATGGATGCTTTTTTGCGGTAAAAATGTCGCCCTTTTGATGAAAGAACTGAGTATAGGGCGGTTCTATAAATTACCACCGTAAAGTTTTTTATGTCAGTTTTTACGTTTTGTCATCTTGTGGACTCTTTTTGGTTCAATTTGCTTGTTCGTTCAGTCGTATAGCTCGCTATACTCCTTCACTCACAAACAAATTGACCCCAAAAATAGTCTCACAACCTGTCAAAGCTAATTTATAGAACCGCCCTATAATCAAAATAACATCATCTATATATTTGATTTTCTCATAGCTTTTTCTTAAATTTGTGTGAAGCTTACAGTTGTACGAAATAAAGAGTGAGTTCCTCATTGCTAAGCGTTCGATAAAGCGGGTTACTACTGCATGGGAAAAGTAATAGCTTCAAAAGAATGTGATTTGAATAAAAATCTAACACATCTTGTTCAAGGTAACAGAATTGTAATATTTCTGAAACATCTATGAA
>CAMYDW010000033.1 GCA_947254645.1 uncultured Peptococcaceae bacterium | reverse complement strand
ATCTATTTTGCGCGAAAATTACAATATGCACAATTGTAGCGCGTGCTGCAGTCTGGCAGTGTACCGTAGTCTATTTCTTGAAAACGAATAAGTATTCATGAGCAATAAGCAAAAAGTTATACTTGATACTATTCGTCTTCCAATACCCGGTTGCTTTACAGTTATGCTGTTCTTTAATAATTATTTCTTTAAGCGTAAATCCTGCATTTTGAAATATTTTCATTACTTCAAACGACATGGGTATCATGCAACCTTTTCGCCTGGTATCTCCCATCAATATTGCACAAAACTTTCCAGACTTTAAAACCCTATAGCTTTCAGATGCCACTTTTCCCATTTCATCTAGGAATGGATTAATATCCAAAAGTGACAAATCATCAGGAATGCATTCGCTGTATTTAATGATATTTGCATATGGAGGATGAGTGCAGACAAAATCAATGCTTTCACTATCTAGAAAATCTAGATTTCTAGCATCTCCCTTTTTAATAAAAACCTTTCCGTTAGCACCCTCATGCTCAAAATCTACTTTTTCTTTACAACGATTAAGTGCTAAATCATTAACATCAACACCGATGATATTTCTGTTTAGCAGTTTTGCTTCTACAAGAGTTGTGCCTCCACCTACAAATTGATCTAGCACTAAATCGTTTTCTGAAGAGTATCTTAAAAGAAGATTTCTAACAACATAAGGTGACCAATTTCCACGCCACTTTGCGTCATGAGTAGCCCAGTTTCCTCTGTTAGGAAACGACCAGTGCGTAGTCATTTCCAGTTCAAAATCATCTGGTTCCCAACAGGTTATATGATTCTGAGTCACTTAAAAATCTCCCTCATAATGTTATTTTCCATATCGTGAATGTTATAAAGATTTGGCATGATATCAAAGGTTTCTTCAAGATTATTACGCGCGCTTTCCCACCCCTTGCCGTCTGTAAACCAGACGAATACAAAGTTTTTTATATCTTTACTTTCTAGCGCGAGTGTTTTATAGCTTCTGGAAGTTTCGTTCAGTTTACTTCCTCCTGTGCCATAGAAATTTGTTTCTATGCCGTACACCATTGCGTTTGTTTTTACAACAAAATCAAACCGTTTTTCCATCTTCCCTTGATTTGAAATTGATGAAAGATCAACATCCCATTTATCAGAAATCTCATGAATATACATTTCTTTGAAATAATTTTCATCTTTTACGAATCCTGCAGATTGTATGAAGCTTTCTACAAGATCTTCCATGAGATGACCTCCTCGATTCTTTCTTCCATTAGAATCAAGACCAGTTTCAATACCTGTTACATAATCAACTAGATTTGTAACAATATGATGTTGCAAAAGTTCAAATAATCCAGTTTTATTCATAAAGTATTTATACTTTTCGCGCTCAAGTTTTGATAATGAACTGAATTTTTTAGGATCGAAATAAAAAGTATTGTTCCCGACATTATCTTGACAATATATTTCATAGGATCTAACAGCCAAAAGTATTGGTACACACTTTATTACTTCTGGATATTTAGCTAATAAAACGTCAAAATCCTTTTCAATATTTTGTGATCCAATTAGCGAGTTCAATATATTTAATTCAACTTTTATTGAATTAACATTAGAGTAGACTTTGTGAAAATCTACATAGAAATCATATGTTGCAATACTTTCTCGAAATGTTGAAAGCCAATTGTCAAAATTACGTTCCATAACATCTTCTCCAATTATTTTTTGAAATAACAATTATTTTCGTAATAACGATTATTTTGTGAATCAAATTATTTATCAGCAAACTTAACTAGAAATTCGATATCAGTAATTCTTTTATTTTTCCGCGACCTTCTGATTTGCTATTAATCATCCTTGTAGCGTCGACTCGTTTGATAGAACATGAAGAATAAATTTCGTCAAAGAAATTATCTGCACAGTTAGTATTCTTTGGGTCTGAATTACTAACAACTATTTTCGCTCCCTTTTTATCTAAAAGGGATACAAAGTTAGCAAGCTCTACCTGATTTTTATCATCGAAAGATTGACTTGTGTAAGCTGTAAAACTTGCTGTTTTTGTAATTGGACGATATGGAGGATCAAAGTAGACAAAAGTATGATTATCAATAAAATCTGCTGATTCTTTGTAATCTCCACACACAATTGTGACATTTTGTAATTTTTTAGAAATAGCTAGTAAATTATCTTCGTCACAAATTAGCGGATTTTTATACATTCCCATTGGAACATTAAAATGTCCTTTTTTGTTTACTCTAAATAATCCGTTAAAGCAAGTTTTATTAAGGAAAATCATTAAAGCTGCTCTTATAACATTCTTCGACGAATCCATAGAATCAATAGAATTAAATAATTCTCGTTTACTCAAGTAATATTCCTTGCGCGCAGGCATATCCAATGGCAAAAATTCATTTGATAACTTTTTAAGAGAAACAATTAGCTCGTCAATATTATCTCGAATTACTTTATAAGTATTAATAAGATCAGCGTTAATATCGCTTATGTACACTTCTTGTAAATCATACAGGCTTAAAATATCAAATAACACCGCTCCACCACCAATAAACGGTTCTGCATACTTGGTAACTTCTGAATCTGCAAATCTATAGTATTTCTTAATCTCATTAAGAAGTTGACTTTTCCCACCTGCCCACTTCAAAAAAGGTTTTAGCTGTGCCACTTTAATCAGATTCTCCAAGCCTAATATATTCAATTGCCCTTGAGTAACTATTGTACTATCAGCTTTACAAATAAGATTTTGCTTATCATTAACTCTCATAATTTCCCCCAACATATATTTTTACTATTTTCAAAATATATATTTCGCAATCAAATAATTGCAAAATATGTTTTATCCGAAAATTACTTCCCTTTTAAGTAATTTCATTATTGAATATAACTTTATAAATAAATGTTGCAATATCAAGAAAATATAAAAATTGTGGATAACTTTAGTTTTTATATTTTTGTTTTGTAGAAATATTGAATTAGAAGGTAAAACACAAAAACGCGGTACAAAACGTAGGTTATGCAATAAAACCACGTACTGTACCGCGTATTTGCGAATCGTTATAATGCACTTATTTCGT
>CAMYDW010000032.1 GCA_947254645.1 uncultured Peptococcaceae bacterium | reverse complement strand
GATAAGAGCAATATAAAGAAGAATCATCCCAACTGTATGAATATTGATAATAAGTAGAATAATTGAAATCATTTGAGTAGCTGTTTTATATTTCCCCAGTTTGCTCGCTGCTAAAATAATGCCTTTATCAGCAACAAGTGCTCTCAAGCTTGTGATTAATAGTTCTCTACCGATAATTACAATAACAATCCATCCTGGAATAATTTGAGCAATAGCCAAATAAATTAATGCTGTCAAGACTAATAACTTATCTGCAAATGGATCCATTATTTTTCCAAAATTTGAAACCAAGTTTAATTTTCTCGCCAAATAACCATCTAAAAAATCAGTTAATGAAGCCACAATAAAAATCATGGCAGCAATATACTCATTATTAGGAATGGTTGGCGTTACAAACACAAAGATAAACGCTGGTATCAAAATAACTCTCAAAGTTGTTAATTGATTTGCAATATTCATCTTAAATGATTCTCCCTACTAAATCGTATTGGTTAACATCAATGATTTTGACTATTAGGCTTTGTCCTACCACAAATTTCTGATTAGGATCATATTCAACGACAATGTATGGGTCAATATCTGGAGACTCTGAGTAGCTGCGGCATAATAGTATACCATTGTCTTCATCTACTTCATCGATTAATACAAGACGTTCACAATTTATAAAGCTTTTGTGTATATCAAACATGATATTATATTGAATTTCCATTAGCTCTTGTGCGCGTTTTTCTTTAATTCTGTCCTCAACTTGATTTGGCATTATGCCCGCAGGAGTATTTTCTTCCTGAGAATATGGAAATACACCGACTCTATCAAGTTTCATTTTTTGTAGAAAATCAAGTAAATTATTATATTCAGAATCTGTTTCACCAGGAAAACCAACAATAAAAGTTGATCTGATAACAATACCTGGGATTTTTGAACGCAGTTTTAAAATTAATTTTTCAATCTCTTCTTGTGTGATTTGTCGATTCATAGATTTTAAAATTTTATCATCTGCATGTTGCAATGGAATATCAATATAATTACAGATCTTATCTTCTTTTGCCATAATATCAATAATGTCGTCAGAAAAATTATTTGGATAAGCATATAATAAACGTATCCATAAAAATCCTTCTATGTTACATAGTAATTTCAATAATTTGGCTAAAGCAAATTCACCATATATATCTTTACCATAATAAGTGATATCCTGAGCAATTATAATAAGTTCTTTGACCCCTTGTGCAGCTAATTGTTCTGCTTCCAACAAAATATCTTCTATTTGTCTGCTTCTATATGGACCTTGCATTTCAGGAATGGCACAGAAAGTGCAATGATTATTACATCCCTCGGAAATTGTCAGATAAGCATAATAGGACGGGGTCGTAAGTACTCTTTTTGAATAACCATCTTTCTTCAAGAGATGCCATTTATTATCGACAAGACTTCTAGAATCGGTTATCTGATTGTTTCTGTACAAATTCTGAATTTCTTCTAGAAGATTGTCATAATTTGTACTGCCAAGCAAAAGATCAATTTCCGGTAATGCTTCCTCTAGTTCTGAGGCATATTTTTGAACCATACATCCCAAAGCAACCAGATATTCACACTTTCCATTTTCTTTATACTCACTTAATTCAAGAATAGTATTTATTGTTTCTTCTTTTGCCGCAGTTATAAAACCACAGGTATTGATAACAATAACATGAGCCTCTTCAAAATCTTCTACCAATGCAAAGGAACTTTTTTCAACAAGTCCCATCATATATTCTGTATAAACAGTATTCTTTGCACAACCTAATGTTGCAAAAGCAATATTTTTTTTTGTCATTCTACCCCTCTATCGCCAAAAAATTCTCGACAATCTGCTAATGATACTTTTACTTTACGAGCTTTACTACCTTCGTATGGCCCAACAAAACCTAAGCCTTCTAATTCATCGATAATTCTAGCAGCTCTTGTATATCCTATTCTAAAATGTCGCTGCAACATTGAAATACTTGCATTGCCATTTTCGATAAAAAATTCACAAGCATCACTTAGTAAATCATCAAACGCATCATTATTTGTTTTTTCATCTGAATCAGCACTTGATGACATGATTGCTTCTACATTTTTACTTATATTATCATCATAAACTGGTTCTGCTTGATGCTTCACATGATTAACAATACGATCAATTTCATCATCTGTTACAAATACACCTTGAATTCGAACTGGTTTTGCATAGCCTCTTGGATAATACAGCATATCCCCATTGCCAAGTAATTTCTCAGCACCTCCCATATCAAGAATGGTTCTAGAGTCTGTTTGAGATGATACTGCAAATGCTATTCTTGACGGAATATTTGCTTTAATCAAACCAGTAATAATATCTACTGATGGTCTTTGTGTTGCAATAACTAAGTGAATGCCAGCTGCACGAGCTAATTGGGCTAATCGACAAATGGAATCTTCTACATCAGCAGGAGCCACCATCATCAAATCTGCTAATTCATCTATTATGACCACAATCTGTGGCATAAATTCAAATTGATGTTCCTCGGATAAAGCCTCCGCTTGGATAAATTTTTGATTATAAGTTTTAATATCTCTAGCGCCACTTTCAGAAAAGACATCATAACGACGCTCCATTTCCTTCACTATCCATTTAAGCGTAGCTGCAGCTTTTTTTGTGTCAGTGACAACAGGAGAAAGCAAATGTGGAATATCAATATAATTATTCAATTCTACTTTTTTAGGGTCAATCATTATAAATTTGACCTCATGTGGTTTCGCTTTATACAAAATACTTGTGATTAGGGCATTTAAGCAAACACTTTTTCCGGCACCCGTAGCACCTGCAATTAGTAAATGAGGCATTTTTGCCAAATCGCCAATCATTGTATGACCACTAATATCTTTCCCTAAAGCAAAGGTGATATTAGATTCTGCATTAATAAATTGCTCACTTGCAATCACTTCTTTAAATTTTACAGTACGAGGTTTAGGATTTGGCACTTCTATGCCAACCGCACTTTTATTAGGAATCGGTGCTTCAATTCTAAGACCTGATACAGCGAGACTAAGTGCTAAATCATCGGCAAGGTTTACAATTTTTGTCACACGTACTCCTGAGGCTGGTTTAAACTCATATTGGGTAATTGTTGGGCCGACATTTACATTATTAATTTCACCTTTGACACCAAAATCATTCAGTGTCTCTTTTAATATATGTGCATTCTCTTCTATTTCTGTCTTATTTATTTGAGCATTCATTTTAACCTCATCCAATAAGCTGGAGGAAGGTAGTGAATAGCTTGATTGCTTAAGCGAAATGGATGTTGCTTTCTTAAAAGGTTCCTCAGATTCAATATAATCTATCACTTTATTTTCTTTATCTTCTTCAATAATTTCTTCATTAAAACATTTTAATTCCTTAATGAAAGATGTGTCATTATTGATTTTTGGCGATGCTTTGTGCGCTTTTTCACTATATTGGGTTTCAAAATCATTTTCTTTAACTGTTGATTCTTTCTCAGAAGATTTCACTTTTAATCCTTTTTTCTCTTTTTGAGAAGTGCTTTTATGTTTTGTATCTCTTTCTTCTTTTAAAAATAGATTTTTAATTTTTTCTCCAAGTATTTCAAAAGTCGGTAATAACTTCTTGGCATAAGCACTCGCACTATTAAAAATTTTACCTTCTGTACCCAAGTAAGAAAAAATGGCAATAATAGCAAGGAGTGAAATGATAGCGCCAATTTTTGATACTGAACGCACTAATAAAACAGATATAATTGCACCAATGAGTCCACCACCAAAACCTTCTAACCCTTTAGCAATACCGACGGAAGAATCAATGCTCAAATGTCTGAAAGCCAATAAACATACGAGTATAACAGCTAGGCTGGTTAAGTGTCTTTTTGAGATATGCAATTTTAGAAAAGTTAAATGCAAGCCATATATAAATAACAAAAACGGAATAAAATATTCACATTGACCAACTAACATTCGAATTTTATTATATAAAAACGCACCTATGAATCCTAATTCGGAAGATAAATGAGATGTATGAAGTCCTGCACCTTGACTTATTAAGATACTTAAGTAAACAGAGAAAGCAATACTCAAAATACCAATAACTAAATGTAATGAATCTTTATTTCCATTTTTTTTTCGACTATTACTTCTTGTCTTTTTTTTCACCGCCATAAAAAGCCCCCATTTTATAGATTCAGACATTGATTAATATATTCTTTTGTTTCACTTAATAATGCTTCGCCGCTTAATTCATCAACAGAAAACCATTTTAAATTAGGATCGCGTTTAAACCAAGTTAATTGTCTCTTTGCAAAATGGCGTGTATTTTTTTTCAAAAGTTCTACCGCCTCTTCATACGAATATTGATGATTTAAATAAGCGAGCAATTCTTTATAACCAATTGCTTGCAATGACTGCATTTCATTATTATAACCCTTTTCCATAAGTGACTCAAGTTCTTCTAAAAGACCTTCTTCTATCATCTTATCCACTCTAAAATCGATGCGTTCATATAATTTTTGACGATTCATTGTCAGACCAATCAAGCACAATTGAAACGGTGATTGATAGTTTTTTTTCATATCAAAATTAGCAATACTATCTTTTCCAGTAGTATGAATAATCTCTAATGCTCTAGAAATTCTGAATGCATCATTTTTATGAATAACCGTTGATAAATCAGGACGATGTTTTAATAGTTCTTCATAATATTGATCTGAACCTTCTTCTTTTATTTTATAATAGATTTTTTCTCTATAGTCACTATTGGTTTTTCCATCAAATTGATAATCGTATAAAAGTCCATTAATATAGAGCCCAGTACCCCCGACAATCATTGGAAGATGCTGACGATTCATGATTTGGTCTATTTCAATTAAAGCTTTTTCTTTGAAAATACGAGCATTAAAACCTTCATCTGGGTCTAAAATATCTATAAGATGATGTGGTATATCCTCTGTTTCATTTGGTTTAATTTTAGCAGTTCCT
Source organism: uncultured Peptococcaceae bacterium (assembly GCA_947254645.1). Classification (GTDB taxonomy): domain Bacteria; phylum Bacillota; class Peptococcia; order Peptococcales; family Peptococcaceae; genus UMGS1590. Next base: position 863 of record CAMYDW010000032.1, on the reverse strand, counting down.
ATATCCATATATCGATAGACTTGCATTGAATCACCGGAAATAATTTCTGCATTAAAGCGTTTCGCTAATTCAATGCTTAAAGCTGTTTTTCCAACCGCTGTAGGTCCAACAATAACAATAAGGGGTATTTTTTTCATATGTTAAAATGATCCTCTCTTAAAATATAAGTAAAGTTCATTCATGGAAATATTCATGATAATCGGACGTCCATGAGGACATGTATGGGCATTTTTCAACCTAGACAAGTGTTTTAATAAGAGCTTCACGTCGTTCTCGTTTAAAAGATAATTTGCTTTAACTGCTGCTTTACAAGATGCAGTGATGATCTTATCTTCATTTATCGTTGAAATGGAACGATGTTGAACCCCTTCACCTATTTCATCTAATATATCTTTTATCGTATTAGATATATTTTTATTAGCAGTAAGTATACTCGGAATTTCTGTAATACTATAGGTTAATTCATTTGTTTTTTCAAATACAAAACCAATATCAGAAAGCATGATTATATTCTCTACTAATGTTTTTTCTTGAATAGGGTTAAGATGTACTTCTATCGGATGCAATAATCGCTGAGGATTTATACACTTCTCTTCAACTTCATACATAAATTTTTCGTACAAAATTCTCTCATGCAATGTATGTTGATCGATAATATAGAGATTGTTTTTATCCTGTGCCAAAATAAATGTATTATTTAATTGTCCAATATATTGAAGGTTCTCTAAGTCATCTTGTAAAAGATTTTCAGCACTTTGCTCTTCAATAATATCAATAGAATAATCCGTAGTATCTTCCTGAATAAAATATTTATCATCTATTATCTCAGTATCTTTAGTGAAATAATCTTCTTTGGGAATATT
>CAMYDW010000031.1 GCA_947254645.1 uncultured Peptococcaceae bacterium | reverse complement strand
CTTCTTGAGTTGAACTATAAAATATGATTTTATACCCTTGTGCAAGATATTCATTCATCTCAGAGATAAATTGTTTAATCGGATAAATTTTAATGAAATTATTGTGAATATAATAATTTTTTTCCGCATCTACAGGAAAAAAAGAACTACTTACTTTCAATTGTGATAAGCATATTGTTGAAAGCTCATGGAATACTTTTTTGAAATATCCATCAGCTTGAATACTTTTCATCTTAGAAGGCAAAATATCGTTGTTTTCTAATAGCTTTTCTAGCTGTGAAAAGACCATTTCATATCTAAAAAGAAGTTGTTGCTCTACTCTATCCACTTCATCGACAACAATCTGACAATTTTTTTCACAATAATCCAGTAAATTTCCTTGAAATTTTTTTGATTTATAGGAATAGTACTGCAATATATTATCGTTAATAGTGTTAGTGTCTTTTAATGCTTCTATATCCAAATGAGTATCATCCAATTCAAAATGAATAGATGAAATAATTTCTTCTCTTATCGATTCATTATAGAAAAAATCTTGTGCAGGTATGATTTCAATTTCTGTTGTGTTTGAAATAGTTTTTTGTGTTTCTTCAGAAAAAAATCGGATAGAGTCTATCTCATCATCAAACCACTCGATTCGAATGGGAAAGTCATAATTAGGAGAATAAAAATCAATCAATCCACCACGTGCGGCGAACTGGCCTTTGTCTTCGCAAACACTTGCAATTTGATACCCTAGATTAAACAGTACCTCTTTAAATTTAGAAGGCTCAAGCATATCCCCTTGCTTTAATTTAACAAAGGATTTTTCATAGTAAAACTTAGATGGTACAAATTCTATCAATGCACCAATACTTACCACAAGAATTGGTTTCTTTTCTTTTATTAAATAATAAAGGGCAAGTGATTTCTCATAACTTTTTTCTTCCTCTTTCGCGAGAATTTCTATCGGAAGATAAGATTTTTCAAATATTGGAATAACAGGCACAGTTGAAAACTGCTCAATAATGGTGCTGAGTTCTTTCGCTCTTTTATCGTTTGCACATAAAATTAAAATAGGTTTTTCTTCTTCTTTTCTAATATATAACTCTATGAAAGAGTTTCTTCCCACTTGATCTAGCCCTATCCAAGAGTCATGCTTTCCAATATTTTGAGCAAGTTTATTAAAAACTGGTAAAAAAGATTGTTTCATTTTTTCACCTCTGCATACAAAAAAAGGCTGTTTTCAAAAGAATACAGCCTTTCCCTTTTATATTAATTAAAGCGATTCATTGCAGATAAAATACCATTCTCAAGCCAGAATTGACACATTTCATCTGAATGCAAAATCGTTTCTTCGATAATTTTTTTTGCATCACCATAAAAAGGGGATAAGACGTGTCCCACGGTGTCTTGATTTAAATCATGACCAATACCGATTTTCAAACGGTCGAACTCATTACTATTAAGATGTGCAATAATAGATTTAATACCATTATGACCACCAGCGCTACCTTTCTGTTTAAAACGCACCTTACCAATAGAAAGATCTAAGTCATCATATATAATGATTAAATCATTAATTGTGTCATAATAGCGAATAAGTTCACCTACTGCTTGTCCACTATTATTCATGAAAGTTTGTGGTTTAACAAGTAAAACCTGTTCTCCATGAATTCGGCCTTTTCCAGTGAGTGCTTGGCATTCATTTTTATTTACATCTATAGAGAATACTTTTGAAAGATGATCTATTACCATAAAACCTACATTATGCTTGGTATTTTCATACTTTTTTCCAGGATTTCCTAATCCCACAATCATTTTCATTTGAAATAATCCTTAAAACATCTTGCTTACTGATGCGTCTTGAAAGATACGCATGATAGCTTCACCAAACATTGGAGCTACAGAAAGAACTTTTAAATTATTACATCCCATACCATTCGTTGGAATTGTATTTGTTGTTACAATTTCATTAATTGGCGCTGCATTTAAGCGTTCGATTGCAGGGCCTGAAAATACAGGGTGCGTGCAGGAAACAAAAATATTTTTTGCACCACGTGCTTTTAATGCAGTAGCAGCATTAGTAATGGTACCAGCTGTATCAATAATATCATCAATCAGGATAACATTTTTACCTTCAATATCGCCAATAATATTCATAATTTCTGAGACATTAGGCATCGGACGTCTTTTATCAATAATAGCAAGTGGTGCATTAATCATTTCAGCAAATTTTCTTGCTCTAGCAACGCCACCAACATCTGGAGAAACAACCACGATGTCGTCAAGTCCTAATGACATAAAATAATTAGCAATAAGTGGTGCTCCCATTAAGTGATCAACAGGCACATCAAAAAATCCTTGTATTTGTTGTGCATGCAAATCCATAGTTAAAATACGACGTACCCCCGCTTTGGTTAACAAATTAGCAATCAACTTAGCGGTAATAGGTTCACGACCACGGCTCTTTCTATCCTGTCTAGCATAACCATAATAAGGAATAACAGCAGTTAAACGTCTAGCAGAGGCACGACGAAGTGCATCAATCATAATCAGCAATTCCATAATGTTATCATTGCCAGGATCGCATGTTGGTTGAACGATGAAAACATCTTTTCCGCGAACACTTTCATCAATATTAACTGTAATTTCACCATCACTGAACTTAGAAACATGAGATTTTCCCATTTCTATGCCTAAGTAATCGGAGATTTCTTGAGCAAGTTCCTTATTTGCATTACCAGAAAATAATTTTAAATGGCTTAATGCTTTTTCCATTTTAATGTCTTCCATATTCGTATCCTCCACTATTTTTTCCAATTTTCCTTAACAACCAATGGTGGTCTTGTAAAAGCCAACGCAGTACTCTCTACATTTTTTGATAAAGTAGATCCTGCACCAATAATACAATGTTCGCCTATTTTGATTGGCGCTATAAGATTTGTATTGCTACCAATAAATGCATCATCTCCTATAACAGTCCGATATTTATTTTTCCCATCATAGTTACATGTTATTGTACCACATCCAATATTAACTCGTGCACCAATATCCGCATCCCCAATATAAGTATGATGTGAAATTTTACTCTCGTCTGACACATTGCTATTTTTTACTTCTACAAAGTTACCAACCTTGACATGATCTTTTAAAATTGTCCCTGGACGTAATTGCGCAAATGGTCCCACAGAACAATACTTCCCTACAGTAGCATCTTGAATAACGGATTGTCTAATTCTTGTATAATCATCTATTTCTGCATCAATCAAACGACTCCCAGATTCAATAATAACTTCACTGCCGATTCTTGTATGACCTAATAAATGTACATTAGATTCAATAATGGTATCTTGACCAATTTGAACATCATCTGTAATAAAGATGTTTTCAGGATCTTGTAAAGTGACTCCTTTTCGCATCCAATCAGTATTAATTCTTTTTTGAAGGATTTTTTCTGCATGAGCAAGTTGCATACGATTATTCACGCCAAGACTTTCATCTGAATCCTCTAAACAATACGCACTGGTTTTTTTACCTTGTTGATAGGCAATTTTCAATAAATCAGTTAAATAAAATTCACCTTGCGCATTATTTGTTGTCAATGAATGAATTTCTGTCAACAAAAATTTTAAGTCAAAACAATAGGTGCCAACATTTATTTCTGTAATTTGCTTTTCTATATCTGATGCATCTTTTTCTTCAATAATGGCACTTATGCTGTCACCATCTTTGATAATTCTACCATAGCCAGTTGGTTGTTCAACGATAGTTGTCATAACACTAACTGCACATGCTTTTTCTTCATGCTGTTTCATCATTGCAGTAAAGCTCTCAGTTTTAATAAGCGGTGTATCTCCACAACTGACTATAATCATCGCATTTTCATCAGATGCATTCAAATCCCTTGACAAGGTCTGTAATGCCGTTAATACTGCATGACCAGTACCTAGTTGTTTTTCTTGAAAGACGATTTTTGATGTTTCATCTAACAACGGCTCAACGAATTCAGAACCATGTCCTATCACAACATATTTATTTTTAATATGAGCACCATTAATAGCAGCAAGCACTCTAGTAATCATTTCCTTACCTAAAACTTTATGAACAACTTTAGGATAGGATGATTTCATTCGAGTTCCTTTACCTGCTGCTAAAATAATCGCATATTTATCACTCACACTTTTCACCTCAATGTATTTCTATTCTAGAATTTATTAAATCAGAAGTACATGTAGATGTCAAATAAACATTGGGAAAAAGCTGTTTTATCAATTTAAAGTTAGGCCACGCTTCTTTTTGAGAGTCATACATCCCAAATAAAGTTGGCCCACTCCCCGACATTAAAATATTATTTATACCTGCATGCCTAATTTTTTCTTTCATGTGTTTTATGCGGTCATCTATACGCATACTTACTGGTTCTAATGCATTATAAAGATTGTTAAGAATATACTCTGTATTCTCCTTTTCAAGCGCATCTAAAAATAATCTAAATGCTTCATCTCGTGGTTGAATTTCATCGACCTTAATATTTTGGTATACCGTCGCTGTTGAAAGCCCAAAAGGTGCTTTGATCAATATGATATGGCAAGGGTTTAAATCCTTTACAGGAGTAATTTGTTCACCTCTGCCAGTCGCAACTGCTGTACCAACACTTAAACAAAAAGGAACATCCGAACCAATTTGTGCAGCAATAATTTCTAAATCATTTTTCGAGCAATTTAAATTAAAAAGTCGGTCTATTCCTAATAACACCGCAGCAGCATCGGTGCTGCCACCAGCCATTCCCGCGGAAACAGGAATATTTTTTCTTATATTAATCGAAACTGCTGGAACACAATATTTTTCTTGCATGAGTATTGCGGCCTTCATCGCAAGATTATTTTTATTATTTGGTACAAAAACGGAATCAGTTTTAACATTATTTTTTTTTGCTTGAGATATCTCTATTATGTCATGTAAACGAACAGATTGCATAATCATTTTTACATCATGATAGCCGTCATTGCGTTTATTAAGTACATCTAAAAATAAATTTATTTTTCCATAGGCCTTTACTGTTGCTTTCATACATATATCTCCTAAAAATGATTACAACTGTTTTTTTGCTAAATTTCTTTCAACAAAACTTAAACCCACTGTCAAAAATGTAATGAGAAATAAATAAATAACCGCTGCAGATAAATACATTTCAAATGGTTTAAAGGAAGAGCCTGCATGTAACTGTGCTGTTCGTAATAAATCTGTCACAGTAATAGTGGAAGCCAGTGCTGTATCCTTTATTAGATTAATAAATTCATTGCCAAGAGGCGGAATCAGTCTTCGATAAGTTTGTGGAATAATAATTTTTTTCATTGCCATTTTATTATCCATTCCTAGTGACAGTGCCGCTTCCATTTGCCCACCATCAATAGAAAGAATACCCGAACGAATAATTTCAGCAATATAAGCACCACCACAAATACTGATACCGATAACAGCAGCGGTATAACTATCTAAATCTATCCCTAATGCTGCTGACAAACCGTAATAAATTAAAAATAATTGCACCAATAGTGGTATACCTCTAAAAATCCAAGTATAAAGCTGACCAAAAATATTAAATGCCTTTACCTTGCTAATTTTCATTAATGCAATGACTAAACCAATTACAACCCCAATACTAATGCTCAATACCGCTAGTTGGATTGTTGTAACAGCAGCGCGCAATAAATAGGGAAAGGTTTGAAAAACAAATTCCCAATCCCAGTCAATAGCTGCAAAGACGACATTGTTTAATCCCATAAATAAATCCTTCCTTAGACACACGAATACTCACTCAATTTTTATTGAGTGAGTATTCATTTATTTGTTATTTTCTTGCATCGATTCTTTTTTGTGCATCTGCAACCAATGGTTCAGTAATATCACTGCCAATCCATTTCATTGACAATTCCTTTAATTCTCCGCTAACAAGTAATTCGTCAACAGCTTCAGCAATTTTTCTTTGTAAATCACCATCATCTTTACGCACGCCAATGCCAATATAGTCGGCAGCAGCACCATTTTGATTATCTTTTGAATTACCTTTTACAGTTGCAACTGCTTTGTAGTTTCCTGATTTAAGTAAATCAGAAGCTCCGAAGCTATCTATTGCCAATGCTTGGATACGGCCATTGTCTAAATCTATGGTAATTTCAGGAAAAGTCTTGTAAAGTTTTAAATTCTTACCATCTGCAAATCCATCTGCTTGTAAGTATTTAGCAGCCGTTGAACCTAATTGAGTACCTAGAACTTTATCTTTAAAATAAGAAACGTCTGTCATCTTATCTTGATCTGGCGCATCTGCTTTTACTAAAACTTGTTGTTCTGCATAACCATAAGGAACAAAATTAATTTCTTTGATTCTAGTGTCCCACATGTTCATCCCTGAAAGGATAACATCAAACTTTTTAGTTTTAATAGATGGTACAATAGAATTCCAGTCAGTTGGTACAAATTCGAATTCAACACCTAATTTATTACCAATAAGTTTCGCCATGTCAATATCAAAACCTATAATTTCATCAGTTTTACTATCATGGAAGCCCATTGGTGGATAAGAATCGTCTAAACCAGCAGTAATCTTACCTGCTTTTTGAACTCTATCCCAAGAGCCATCTCCTTCAACTGTTGCTTCCCAGGAATTTTCAGCTTTTACTTCTTTGCTATTATTAGATGTATCCGCTTTATCTTGTCCGCAGCCAATCATACCAAGAGCTAATACTGTAATCAAGCCTACTGCTAATAATTTTTTTAATTTCATAGATATATCTCCCTTCATATCTTATCATCCATTTCTTTGATAGTTTAACACAGTAAAGCGTTGAAAGCAACCCCTATTTTTATAATTTACTTTCTAGAGCGTTTCTATTATACTATAAGAGCAGTGTAAGCGCTTGTAGCTCAATGGATAGAGCGTTGCCCTCCGGAGGCAAAAATGTAGGTTCGATTCCTATCAAGCGTGTGCATAAAAAAGAAAGAGTCATTGCTTAGAAAAGCAATGACTCTTTCTTTTTAATCCATACGCTGAGAAGGGCATAGTTCTTTCACACAACAGACATCGCAGAGTGGTTTTCGCGCTTTACATTGTTTACGACCATGCCAAATAAACAAATGATGCGTATCACACCAAATGTCTTCGGGTAAAACTTTCATTAATTGTTGCTCTACCCCTTCAACATTGTGATGTTTAGCAAAACCAAGACGTTGAGATACGCGAAAAACATGAGTATCTACCGCGAATGCTGGTTTATGAAAAGCATTACACAAAACAACATTTGCAGTCTTTCTTCCTACCCCTGGCAATTCTTGTAATAAATCTAAATCATCTGGTACTTCTCCACCATACCTTTGAACTAATAATTGAGCTGTTTTCAAGATATTTTTACTTTTATTGCGGTACAAACCAATAGAATTGATAATCTTTATAATATCATTTTCAGATGCAACAGCCATTGCAGCTGGAGTTGGATACCGAGAAAACAATTCTGGGGTGATAAGATTGACGCGAACATCTGTAGATTGCGCAGAAAGTATGGTAGCAACTAAAAGTTCAAAAGGATTCCTAAAATCCAATCCTGAACCGATGGTCCCATAGGTTTCGTTTAAAATATTTAAAATTTCTAATTGATTGTTAGTCATGCTATATTCTCCTTAAAAAAACACTGTATACATAATTATGTAT
>CAMYDW010000030.1 GCA_947254645.1 uncultured Peptococcaceae bacterium | reverse complement strand
AAATTGGGATATATCTGTTGTCCATTTTTGAAATGGTGCTGTTGTACTGAAATCTCCCTTAATGAGATTTCTTGTACTGGTATTTAGACATTATTTTTTGCCTACCTTTCTTCAGGTTCAATCCTTCATATCCTTTTACAATAACCCTGAATTTATTCCAGCACTAATAGTAACACTCCTTTGTGATTCTCCTGCTAATACACGAGCAACTAGTTGATATCTATCTTCTGCCGTTCGTTCTTTATTGGTCTTAGAATGCCAAAGTGCTTCTATTCCATGGATATCTGCTATTTGCGACCATTGTTTAACTCTATCCCTAAAGTAATGTTGATTGATACCTTCTGGTGTTTCTACCCACTCTCCAGAGCGATACTTTTCTACTGCATTCACTTTATATGTAAAATCATATTTCACGAAAATACCCCCTTTACTAGTTTGTCCAGTAAAGGGGGTACATTTCAAATACCTGCTTTTTTTTACTATTTAAAAAGCTTTTTGTGTTTTTTTCAATGCTTCTAATTGTTTTCTTCCTGTCTCGACAGACTTCAACACTTGCTCTGGACTTGGTCCACCAATTGTTTGGCGCTTATTCACGCAAGTCATAATGGCAATTTTGTCATAGATATCTGTATCAATGATTGGAGAAAATCCTTTAAATTCTTCGATGCTACATTCATCTAATGCTTTTTTATTCATAATACAGTAGGCAACTGCTTCACCTACAATGGCATGTGCATCTCTAAATGGAATGCCTTTTACAACAAGATAATCTGCAAAATCTGTTGCATTGGTAAATCCACCTGCAGCAGCACGCTTCATGGTATCTTTATTAAAAGTCGTTGTTTTGAGCATACGTTCAAAAATGACCAGACTTTTTTTCCAAGTATCAATGGCATCAAAAACGCCTTCTTTATCTTCTTGCATGTCTTTGTTATATGCAAGAGGGAGGCCTTTCATTAAGGTCAATAGCCCCATCAATGCACCATACACACGTCCTGTTTTACCACGTACTAGTTCGGCAACATCGGGGTTTTTCTTTTGGGGCATGATACTACTACCTGTACTATATGCATCGTCTAAAGTGATAAAAGCAAATTCTTGACTCGCCCATAAAATTATTTCTTCACAAAAACGACTAAGATGCATCATGCTCATGGAGGCATCACTCAAAAATTCTATGGCAAAATCTCTATCACTGACACCATCTAAAGAATTCAGACAAGGTCCATCAAAGCCAAGAGCTTGGGCTGTTTCATTGCGATCTAATGGAAAAGTCGTGCCTGCTAAAGCACCACTTCCTAAAGGCATGATGTTATTGTGTGCCATCCAAGACTGTAAACGAATATAATCACGCTTAAACATTTCAAAATAAGCCATCAAATGATGTCCTAGCGTAATAGGTTGTGCTCTTTGTAGATGAGTATAGCCTGGCATAATGGTTTCTGTATGCGCTTCTGCTAAGTCTAACAAGGTTTCTAAAAAATGAATCAAAAGATCCTGAATTTCAGTCACCTCATGTCTTACATACATTCTCATATCCACAGCCACTTGGTCATTACGACTACGTCCAGTATGTAATTTTTTGCCCACATCTCCTACTTTATTGGTTAAGAGCACTTCAATGTTCATATGAATATCTTCATCTGATGGATTAAAGGCAATGCTACCTTCTTCAATCTCTTGTAAGATTTCCTGAAGGCCGTTCACGAGTGTATTGGCTTCGTCTTCAGTAATGACGCCAGTATGACCTAACATGGTTGCATGAGCAATGCTACCTTGTATATCCCAATAATAAAGTTTTTGGTCAAAACTAATGGAAGAATGAAAATCTTCCATTAGTTTATCGCTATCTTTGCTAAAACGTCCACCCCATAGTTTTGCCATTATATTGCCTCGCTTATTTTAAATTTTCTTTCATCAATGCATTGACTTTCAATGGAAGTCCGAATAAGTTGATAAACCCTTCTGCATCGGCTTGATTGTAAACTTCATCTTCTCCAAAAGTCACAAATTCTTCGTTATACAAAGAATATGGTGAGCTCATTCCTGCAACAATGCAGTTGCCTTTATAAAGTTTTAACTTCACTTCACCAGTGCAGGTTTCCTGTGTTTGATCAATAAATGCATCAAGGGCCTCTTTAAGTGGTGTATACCATAAACCGTCATAAACCAGTTGTGCATATTTATTAGCAACATTGGCTTTAAATGCCATGGTATCACGATCTAAGGTCAAGGATTCTAAGTTTTGGTGCGCATTGTGAAGAATGGTGCCCCCTGGTGTTTCATAAACCCCTCTGGATTTCATACCTACCAATCTATTTTCAACAATATCGAGAATACCAATGCCATGTTTTGCGCCAATTTCATTTAATTTTTCCAGCATGGTAAGTGGTTCGAAGGCTTCGCCATTTAAAGCCACTGCATTCCCTTTTTCAAAGGATAAGGTAATGTATTCAGCCTCATTAGGTGCATCCTCAGGTCTATTGCAGATGAGATACAAATCATCCTTTGGTTCATTCGCAGGGTTTTCTAAGTCAGCACCTTCGTGAGAAAGGTGTAATACGTTACGGTCCATGCTGTATGGGCGTTTTTTGGAAACTGGTACTTCAATATTATGTGCATTTGCATAATCTACTGCATCTTCACGAGATTTGATGTTCCAAATTCTCCAAGGTGCAATGATTTTTGTTGCTGGACTAAGTGCTTTGATGGTCAATTCAAAACGCACCTGATCATTTCCCTTGCCTGTTGCACCATGTGCAATAAAATCAGCACCTTCTTTTTGAGCAACTTCTACCAACGCTTTACTAATAAGCGGACGAGCACAGGAGGTTCCTAATAGGTATTTACCTTCATACAATGCACCAGAACGAATGACAGGATAGACGAAGTCTTTAACAAACTCTTTCTTTAAATCTGCAATATATACTTTACTTGCGCCAGACGCCAAGGCTTTATCATGTACAATATCTAATTCTGCACCCTGTCCTACATCACCGCAAACAGCAATCACTTCACAATTATCATAGTTTTCTTTTAACCACGGAATAATAATTGAGGTGTCTAAGCCACCAGAATATGCTAATACTACTTTTGCCATTTTTTCATTCTCCTTTTTTATAAGACACTTGCTAATATCGCTTTATGAGCATGTAATCTGTTTTCTGCTTCGTCAAAAACAACACTATTTTTATGCTCCATTATTTCATCTGTTACTTCATAGCCTCTATAGGCTGGTAAGCAGTGCATAAAGATAGCATCGTCCTTTGCCTGGGAAAATAATGCTTCATCGACCTGAAAACCTTGAAATGCTTTTTCTCTTTCAAGCTTTTCATTTTCCTGTCCCATACTTGCCCATGTATCAGTATATACAATATCGGCTTGTTGAACAACTTCTAATGGATTATTTGATAAAGTTAATTGACATTGGTTTTCTTTTGCCAGTTGAGTTGCATATTCAACCACTAAATCATCTGGAGCATATTGTTTTGGTGTGGCAACAGAAACATTTAAACCACATTTTAACAAACCAATCATGAGTGATTGAACCATGTTATTACCATCACCCACATAAGCAAAATTAAGTCCTTTTAAGGTTTTTTTATGCTCTTTAATCGTGATTAAATCGGCAATAACTTGTGTGGGATGAAAGGAGTCGGTTAAACCATTAATAACTGGTACAGTGCTGTAGGCGGCCAATGCTTCAACTTCTTCGTGACTGTAAGTTCTAATTAAAATGGCATCAAGGTATCTCGATAATACTCTAGCGGTATCCTTGATTGGCTCACCACGTCCAATTTGAAGATCGTTGGTGTTGAGAAATAAAGCTTGTCCACCTAATTGATACATTCCAACTTCGAAGGAAACTCTTGTTCTAGTTGATGCTTTTTGAAAAATCATCCCTAAAGTTTTTCCTTCAAGCAAATGATGCTTGATATTGCTTTTTTGTTTATTTTTTAAATCAATCCCTAGATCAATAATTTGATTGATTTCTTCTGAAGAAAAATCTTTTAATGTTAAAAAGTCTCTTCCTTTCATACTCATACTATTCAACTCCTTCTTCATGGCTATAGAAAATAATATTTTTAAATCCTACACATGCTGCAATATAATATGGTCTAATTTTTAAAAATTCCAATGCATCTAATGGCAACTCCAGAAAATTTTCATCAGAGTTTTCAAATTCAACGATGCATTTTTCATTAGATTTATAAAAATTTATATTATAAAGCCACTGACTTTCTGGCTCATTTTTTCTTTTATATTTTAAATTCACATATTTTAACTTGCCAATATTTTCATAAATGGTTTTACGGGCTGACATGACCATCTCTTCTGGCGTTGCACAATAAAAAACTTTGTCGTACATAAAACCCCTCCTTTATGATTTAATGTGATGCTCATTACTCCATTCTTTTTTCTCACGACCATCTTTTAATAAGTCTTTCAAAAATTCACTATTATGAAGTGCCAATGCCTCTTTATAGGCTTGCAGATGGAAAATAATTTCATCAATTTCTTCTATTAAATAATCACTGTTTCTCATCATGAGATCTGTCCACATATTTTCATCTAACCTTGCTACACGTGTTAAATCTCGAAAACTTCCAGCACTAAATCCTGCCTCTTGGAGCATTGTCGGACTTTTAATATATGCACTAGATACAACATGAGCAAGTTGAGAAGTGTAAGCGATTATTTTATCATGCTCTTCTGGGGTAGAGGAAACAATTTCTCTAAAGTCCATTTTATAAGCATATTCAACGATTTTCTCTACTTTATTCGAATAGGTTACATCATCCTCTTTTGTAATGATTAAACTAGCACCTTGAAACAGATTTCCATCAGCGTGCTCATAACCAAACAGCTCTCGACCAGCAATTGGATGCATGCCTATATAAGCTGGGCCATTCTCGAAAAAATATTTTTTAAAACAAGACATAATATCTCGCTTTATGCCACATACATCAACAACCAGCGCTTCTTTATTAAAAAGCATATGATGCGCTTCTATAAATTTAATGGTTGGATCTGCAGACATGGCTAAAATAATAACATCTGCATCAGACAAATCTTTAACTGTAGCAGCATACTCAATACTATGCTCATCTAATGCTAAGGTTAAGGTCTTAGAATGACAATCTAGACCAACAACTTGCAAATTTTTATCATTTGATAAGACTTTTGCGACAGAACCACCTATGAGCCCTAAACCTACAATTAGCACTTTCATAGTATCAACACCTTTTCTAATATATGAATGGTTTTATCTATTTCTTCTTTGTTAATAATAAGTGGTGGTACAAATCGGATGACATTGCTAGACGCCGTACATACAAGCAAACCGTTATTTTTGCAGGCTTTTACGATATCAGAAACCTTAACATTTTCTGCCATAACCAGGCCTAACATCAATCCATCACCACGAACCTCTACCACATTTTCATTTGTCATAAATTTCATGAGTTGTGCTTTAAAATAAGCACCATTTTCTTGAACATTCTTTAAAAAAGAATCATCAAAAATAACTTCTGCCACTGTTTTAGCAACATGTGCTGCAAGCGGATTCCCTCCAAAGGTGGAAGCATGGTCACCAGGAACAAAGGCATTCGCAACATGATCTTTTGCCAGCATTGCACCCATTGGAATGCCACCAGAAATGGCTTTTGCTAAAGTGATGATATCTGGAGAAAGATTATATTTTTGAAATGCAAAAGGATAACCTGTTCTACCCATGCCTGTTTGTACTTCATCAATGATAAATAAAATATTATTTTCGTGACAAACTTTATTAACATATTGAAGATAATCTTCTTCTAAAGGTTGAACACCAGCTTCACCCTGAATAACTTCTAACATAATAGCACAAACGTCTTCACTGATTAAAGACTCTAACATATTTATGTTATTTGCTTCCGTATAAATAAATCCTTCTGGCAAAGGTTCAAATCCATTTTGATATTTGGTTTGTCCAGTAGCCTTTAATGCGCCCATTGTTCTACCATGAAAAGATTGTTTCATGGTAATAATGGTTTTTTTCTCTTTTCCGTATTTTCTTGCTAGTTTAATAGCAGCTTCATTTGCTTCAGCCCCACTGTTACAAAAAAATGCTTTATCAAGTCCACTTGTAATACAAAGTTTTTCAGCAAGCACAACCTGCGGTTCATTCCAATATAAATTTGAGCAGTGCATTAATTGTTGGGATTGTTCATTAATTGCATGAATAACTTTAGGATGATTATAGCCTAAACTATTTACAGCAATCCCTGCTACCATATCCAAATAACTATTCCCTTGATCATCAGTTAGGTAAACGCCATCACCAGATGCTAGAACAACGGGAATAGGACTATAGGTGCCCATTACAAATTTCTTACCTTTTTCAATTGTTTTATTTTCCATATTTATTATTCCTCAGTAATCATCGTTCCAATACCGTCATCAGTAAAAATTTCCAATAATAAGCTATGTGGCACTGTGCCATTAATGATATGAGCGGTCTTTACACCCTCATTTATTGCATCTAAACAACACTGTGTTTTAGGTAACATTCCACCATATATTGTCTTATCGGCTATAAGTCGACTTATCTTTTCTTTATTTAACTGTCCAATTCTACTGCCTTGGGCATCCAAAATACCATCCGTGTCTGTCAGCAAGAAAAACTTGTCAGCATTCATGGCAGAGGCGATAGCAGCAGCCGCTGTGTCACCATTAATGTTAAAACGTCCTCCATCCATCCCTAAGGCAATTGGTGAAATAACAGGAATATATTCTTCAGCGATTGCTTTTTTTATCAAATTCGTCTGAACGTCAACAATCTCTCCAACATAGCCAAGATCAATCATTTTCCCTGTCGGAGAAAGGTGAACTTTTTTCTTAGCTTTTAAGATGCCTCCATCAATACCACTTAAGCCGATACCATTGCCACCATGCTTTTGAAGTAAAGCAACTATTTCTTGATTGACTTTTCCAACAAGCACCATTTGGGCAATATCTAATACATATTGATCTGTTACCCTTAAGCCATCGATGAATCGACTACTATACTGCTCCTTTTCTAGCCAGAAGTTTATATCAGGACCACCACCATGCACAATAATAGGATTCATTCCCACATAACGCATTAATACGATATCTGAAATAACCTTCTCTTGTAGTGCTTTATCCAGCATGGCATGTCCACCATATTTAATCACAATGATACTGCCTCTGAATTTACTAATATAGGGTAGTGCTTCAACTAGAATTTCTGCTGTTTTATTTCCAAATTCCATTTTTAACTCCTATAATCTGCATTGATGGTGACATAATCATATGTCAGATCGCATCCCCATGCTGTTGCATCTTCATTACCTTGATGTAAATCAATACATATCGAAATTTCTTTTTTTGAAAGTTTTTCTAATGCCATGGTTTCATCAAATATAATCCCCTGACCATTTTTAGCAACAATTAAATCATCAATATAAATGTCTAATTGATTGGGATCAAAGGAAGCCCCAGAGTAGCCTGCTGCGCAAGCGATTCGCCCCCAATTTGCATCTTTACCAAAAATTGCCGCTTTTACCAAACTAGAAGAGACCACTGCTCTTGCAATCATCTTAGCGTCATTTTTAGAATGACTGCCCTTTACTTGTACTTCAAACATCTTAGTAGCACCTTCACCATCGGCTACAATTTGTTTTGCTAAAGATTGACAAATTTCTTTTAATGCACTTTTAAAAATTTGATATGCTTCAGTAGATTTATCACAAATCTCATCATTACCAGCCTGTCCATTTGCTAAAACTGCCACCATATCATTGGTAGAAGTATCTCCATCTACAGAAATCATATTAAAGCTCTCATTTGTTGATTCCAAAAGTGCTTCTTGCAGCAAAGGCGTCGTAATATTGGCATCGGTACAAATAAATCCCAACATCGTAGACATATTAGGATGAATCATACCAGACCCCTTCGCTATACCCCAAAATCGAATCATTTGATTATTAATTTGAAGGGTTTTGTATGATTCTTTTGCCACCGTATCTGTTGTCATAATGGCATTTGCTATGAGTTCATGACTTTCATTTAAAGGTTTCATCAATGCTTTGCTTTCCAAAATCCCATTTTGAATTTTTTTGACAGGTAATGGCATACCAATCACACCTGTTGAAGCCACAATGATATCATTTACTGCTATTTGATATTTTTCAGCCATGAATATGGAGACTGCTTCTGCATCATTTCTTCCTTGTTCTCCCATAGCTGCATTTGCAATGCCACTATTGATGATGATTGCTTTCGCAGTCTCTTGATTAGCTAAATGTTTTTGAGTGATTTGAAGTGGTGCTGCTTTCAGGATATTGTTTGTATATACCACTGCCACATTCGCATCAAATTCGGTAAAGATAACTGCCAAATCTCGTTTTTCTTTTTTTATACTACAATTTAATCCTGTCCCTTGAAAACCTTTTGGAAAAATTTTTTGATCCATCATTACACCCCATTCTATGGCCATAAAGGAATAGTATCTAATCCCATTGTTTCTTCTAGGTCAAATAAAATATTCATATTTTGAACAGCTTGACCACTTGCACCTTTCATTAAATTATCAATAGCGCTTGTAATAACAACGGTTCTGTCATTAATAGCTTGAATAGAAATATCACAAAAGTTCGATCCAACAACATCTCTAATATTGACAGTATTTTCTTCTCGTATACGAACAAAATATTCGTTTTGATAAAATGCTTGGTACAAAATATTTAATTCATTTTGTGTCATATCTTTTGAAAGCTTTAAAGTAATCGTCGATAATATACCGCGATTAATTGGAATTAAATGCGGTGTGAAAACAATCTCAACCTCACCCTCAGATAAAGCTTCTATTTCTTGAATAATCTCAGGCAAGTGGCGATGGCATCCAATACTATAAGCATTTACATTATTATTGACATTGATAAAGTGTGTCTTTTCGCTCAATTGTTTTCCTGCTCCACTTAATCCACTCACACTATCAACAACAATCATTGACTGTTCAAGTAAATTATTGGTGCACAGAGGAGCGATTCCTAAAATAATACTTGTCGGAAAACAACCTGGGTTTGCTATCAAATGCTGATGCTTAATTTGTTCTCTTTTTATTTCAGGTAATCCATAGACTGTTTGAGGAAGCATTTCCAAATATTCATGGGCATCCCCATACCACTTTTTGTAAGATTGGATATCATTCAATCTAAAGTCTGCACCAAGATCAATGACCTTAATATTATAAGCTATTAATTGTTTCGCATAGATAGAAGAAGTTCCATGGGGTAATGCTAAAAAAACAACATCACATTCCTTAAAATTCTCAATCGCAATGTCACAGAAGGTGTGTGATAAACATTGGTACATATTCGTGTGATATGCACCCACTTGCATTGTATTATTACGAGCACCAATTGCAACAATATCCGCTTCTGGATGTTGAATTAATATTCGCATCAATTCAGCACCTGTATAACCTGTCGCTCCAATTATTCCTGCCTTTATCATATTCGCACCTCCTGTTTGTCAGTGTATAAATAATACAACAACATGAATATTTATACAAGTCTTTTTTATAATTATACATTGATTTTTAATAAAAAAAGACACTTCCGAATGAAATGTACCCCCTTTACTGGACAAACTAGTAAAGGGGGTATTTTCGTGAAATATGATTTTACATATAAAGTGAATGCAGTAGAAAAGTATCGCTCTGGAGAATGGGTAGAAACACCAGAAGGTATCAATCAACAATAAAGAACGAACGGCAGAAGATAGATATCAACTAGTTGCTCGTGTATTAGTAGGAGAATCACAAAGGAGTGTTACTATTAGTGCTGGAATAAATTCAGGGTTATTGTCTGCCTGGGTTCAACGATACAATATAAAAGGATATGAAGGATTAAACCTGAAGAAAGGTAGGCAAAAAATAATGTCTAAACACCAGTACAAGAAATCTCATTAAGAAAGATTTCAGTACAACAGCACCATTTCAAAAATGGACAACAGATATATCCCAATTT
>CAMYDW010000029.1 GCA_947254645.1 uncultured Peptococcaceae bacterium | reverse complement strand
GGTTAATTTTAATTGACAAAAATAATTTTTTTTTATAAAATAAATAAAAACTATTTTAATCTATGAAAGGAGAAAAATATGATGAAAAGATTATAAATCATTCTATCGCTGACTTTGGTTTCTAGTTTAATTGTTTTTCCATCTTCTGCCTTTGCCATAGGAAATACACATTTAGATAATACATTAGAATGTAATAAAACTATTGAAGGATTTTTGAGTAGCGATGAAATGCTTTCGTTTGAAGAATTATCAACATTGCCAAACGCTTCTGTTTCATGCGAAGCAGAAGCACTTTCAAAATTAAGCGATGCACAGTTAAAAGAATTAAATTTTTCTCAAGAAAATATTGAAGATATTAGAGCCTCAGCACTAGAGTCTCATATGGAAAAGATTCAAAATAAAGATAAAACCTATCAAGGATTTTTAAATAATGATGAAACTCTTTCATATGAAGAACTTCTTAAGTTGCCTAATACGTCTGTTGTAAGCGAATTGAATGTTTTAAAAAAATTAAAAGAAAAATCAGTTGAAGAACTTAAGACGTTAGGTCTGCAAAGTGAGAAAATTGCTGAACTAAAAAACAAGAATGTAGAAGAAATTATTTTAGATAATGTGGCAAAGTGTTCTTATGAAGAACTTTTGGAAAAAGGATTATCTAAAGAAGCGATTGCGTCTATAAAAAATCATGAGTATAGTACAATTTCAGATGAAGAAATTGTAGCTGCATCAGCAAGCTTAGCTTTTAATATTGCTAGTATATCGAGGGCTGGAACTTCGGTAAACTATTCAATTTACTGGCATTGGAGTAGTGAGCCTATAATTAAATATACCGATTATGTTGCAGGAAATATTTCTGATGGGTATTGGGCAACAGGTCAGTGTACTGCAAAACTAACATATAAGGATAGCAATGGATATCTTTCAGATTACGTTTCAAGAATAGTACCATATGAATTTTCAAGCAATGGTTGCAGTTTCGCCTTTCCAATGGGACATTATACATCACAAGGTCCAATGTGGTGTCAAGCGGGTAAAGCGTTTATTGCTACGCAGGGCAATTATTCTCCTAACTGGGCGCTCATTGCGAATGCAGGCTATTTTCATAGTTGGGCACCAGAAGGACTTACTATTTCTATAGGAAGTGGAAATATTTCTTTCTCAGGGAATGGTAGTCAAGAGGGAGCTAGTACAGTGTATATAAACTAACTAAAAATCAATTTAATGTTAAAGGGGTAATAATATAGTATGAGTCCACTTGTTTTATTAATGTTTCTTAGTCTTGTTGGAGGAATTTTACTTCCGATTTTTATTTTGATTACTATTTTTGAAAAGTTTAAGGAGCAAAAGATAGCTCTTGAAAATATAGATAGTAAATTAAATAAGATGAGGGATAATATCAAATAAGAAAAATAGATTAAAATGGTAAAAAGCTGGTTGAGAAATGTCAACCAGCTTTTTTGTATATTTTATTGTTTTGTTGTTTTTAGAATTCAGCATAAGCAAAAGAGGCGGCGTGGGTATTGGCTGTAAACATCAGATAGAGATAAATCGCCATCATGAGCACAAAAAATATGCCGCTATGCAGGAGTAGCTCCTTGGAGATTTTCAGATGTGTCTTTTGTAGCTGTTGAGGTAAAGAAGCTATATGCTTTTTCATTGATTGCTGTCCAGCCTTTCCCAGCAGGATGGAAAACATCTTCTAAAAATCCTGCTGTATAATCTTGATCAAAAAAACTATACCATTGGACATCGTAGCGATCGGCAACGGCTTTTACCTGTGCAGGCAGTACGCTTCTTGCCTGTTGCTTAAAGCCAAGATAGTCGTACCATTTTCCGTTGACAGGCAAGAGCACGAGCATGACGTCTAAATCGGATTCTTTACAAACCCTCAAGAAAAGATCGAGATCCCCATATTCTGGGGAGGATTTGAGATATTGTCGTTTGGTCATGGTGTCTTTTTCGGTACGCTTGAGAGGCGCAAACTTCTTGTTGTAAAGACTGTTGACGATGCCAAATTCATTGTTGGTGGCATGCTTATAATAGCTTTTGTCTGCCTTTTCCTTCATGGTTGCCCAGTTTGGGTGTTTCTTATGAATATTCTCTTTAAATTTCACATATTTTTCCTTGCCTTTTAATTTCCACAAGGTGTTGACACGCAGACGCTCTTTTTCAGTGAGAAATTGTTCACGCAAGAAAATATAAGGGCGATCGACAGGAGACAAGGTATCGTTTAAATAACAATCGTTGTAGCGCTGTAGTGTTTCGGTGGTGCTGTGGTCTGCTGCTAAAAGCCCAAGGGTGCGCTTGGCAATGTCTTGCTTGAGCACTGGAGAGAGCTTTGGATTTTTCAGCATGCCGATATACTCTGTTTCTGAAAAACGCATGGCAAAGGCTTCTTTCTTGACACCCACATCGTCAAACCATGCTGGCGAAACAATTAAGAGCACTTTGTTATGCTCCATGTTTTCGGAAACGGATCCTACGGCAATGGCGTGAGAAAGGCTTTGATTGTATGCAGCCCCCACGCACATCACATCCATGTCTAATCGTCTAAACACTTGGGTTGGGTGATATGGGCTTCGATTGCCGTGGTGCAGCTCTGAGGAGCCGAGCATCAGTGCTGTGTCTTTATCGATATGCTGTGCCAGCGCACTGCGAGAAAGGTCTTTTGTTTTATTGATCCATGTGCCAAAGCCTTGGCTGTCACTCACATTGACAGCCAGTGTCATGTGCAGAATGCCAATCATGATGGCACAGCCTAGCAAGGCAAGGAAAAAACTTTTGATTTTTTTCATTATTAAAGACGTGCCTTTACTTGTGCAATAATTTTTGCTGGGGTATCCATTTCTTCACGGGTAAATTCTGATGGGGACATGACCACACCCAACGCTTCTTCAATGCCAACTAGGATTTCAATATAATCAAGAGAGTCAATCAATTCTTCTTCTAGAAGATTCACATCTTGATTTTCGCGTACAATGTCATCTCCGCAGATATCTGCTAAAATATCTAATACTTTTTCTTCCATGTTAGTCAACCTCATTTCAAATTATTACTTTATTTTAAAACCATTTTACCAAATGCGCCAGAAAAGATGAAAAAGCCAAAGAACACAAGGTTCACGGTGATAAACCAGCTCACCAATTTATAGTATTTGTTTTTCTTGTATTTTTTATGGAAACGGGATTTTTTTTGATACACTTCCGTCAATGCCAGTAAAATCCCGTGATAGAGACCGTACATAATGTATTGTGATTCAAGACCATGCCAAACCCCCATCACGCCCATGTTGATAATAAGGGCAATAGAGGCAGCAGTGAGCTTATTTTTAAACCACTTGCCCTTGATGGCCTTCATCATAAAACGTGAAAAGACAAAGTCACGGAACCAATAAGATAAGCTCATGTGCCATCTGTTCCAGAAATCCTTCATGTCTGTTGCTAAGAATGGTTTATTGAAGTTTTCTGGGAGTTTGATGCCAAAGAAGTAACCAACGCCAATGGCCATCAAGCTGTATCCAGCAAAGTCGAAGAAGAGATAGGTGCCGTAGCAATACATATAGAGCCAATGATAAATCGCTGCCTCTTTGGCTTCTAAAAGTAAAAGCTGTTGATAGAGCGGTGCCGCAATGACGAATTTATACACAAGCCCTAGACAAACCTTAAACAGACCGTCACCAACCTGTTCCAAATAGAGCGCTTTGCATTTTGGTGCGAGGATGTCCTTCTGAAATTCTCTGCTGCGTGCAATCGGCCCAGACAACAGGCTTGGGAAGAAAATCAGGAAGTAGAGAAAGTCGAAAACACGCACTTCTGTAATCAGCCCATCGTAAATCTCGATGATCATTTGAATGGACTTAAAGCTCATATAAGAGAGTCCCATAAAGGCGAAGAGGCCATAGCCTGTTCCTATAAAGGATTCTATCTTCCACATTGTCAGTGGAGAGAGGGAAAGCACGAGGAAGAGGTAGTAGAGCCAAAGCGATTTGTAGCCCTTGTTGCAAAGCCAGAGATAGGCTTTGACAAGCACCAATTCCAAGCCACAATAGAGGGCCATATAAAACATGGCCTTTGGATGATGGGCCATCGCCAAATAGACCATGAGCAAGCTGATGGCAAAGCCATAATATTTTTGTTGACGCTCCATGCAGCCAAGTATAATGGCAGGCAGCATCAAAAGAATGGTGATATAAAAGAAATAGGCACTTCCAAACAACGTCATAGACTACCGCCTTCTAAGACCGCCGCCAATTTTTTGCGGTCAATCTTGCCATTGTTGGTAAGAGGCATTTTTTCAATAAAGACAATTCTCTTTGGTACCATGTATTCTGGGAGAAAGCCTTTGAGGAAGGCTTTGATACGTTTTACTTCTGCGTTTGAAGTGTCCTCGGTATCACTGACCACAAAGGCTTGTAAATATTTCACCTTGCCCTCTTGCATTTTTGGCAATACGGCTGCAGTGCTGATTTCTGGCATATTAATGAGGTTGCTTTCGATATCCCCCAATTCAATGCGATAGCCATGGAGCTTGACCTGTAGGTCAATGCGTCCACCGTAATACAGCAAATCCTCTTTAAAGTATCCCGTGTCACCAGTGCGATAGCAAGGCTGGCCGTCTTCTGCGGTAAAGAACACCTTAGCGGTTTTTTCAGGGTCTTTAAAATAACCCTTGCTGACAGTATTGCCTTTGATGATCATTTCGCCGTTTTCATCATCGATTAAAATCTCGGTGCCTGGCTTGCAACGGCCAATTGGCAAATCCCCAGCCTCAACCATCTTTTTGGTGATGGTGATGTTGGTCACTGCCACTGTGGATTCTGTTGGGCCGTAGGTGTTGATTACCTGTGCCTTTGGAAAACGTGTCATCAGCTTTTGGGCAGTGCGATTGCCTAATTTTTCTCCACAAAAGAGGAAGGCACGTAGGTTTGGCAACAATGCCTCTTGGAATTGGGCATCGGCCAAGCACATATCGGCAAATGACGGGGTAGAAACCCAATAATGCACATCGCTCTTTTCTAATGCAGTCATCATGTCTGCCATAGAAAGAGAAAGCTTTTTGTCGAGACAGAAAATACTGCCGCCACTTGCCAAGGCGGTATATAAATCAAGGACAGAAAGGTCAAAGGAGAAGGGTGCTTGGTTTAAGAAGCGTGCTCCTTGTTTTTGGGTCACATCGTCTGCCAGCTGTTCAGACCAATCGGTAAAGTGACTCAGGGCGCTGTGAGAAATCTCAACCCCCTTTGGTTTACCAGTGCTGCCAGAGGTAAAAATAATATAATAAGTGTCCTCTGCTGCTACAGGGGTCAAGGTCGGTTGTCCTTCACTCGGAGGGGCCGTTTCTACAATACCTTCGACACTCGCTCTGGAAAGCAGGTGGCTTCTATCATTAAGCCCATGCCCGTCTTCAATTGCCAAAACCAAGGGATTGCCAATGGTTTCAGCAATATCCTGCACACGTTGCTGTGGCATGCTTGTATCCACAGGGCAGTAAGCACGGCCACTTTTGACGCAGGCCATAAAGGAAACCAACATCAACGGATGCTTGTGTCCATACACCATGACTGGTGAACGGTCTGCGCCCATTTTTTCTTCAATCGCCATCGCTAAGCGGTCAGATTGCTCCCATAATGCGCCATAGGTCAAGGTTTCTGTGCCGGAAACCATGACAAGGGCATCAGGGCTTGAGATGGTATGTTGTTTGATTTTATCTAGAATAAACATCGTATACTCCAATTTTTTTGATGAAATGATATTTTTCTTAAAAAGAATACTACAGTATGTTTGATTTTACCATGTTCTAGAGCCAGGCGGAACAGGGTTTTTATATCAAAATAGCAATAATATATATTTTTTTATATACATGGAAAAGCCGAGAGCATCCAATAAAGGCATCTCTCAGCCTATCATGGCTACTGTGTCAATGCTCGAACCAAGAATGGTCGACAAGCATTGAATTGTTCAATTTCAGGCTCTGAAAAAGTGCCTTCGGCGATAAAGCCTTCCAATTCCTCAATGGTGACCCAGCGATAGTCTACCGTTTCTCCTGCCTGGAGGACAATCGAATCTGCAGGGGCAGAGGTATGGTAGATATAGCAATCCACAAAGGCGCTAGGAATCTGAATCGTACCAATGGGATCTAAATCGCTACAATGGCAAGGTTGGCCAGTTTCTTCCCTGACTTCTCGTGCCGCCCCATGACAGCTTTCTTCGCCAGTGACAAGGGAACCACCAGTGTTTTCCCATTGGTTGGGACAAATTTTCTTGCTGGGGTCTCGCTTGGTTACCAAGATGCGACGTAAGGTATCATGGATGGTCCATACACCAATAATGACATGAAAGCGTCCCGCGGGCATTGGTAGACCACGTTCATGGGTTTCGCCAGTTGGCTGTCTATTTTCATCTAATAAATCCCAGAGTTCCATTAGCGCTCCTTTCGTTTCATGCGATTGGGTAGCCCTTTGTTCTTATTCTTTTTAGGGGCTTTCTTGGTGGTTGCTTTTTTTGTGGCTTTTGGAGATGGGCCGAGGACCAGTTGGCCTTCTGCAAAGTGAACCTCCGTAAAGTCGATGCCAAGGTCACGCTTGTAAATACGGATGGCAGCACTGTCTGCATGAGAAACAAAGGACAGGGTCGCACCATGGGCTTCTCCTCTCGCTGTGCGTCCAGCACGGTGTACATAGGTCATTGGTTGATGTGGGAAATCCATGTTGATGATTTGGTCAATATCTGGAATATCCAATCCACGAGCGCTCAAGTCACTGGAAATCAAAATAGTGGTCGTGCCCTTACGAAAGGCCTCTAAGGTGTGTTGGCGGTCCAGCTTTTTCATGTTGGCACAGAGTGCCCCAGCGAAAATACTGTGATGCGCCAAGCGCTCTTGCAATAAGGTAATCTCTTGGTCGCCATTTAAGAAAATCAATGTTTTGCCATCAATGGCTGCCAAGGCATGGCGTAAATAATCAAATTTCTTACGTGCTTCACAGTGAATGGTAAAGTGACTGATGTTTGGATTCAAGGTCGCTTCTTCATTGGCCAAGAGAAAGACCACTTCTTCGATGTTTTTGCGCAAGAACTGTTGGGCTTCCATATTGATAGAGGCTGAGGCAGCAACGAGCTGTGTGCTGCGGCGACACTTCTTTTGAATCGTGTGGACAATCTTACCGTGGTCATATTCTAAGAGGGCATCTACCTCGTCAAAGACCATGGCCGTGATGGTCTGACCGTTGATTTTCTTTTTTTCAAAAAGCTCCACAATACGCCCAGGGGTGCCAACGAGGACCGCTGGTTTTTTCTTAAGCTTCTCGATTTGATGAGTGATATTGGCCCCACCATTGAGCACCGCCACTTGGTAAGGCACTGCTAGATGGGTATTCATGGCACGAATCACATTGGCAATCTGCACAGAAAGCTCTTGGGTCGGTGCCACAATCAAAAGCTGGTTGGCAGCCTCTTCAGGATGAATACGTGCCAAAAGTGGCAAGAGATACGCAAGGGTTTTGCCACTGCCAGTCGGTGATTGTAAAACCACATTCTTCCCCTCGAGAATAGGGGGCAGGGTGTCCTTTTGAATGTCTGTTGGATGCTCAATTTCAAAAGCCTGATGAAGGGCCTTTTGAAGGGGGTCAGGGAGTTGCTTAAATACAGTTGTCATGGTTTTCCTCCAATTGGAGCGTGATGGTATCAAGGTCATTTGGCACCGAAACTGGCCCATTAAAGTGCGCACAAGCTTCCTTTAAATAGCGTGCTTGACGGGTGCCGTCAATATCGTCCTCACCGTGGAATAGAATAAGGTGCTTGACGCCAAGACGGGTGGCGTTGTCTACTGCATCTAGGATAGTAGAATGATTGATGCGATGCGGATGGTACTTTTCCTCATCTGCAGCCAAGCAAAAGGCCTCGTGGATGAGGTAGTCGCTATCTTGGGCATACGGCACACTTTCTTCTTTGAGGGGCTCGTCCCCTAAGAAGGTGATGGTTTCCTTGTTGGGGAGCAACGCTTTCCAGCCATATTGCAAGGTTTTCTTTGCTCCTGTATCAAAGAAGGTGATTTGCCAAGGGCCAATTGGTCGTACATCGCCAGAAAGAACTGGTTGAAAAAGAATCGTCTGATCAAAATGGCCAATAACGCTGCGAGGCATGAGTAAATCGGCAATTTTTCTAAAGGTATCGAGGACCTCTTGATGGGCATAGAGGGTGAGGGGCGTGGTGCGTTGTCCTCTGTCAAATTGATGACCAATGGCACGTACCAACCAGATGACCCCTGTGATGTGGTCTGTGTGGCAATGGGAGATGAAAATATCTGTCACACGCAATAAAGGAATACCCGCTTTTTCAAGCTGTAAAAGCACCCCGTTGCCACTGCCACCATCAGTGATAAAAACGTGCGACTCCTCTGTTAAGGCAATGGAGGTGGTATAGGAATGATAGGCCATTGCACTCGCAGTGCCGAGAAATATCAGTTTATCCATGGGTGTCCTCCTTTCGTCCTTGTTGGAATCGTAATTTGTTGCTGCGTGGAAATTCACGCCGTGCAATGATTTTCGCTTGCTTGAGGGTTTCTTGAAGGGAGAGGTGTTCCATATATGAGGCTTGAAAGCCATCTTCTTCGATAGAGAAGAGGCCCTCCCCAAGACAGAGGATGGTCATGCCACGGTCTCCTTTCCAAGTACGGATGTGAAGCTGGTCCTTTGGGGTCATTTTCTTTAAACGACTTTGCAGTGTGCTCGGTAGACTCGATAAGGCAATCATTTCATCACTCCTTTCGTTTGCCATTATACCACATTGTTTACCCCTTGAAACGCCGATTAGCAGGGTTTGCTTATTGATAAAAGAGATGATAGTATAAAAAAAGAAGTTGTTTTTTTGAAGGGGGAAGCCCATGAGACAAGCAATCGAACAATACTTGCAAGAAAAAGGCTTTTGGTCGGTGTTTTTTTATAGTTTGACCTTTAGTGTGGTGATGGCTGTGATCAATAGTCTGACGTTGCAAAGCTTCTTTGTGGAAAAGCTGCTATTTTCATTGCCTGGATTGATTGTGTTTATCTTTCCAATTTATCCAGTAGCATTATTGACCAAGTGGTCGGCAACAGATTGTCGAAAAATCATACGTGTTTTAGGGCTATTGTCCATCTTTTTTGTTTCACTGACAAAAACCAATTTTTAGACCAATGCCTTGAAATCTTTTGCAGAAATGCCTTTTCACATTTCCTGTAGGCGCAGATTATGGTATACTAGCCTTTATACAAACTCTTTTATA
Organism: uncultured Peptococcaceae bacterium; assembly: GCA_947254645.1. Classification (GTDB taxonomy): domain Bacteria; phylum Bacillota; class Peptococcia; order Peptococcales; family Peptococcaceae; genus UMGS1590. The sequence goes on along the minus strand of CAMYDW010000029.1, from coordinate 1,637 downwards.
ATGAAGATAGGATGAGGAGAATTATGAAAGTCATCGAATCAGACAAGAATCAATGGATTAAGCGCATGCGCGCCCTTGAAAAAAGAAAATATCGTTTGGCATTTGAGCAATTTGTAGCAGAGGGTCGTCGCTTTGTGGAAGAAGCCATTGAAAGTGATGTCATGGTGCATGTTATTTTAGTGGCAGATGGTGCTGAACATAAATATGAAGATTTGTTGGCACGCTATGATGGGCCAAAATTTTTGGTGGATCCAGAAATTTTAGAGGAATCCATGGCAACAGTGACCCCACAAGACATTGCAGCCATTGTTTCCTTCCCAGATTGGAGCGAGGAAAGCTGGCCAGTGATGGATACCGTTGTGGTGGTAGATGGTGTGCAGGATCCAGGCAATCTTGGCTCTATTATCCGTTCCACCTTGGCAAGTGGTGCGAAGGCCGTCTTTTGTTTAAAAGGCACTGTTGATTTTTCCAATCAAAAGGTCTTGCGTTCCACCATGGGTACCATCTTTAAACTACCAGTTTATATGGTGGAAGATGTCGAAGAAGTCGTTCATGTACTCAAAAAATATGGCTTTGAATTTGTGGTCGCCGATGCCGAAGGCGAAGAATACGATGTGGCCTTTGAAAATCTACCAGAAAAAATTGCTTTGGTCGTTGGCAATGAAGGCAATGGTGCAAGTCAAATTGAAGAATACGATAAGATGGTGCGCATTCCATTGGAAAATGGTGTAGAAAGTCTCAATGTGGGTGTGGCAACAGGGGTATTGTTGTACGAGATCCATCGCTTGAGAAAAAAACAACACTAAAAATAGTTCGTTGAAAGCATTATTTAAAAGTAAAAAAAGCCGTGTATTAGAGCAGTCTAATACACGGCTTTTTTTGTTTTGTCTGTCAATGGATTTTGAAAAAACCTCCTCTATAATGAATATTTTTTAAGGAAAGGTGCTATTTGACCGTAAAAAAAGGGCTTTTTTCATAAAGATAGACCTTTGGTCTATATATTTTTTTGCTTATTTATGGTTCTATAATTTATAGAAGTGGTCACACAAGTCGCTGATTTGAGAAAAATAATGTCGTTGTGAGAGGTGGTGAGCAATGAATGGAAAAATCGTTGAACGATTTTGTGGAGTACCATTTACAAGATTTAAGCACACCAGAAAAATTTCAATTTGGCATCAAATGTGAGTGCTGTGGAACGATGCTTGCAACAAAACCTGTTCATTTTGTGAAAGCAGACATCACACCTAAAAATGACAGCCAGCGGATTATTTATGAAACCATGTATCATCGTGATAGCGCACTTGAAAAAGCAGTAGCTGTAAAAGTGTTGACAGGCCATCTCAATTATTGCCCTGTATGTAAGCGCATTGTCTGTAACCATTGTTTTAAAATGACTGGGGATTTAGATATGTGTGCAGACTGTGCGATCACCTTGGGGGTGTCAGGCAATACAGTGAGTGATTTTCAAGATACCCATGAAATTGTTCGTATTGTCTCTTCCGATGACAGTGCATGGGAATAATCATCAGAAAATGAGCGATAGGTGATGAGGAGAGCAAGGCATGAAACAGCATAAAGTCCAATATCCAGTCTTAATAATGGCTTTTATTCTCTGCATAGGGGTGATAGGATGTAGC
>CAMYDW010000028.1 GCA_947254645.1 uncultured Peptococcaceae bacterium | reverse complement strand
ACCATGGTCTACGTGTCCGATGGTCCCAATATTTACATGGGGTTTTGTACGTTCAAATTTTTCTTTTGCCATTGTTTCTTTTCCTCCTAATGAATCTCGAGATTAACCATTGCGTTTAGCCATGATTTCCTCTCCGATGGATTTTGGAACTTCTTCGAAATGGTCAGATTGCATGCTGTATACGCCACGACCTTGGGTTCTAGAACGCAAGTCAGTTGCATAACCAAACATTTCAGAAAGTGGAACGAAGCCACGAATGATTTGTGTATTATCGATTGCTTCCATCCCTTCAATACGGCCACGACGGGAGTTCAAGTCACCCATAACATCGCCCATGTATTCTTCAGGAACGGTGATTTCAATCTTCATAACAGGTTCAAGGATAACAGGATCCGCCTTTACTGCGCAATTTTTGAATGCCATAGAACCGGCAACCTTAAACGCCATTTCAGAAGAGTCGACATCATGGTAAGAACCATCAACGAGCGTTGCTTTGATGTCAACCATTTCATATCCTGCCAATACCCCATTAGCCATTGCTTCCTTAATACCAGCTTCGATTGGACTGATGTATTCCTTAGGAACAGCACCACCGACAATCTTGCTTTCAAATTGGAAACCAGAGCCTGGTTCTAGTGGAGAAAGGTCGATAACAGCATGACCGTATTGACCACGACCACCAGATTGGCGAACAAATTTACCTTCGCCATGAACGGTTTTACGAATGGTTTCTTTGTAAGATACCATTGGCTTACCAACATTTGCTTCTACAGAGAATTCTCTCTTCAAACGGTCAACGATGATGTCTAAGTGAAGTTCACCCATACCAGCGATGATGGTTTGTCCAGTTTCTTCATCAGTATAAGCACGGAAGGTTGGATCTTCTTCTGCGAGTTTTGCAAGTGCAACACCCATCTTATCTTGGTCGCCCTTAGAAGCAGGTTCAATAGCGATATTGATAACTGGATCTGGGAATTCCATAGATTCAAGGATGATTTCAGCGCCTTCTTCGCAGAGAGTGTCACCAGTCCCTACGTTTTTGAACCCTACTGCTGCTGCAATGTCACCAGCGTATACTTCATCTACTTCAGTACGGTGGTTAGAATGCATCAACACAATACGGCTGATACGTTCACGTTTGCCTTTAGTAGAGTTGTAAACATAGCTACCACTGGTCAACTTACCAGAGTATACACGGAAGAAGGTCAATTTACCAACATAAGGGTCGGTCATAACCTTAAATGCAAGTGCAGAGAATGGTTCTTCATCACTTGGATGACGTTCAGATTCTGTACCATCTGGCAAGGTCCCAGAAATAGCTGGAATATCCAATGGAGATGGGCAGTAATCAACAACAGCATTCAACAAGAATTGAATACCTTTATTTTTGAAAGCAGAACCACAGAAAATAGGAACAGCTTCATTCGCAATAGTAGACTTACGAATTGCTTTTTTAATATCTTTTACTTCAAGATCCCCATTTTCAAAGAATTTTTCCATCAAATCTTCATCAGTTTCAGCGACATCTTCCACTAATTTTTGATGGAGTTCTTCTGCTTGGTCTTTTAAGTCTTCTGGGATTTCGATTTCTTCGTAGTTTACAAGGTCAGTATTATCGAGGAAACGATAAGCCTTCATTTCTACAAGGTCAACCAATCCACTGAATTGGTCTTCTGCACCAATTGGTAATTGCATGGTAAGTGCATGGGCACCAAGACGTTCTTTAATTTGGCTACATACGTTAAAATAGTTTGCACCCGTACGGTCCATCTTGTTTACGAATGCAATACGTGGTACATTATAACGCACTGCTTGACGCCAAACGGTTTCTGATTGTGGTTGAACACCTGCAACAGCACAGAATACTGCAACAGAACTGTCCAATACACGAAGAGAACGTTCTACTTCTACAGTAAAGTCTACGTGCCCTGGGGTATCGATAATGTTGATACGATTCCCTTTCCAATGGGCAGTTGTAGCCGCAGAAGTAATGGTAATACCACGTTCTTGTTCTTGTTCCATCCAGTCCATGGTAGCTGCGCCATCATGAACTTCACCGATTTTATGAGATACACCGGTATAATACAAGATACGTTCAGAAGTGGTGGTTTTACCTGCGTCGATATGCGCCATAATCCCGATGTTACGGGTATTTTTAAGCGAATATTCTCTTGCCACTTAGTATCCTCCTTATTGTTTTTAATAACGGTAATAGGTTATAGATTACCAACGATAATGAGCGAAAGCTTTGTTTGCTTCTGCCATTCTGTGGGTTTCTTCTTTTTTCTTAACAGCGCCACCAGTGTTATTGAGAGCGTCCATTAATTCACCTGCAAGACGTAAATCCATGGTCTTTTCGCCACGTTTACGAGCAAATGTTACCAACCAACGCAAACCAAGGGTTTGACGACGGTCTGCACGTACTTCGATAGGTACTTGATAGTTTGCACCACCAACACGACGTGCTTTAACTTCGAGAACTGGCATGATGTTCTTCATTGCTTCTTCAAACACTTCAATTGCTTCTTTACCGGTTTTTTCAGCAACGATATCAAATGCGCTATATACGATGGTTTCAGCTGTTCCTTTTTTACCATCAAGCATCACTTGGTTGATTAACTTAGTAACTTGCTTGCTATTGTAAATTGGATCAGCGAGAATTTCTCTTTTAGGAGCTTGTGCTTTTCTTGACATGATTGCCTCCTTTCATCACATTCCATTAAAATTTAAAATTACTTAGGACGTTTGGTACCATACTTAGAACGCGCTTGTCTACGGTCATTAACCCCAGCAGCATCGAGGGTACCTCTTACGAGATGATAACGTACCCCTGGAAGGTCACGTACTCTCCCACCACGAACTAAGACAACACTGTGTTCTTGTAAGTTATGTCCAATACCTGGAATGTATACAGTTACTTCAGTACCGTTGGTTAAGCGTACACGAGCAACCTTACGAAGAGCAGAGTTTGGTTTTTTAGGGGTTGTGGTGTACACTCTGGTGCAAAGGCCACGTTTTTGTGGATTGCTTTGCAATGCAGGAGTGTTAGATTTAGTTTTTTTGGTTTTTCTCCCTTGGCTAACCAGCTGATTGATTGTTGGCATACTGCCACCTCCTTATAGAATTATTTTCATCAATACACAAAACAAAATGGCTGCGCGCTATCTCATCTTATGACTGACGTGGCAGCACCAATGAAACCAGCAAGAACTGCCAGCATACATTTTGTTTGCTTCATTAATGGTATTTGAACGCAAAAAATGGTGTGTTCAAACACCTGTATGAATATATCATGTTGGTACTATAAAGTCAACGAATTTTAATCCACGTTTCCACGTGTATCTATATATATTTATTTAATTAAGCTAAAAAAAGAACACGTGCCAGCACGTGTTCTTTTTACTATTAAATATAAACAGGACGAGCATCCTTATCAACAACTGCTGCGTCTATTTCAGAGCCCTCTTCGCCTTCTACAAGATTGTATGGATTTTCATATGCTTCCCCAGACAATCCAATTTTGCGATAGTGGCGCATCCCAGTCCCAGCTGGAATCAATTTACCAAGAATAACGTTTTCTTTCAGACCAATCAAGGAGTCGCTCTTCCCTTTGATAGCAGAATCTGTCAACACCTTGGTGGTTTCTTGGAAGGATGCCGCTGACAAGAAGGAATCTGTTGCAAGTGCTGCCTTGGTGATACCTAGCAATTGAATTTCACCAACTGCTGGTTGTCCACCTTGGCTTTCAAGCATTTCATTTTCTTCATCATAATCAATGACATCAACTTGACTGCCAGCTAAAAATTGACTATCACCAGGTTCTTCGATTTTCACCTTACGCATCATTTGACGTACCATGACTTCAATATGCTTATCGTTGATATCTACCCCTTGTAGACGGTATACTTTTTGAACTTCTCGTAACAAGTATTCTTGAACACCGAGTGGCCCTTTGATCAGTAACAAATCTTGTGGGCTAATAGAACCTTCTGTCAATTCTTGACCAGCTTCAACCATTTCCCCATCCATAACAGCCAGGTGAGAGGCAAATGGAATAATGTAGGCATAAGCTTCCCCTTCATCAGTAATGACACTGACTTCGGTACGGCCTTTATTTTCACCGATAGACACACGGCCATCCACTTCACTGATTACCGCTTGCCCTTTCGGACGACGAGCTTCAAACAATTCTTCGACACGAGGCAAACCTTGTGTGATGTCGCCCCCTGCGATACCACCTGTATGGAAGGTACGCATGGTCAACTGAGTCCCAGGTTCCCCGATGGATTGTGCAGCAACAGTACCAACTGCTTCCCCAACATCAACAACCAAACCAGTTGCCAAGTTGCGGCCATAACATTTACTGCAAACACCATGACGGCTACGGCAAGTCAATGCACTGCGAATACGAACATTTTCAACGCCTGCTGCTTCAATTTCTTTTGCAAGAATATCATCAACATAATCGCCTTTATGTGCCATGATTGCACCAGTTTCAGGGTGAACCACTTGCTCTGCTAAATAGCGTCCAGCCAAACGTTCCCACAAAGGTTCAATGGCTTCATTACCATTCATAATGGCGTGAACAACCAAGCCTTTATCAGTACCACAGTCTAATTCACGAACGATTACATCTTGTGCAACGTCTACAAGACGACGGGTCAAATACCCTGAGTCTGCTGTACGAAGTGCTGTATCGGCCAACCCTTTACGAGCACCGTGAGAAGAAATAAAGTATTCCAACACGGTAAGTCCTTCATGGAAGTTTGCTTTGATAGGCATTTCGATGGTTTTACCAGATGGGTCCGCCATCAAACCACGCATCCCAGCCAACTGACGAATCTGTTGGTTGTTACCACGGGCACCAGAGGTTGCCATCATGTTAATAGAGTTGAATTTATCAAGATTTGCTAAAAGTGCATTACCGATATCATCGGTACACTTTGTCCAAACATCAATAACCAATTTATAACGTTCATCGTCAGTAATAACACCACGACGGAATTTTGCTTCAATACGGTTTACTTCTTTGTCAGCAGCATCCAACAAGGTATACTTGCTGTCTGGAATAACCATATCTTTATAGCCAATTGAAACCCCTGCTTGGGTAGAGTATTTAAAGCCTTGCGCTTTAATCCCGTCCAGCATGTGTGCGGTGCCGCTTGCACCATAAATGCGGAAGCAATTGTCCACGATTGTGCCAAGACGTTTTTTACCAACAACTTCATTTACGAACGGTACTTTTTCAGGAATAACACTATTGAAAATAATACGTCCAACCGTTGTTTCGATAACTTCACCATCATTCATACGTACCTTGATTGGCGCTTGCAAATGAATAACATCTGCATAATAAGCCAATTCTGCTTCAGTTGGTGAGGTAAAGATTTTTCCTTCACCCTTCGCACCTTCACGGGCAATGGTCATATAGTAAGAACCTAATACCATGTCCTGGGTAGGAACCGTTACTGGGCGGCCATCTTTCGGGTTCAGGATATTATTGGCAGCAAGCATTAAAATACGTGCTTCTGCTTGTGCTTCAGTAGAAAGTGGTACGTGTACCGCCATCTGGTCACCATCGAAGTCTGCATTGTACGCAGTACATGCCAATGGATGAAGCTTCAAAGCACGACCTTCAACGAGGGTCGGTTCAAAGGCTTGAATACCAAGTCTATGCAAGGTCGGTGCACGATTTAAAAGGACTGGGTGGTCCTTGATAACTTCTTCTAGAACATCCCAAATAGCATTATCAAGACGTTCTACCATGCGCTTCGCACTCTTAATGTTTTGAGCAGTACCATCTTGTAAAAGCTTGCGCATGACAAATGGCTTAAAGAGTTCAACAGCCATTTCCTTTGGCAAACCACATTGGTGCATTTTTAATTCTGGGCCAACAACGATTACAGAACGGCCAGAATAGTCAACACGTTTCCCCAACAAGTTCTGACGGAAACGCCCTTGTTTCCCTTTCAACATATCAGAAAGGGATTTTAAAGCACGGTTCCCAGGACCAGTAACAGGACGGCCACGACGACCGTTGTCAATCAAAGCATCAACCGCTTCTTGCAACATACGTTTTTCGTTGCGCACGATGATATCAGGTGCCCCTAAATCCAAAAGACGTTTCAAACGATTGTTACGGTTGATTACACGGCGATATAGGTCATTGAGGTCAGAGGTTGCAAAACGGCCACCATCTAATTGCACCATTGGGCGCAAGTCTGGTGGGATAACTGGTAGAGCATCCAATACCATCCAAGCTGGATTGTTACCAGATGCACGCATCCCCTCAACCACCTCAAGGCGACGCACTGCTTTGATATGGCGTTGACCACTGGTATTTTGAATTTCATCTTGAAGATCAAGACTCAATTGGTCTAAGTCAATTTCTTCAAGCAATTCTTTAGCAGCTTCAGCACCAATACCAGCACGGAAATCACGACCATATTTTTCGCGTGCTTCACGATATTCATTTTCGCTTAAAATTTGATATTTACTTAATTCGGCACATTCACCTGGATCGATAACAATGTAAGAAACAAAGTAAATAACACGTTCCAATTGACGTGGGCTCATATTTAAGATAAGACCCATGCGGCTTGGAATTCCTTTAAAGTACCAAATATGTGTACATGGGGCAGCCAATTCAATATGACCTAAACGTTCACGACGTACTTTTGAACGAGTGACTTCAACGCCACAACGATCGCAAATCACGCCTTTAAAGCGTACACGTTTATATTTCCCACAGTTACATTCCCAGTCCTTGGTTGGTCCAAAAATACGCTCACAAAACAAACCGTCACGTTCTGGTTTTAATGTTCTATAGTTTATCGTTTCAGGTTTTTTTACTTCTCCACTTGACCAGCTGCGAATTGCTTCTGGACTAGCCAAATTTACGGAGATGTGATCGACATTATTGATATTTCCCAAAGAAGACGCTCCCTTCTAAACTGAACGGCATTAGTCATCCATTTCGTCATCGGTGATAACAAAGACATCATTGTCAAGATTGTCTTCTAAATCTTCGCCCTCAACAACTGAATAATCTTCATCAGCAGCTAGTGTATCTTCTACCACTTCATCATCACGGTTAAAGTCTACATTTTCGCCACTACGATCTTCTGCATCGTCTTCTTGAACAGGAAGTACGACACCAAGATTTTTTGCGGAGTCTTCAAATTCATCATCGTCTGACATGTCAATTTCATTTTTATTTTCGTCAAGAATACGAATATCAAGGCAAAGTGCTTGTAATTCCTTCACCAATACCTTAAATGCTTCTGGCACCCCTGCTTCAGGTAAGTTTTCACCCTTCACAATGGCTTCGTATGTCTTCACACGACCGACCACGTCATCACTCTTGACAGTCAACATTTCTTGTAGGGTATGAGAAGCACCGTACGCTTCAAGCGCCCAAACTTCCATTTCCCCGAAACGTTGTCCCCCAAATTGTGCTTTACCACCAAGTGGCTGTTGGGTTACTAAAGAGTAAGGCCCAATTGAACGAGCGTGAATCTTGTCGTCTACTAAGTGAGCAAGTTTCAAGTAGTACATGTACCCAACTGTTACTGGGTTATCAAACGGACGACCACTACGGCCATCTCTCAAGATAAATTTACCACTACGATCATAACCTGCTTTTTCAAGCATATCACCGATGTCTTTTTCACTTGCCCCATCAAAGACATTGGTTGCAAAATGAAGGCCTAGGGCTTTTGCAGCCATCCCAAGATGGACTTCCAAAACCTGACCAATATTCATACGACTTGGTACCCCAAGTGGATTCAAGACGATATCAACAGGTGTACCATCTGGAAGGAATGGCATATCGCATTCTGGTAACACACGAGAAACAACCCCTTTGTTACCGTGGCGCCCTGCCATCTTATCCCCTTGAGAGATTTTACGTTTTTGTGCAATGTAAACACGAACAACTTCATTAACGCCAGGTGGCAATTCGTCGCCTTCTTTGCGACTAAACACCTTGACATCAACAACAATCCCGCTACCACCATGCGGCACACGTAGGGAAGTATCACGTACTTCACGTGCTTTTTCACCGAAGATGGCACGCAATAAGCGTTCTTCAGCAGTCAGTTCAGTTTCACCTTTTGGTGTCACCTTACCAACAAGTACATCTCCTGCACGAATTTCCGCCCCTACACGAATAATGCCTCGACTATCCAAATTCTTGAGCACTTCTTCCCCAACATTTGGAATATCACGGGTAATTTCTTCAGGTCCTAGTTTGGTATCACGAGAATCACTTTCAAATTCATCAATATGAATAGAAGTATATACATCTTCCTTTACAAGGCGTTCGCTGATCAAAACAGCATCCTCGTAGTTGTAACCTTCCCAGTTCATAAAGGCAATAAGCGCATTACGGCCAAGGGACAATTCACCATTATCAGTAGAAGGACCATCGGCTAAGATATCTCCTGCATTGACATGTTGACCTTTGCGAACCAATACGTGTTGGTTAATGCAGCTCCCTTGGTTGGATCCTTTGAATTTTGTTAGTTTATAAGAATCACGTTCGCCACCATCACCACGTACAACAATTTCATCTGCTGAAACATAAGTCACAACGCCACTGTGTTTTGCTAACGCAAATACACAGGAGTCATATGCTGCACGATATTCCATACCAGTACCAACAAAAGGTGCTTCTGTCACAAGAAGCGGCACTGCTTGACGCTGCATGTTTGTACCCATGAGTGCACGGTTCGCGTCATCGTGTTCAAGGAACGGGATAAGCGCTGTTGCAATAGATACAACCTGCTTTGGAGAAACGTCCATGTATTCAATTTCTTCTTTATCAATGACAATGTTTTCTTCCCCACGACGTGCATCTACTTTTTCCGCCGTGATGACATTGTTTTCATCAATTGGTGTATTTGCTTGGGCAATGGTGAATCGGTCTTCGACATCAGCAGTCAAATATTCGATTTCATCAGTCACCTTACAATCACGCACCACACGATATGGGGTTTCAATAAAGCCGTATTCATTGACGCGGCCAAAAGTTGCCAAGGAGTTGATCAACCCAATATTTGGGCCTTCAGGTGTTTCGATTGGGCACATACGACCATAGTGAGAATGGTGTACGTCGCGGACTTCAAAGCCTGCACGTTCACGACTCAAACCACCAGGTCCTAAGGCAGACAAACGACGCTTATGTGTCAATTCAGCCAATGGATTGATTTGGTCCATGAACTGTGACAACTGCGAGCTACCAAAGAATTCCTTAATGCTTGCAACTACAGGACGAATATTAATTAATCCTTGTGGAGTCACTTCATTAGGATCTTGTGTGGTCATACGTTCACGAACGTTACGTTCCATACGAGTCAAACCAATACGAAATTGGTTTTGTAGCAATTCCCCTACAGAACGGATACGACGGTTGCCCAAATGGTCAATGTCGTCAACAATATAGCTTTCTTCTTTATGCATCAAAGAAAGCATATAACGATAAACAGCAAGCACATCATCTTGAGTAAGATTCTTCACTGCTGGATCTATGGATAATTCTAATTTTTTATTGATTTTGTAACGACCTACTTTTGCAAGATCGTAACGCTTGTGATCAAAAAATAGGGAATGAATAAGATTTTGAGCACTTTCAACTGTTGGAGGATCCCCTGGACGAAGACGCTTGTAAATTTCAATAAGTGCTTCTGGTTCATTTGATGTGGTATCTTTTTCCAAAGTTGGACGAATAAGCTCATCATTACCAAATAAAGATAGGATATCTTCATCGCGACTATAACCCAACGCGCGCAACAACACACTTGCTGGCAACTTTCTTGTACGGTCCAAACGCACATACATGATGTCATTGGCATCTGTTTCAAGTTCCAACCAAGCCCCACGGTTTGGAATGACGGTGCAACTATAGAGTTCTTTCCCTGCGGTATCAAGTTCACGTTTATAGTAAACCCCTGGACTACGTACCAACTGGCTGACGATAACACGTTCTGCCCCATTGATAACAAATGTTCCTTGGTCGGTCATCAAAGGAAAATCTCCCATGAAGACTTCTTGTTCTTTAATTTCACCGCTACCTTTATTGATCAGTTGAACTTTCATGCGTAAAGGTGCGGCATAAGTTGTATCACGATCTTTACATTCTACTACACTATATTTTGGTTCTCCAAAGCTTGATTCCAAAAATTCTAGTTGTAGCGTATCCGAAAAGTCAGTGATTGGAGAAATTTCTCTGAATGTTTCACGCAATCCTTCTTCCAAAAACCAATCATAGGAATTTCTTTGGATAGCGATTAAATTCGGCATCTCCATGATTTCTTCAATCTTGGAAAACTTATGTCGCTCTGTCAGTGCATGGCTGCTAATTTCAACCAAAGCGTTCACCCCTTACTAATCTATAAGACGAAGTTTATACGACAAGTTTATTACATTGCAGATATAATGGTATGAAACGACACAATATACCATTATACCATTAGCTTTTCTATTTTAATGCATTTCATTTTTTTTGTCAACTATCTCCTAATGTTTTTAATAAAAAAAGAACCGATGCATGAGCATCGGTTCTTTTTGAATAATACTAAAATTACTTAAGGGTGATGGTAGAACCAACTTCTTCAAGCTTAGCTTTTGCAGCTTCAGCTTCTTCTTTAGGCATAGCTTCTTTAAGAACTTTTGGTGCATTGTCAACCAATTCTTTAGCTTCTTTGAGACCAAGACCGGTGATTTCGCGAACAACTTTGATAACTTTGATTTTGTTGTCACCAACGTTGGTCAATTCGAGATCGAAATCGGTTTTTTCTTCTTCAGCAGCACCGCCAGCAGCGCCACCAACAACAGCTACTTGAGCAGCTGCAGTAACACCAAATTCTTCTTCGAAGGTGCTAACGAGGTCAGCCAATTCAACAACAGATAACTCTTTTACGAGGTCAATAATTTGAGTAATTTTTTCAGACATAACACAGTCTCCTTTTAATTGTTTTATTATGAGATTGCCACTTATGCAGTAGCTTCTTCTTCAGCTTTCTTACGAATTGCTTCAAGCGCAAGGCATACATTTTGAAGTGGAGCCTTGAAGCAAGATGCAACTTTGGAAAGAAGAACTTCTTTGCTTGGCAAAGAACCAAGAACATCAACTTTAGCAGGGTCAATAACAACGCCTTCAGCAATACCGCCTTTGATAGTCATTACTTTTTCGTCTTTAACGAACTTGCAAATAATATTTGCAGGAGTAACAACGTCATCACTGCAGAATGCAACAGCGGTAACGCCAGTGAAAGTATCATTTAATTCGCCATAACCAGCTTCATTAGCAGCGATTTTTAATAATGTATTTTTAGCAACGATGTATTCAACACCATTTTCACGCAAGCTCTTACGCAAGTTGGTTGTTTGCTTAGCATTAACGCCAGTATAGTCAACAACAACAACGGATTGAGCATTTTTAAACTTTTCAGTTAAATCGGCGACGATCTGTTTCTTTTCTTCTAATTGTCCCAACAGATTCACCTCCCTTTCTTATTTTTAAAATCTGCCATAAAAAATGCCTTTGCGCGCGAGACACAAAGGCAGAAATTGCATAGAGCAATGGCCTCGGTAGGTTAATTAAGCTCGCGCCCCTACGGTCTCTGGCAGATATTTATATTTGTAATTAGCCAATATGGTTAGGATTAATTTTAACCCCAGGACCCATTGTGCTAGATACAGAGATGCTCTTCATGTAAACACCCTTTTGGCTAGCTGGCTTTGCTTTAAGTAAAGCTTGAGCCAATGCATTGAAGTTTTCAACAAGTGCTTCAACAGTAAAGCTTGCTTTACCAATTGGTGCATGAATGATACCAGCTTTATCTACGCGGTATTCAATCTTACCTGCTTTAACTTCAGCAACAGCATTTGCAACATCCATTGTTACAGTGCCAGTTTTTGGGTTTGGCATTAAGCCTTTAGGCCCTAAGAGACGACCGATTTTACCAACAGTACCCATCATATCAGGGGTTGCGATTGCAACGTCGAAATCGAACCATCCACCTTGGATTTTAGCAACCATATCTTCAGCACCAACGAATTCCGCTCCAGCTTCTTCAGCTTCTTTCGCTTTTTCGCCGTTAGCAAATACCAAGCAAGTGCGGGTTTTACCACTACCATGTGGCAATACCATTGCATTACGGATTTGTTGGTCTGCATGACGTGGGTCTACACCTAATTTAAATGCAACTTCCACGGATTCATCAAATTTAGCAGTTGCGTTTTCTTTTACGATTTCAATCGCATTTTGCACTTCGTACAAAGTGTCTTTGTCAACGCGTTTTGCTGCTTCTTGATATTTTTTACCATGTTTAGCCATAGTTTTTCCTCCTTCGTGGTACCAACGGACACAAGTCCTCCCACTATCTTCGCGCTTATTCTACTACGGTAATGCCCATGCTACGAGCAGTGCCTTTTACCATAGACATTGCAGTTTCAATGCTTGCCGCATTAAGGTCAGGCATCTTAGTTTCTGCAATTTCACGTACTTGTGCTTCAGTAATTTTACCAACTTTGTTACGGTTAGGTTCGCCAGAAGCACGAGCAACACCTGCTGCTTTTTTAATCAAGATAGCTGCTGGTGGTGTTTTAGTAATGAAAGTGAAAGAGTGGTCTTGGTATACAGTAATTTCTACTGGAATAACCATACCTGCTTGAGCCTTTGTTCTTTCATTAAATTCAGTACAAAATCCCATGATGTTAACACCATGCTGACCAAGAGCTGGACCAACTGGTGGCGCTGGATTTGCTTTACCAGCTTCTACTTGAAGCTTAATGAAACCAATTACTTTTTTTGCCATTAGGAGCACCTCCTTTTATTGATTTCGCAAGAACGCTTTCTTAAGAGAGTGAGCGCACTTGATTATATTCTAATTCAATTTCTGTATCACGGCCGAACATTGAAATAGCAACAAGTACACGCTGCTTTTCACTGTTAATTTCTTTAATGATACCAGTCATGCCAGCAAAAGCTGCATCCAAAATTTGAATTTCATCTCCCACTTCGGCATCAAGTTCTACGGCTGGGGTTTCTTCTCCCATGCCTCTCAATAGGTTTTCTACTTCATAATCATGAAGTGCCACTGCCTTATTTCCAGTTCCAACAAAACCTGTCACGCCAGTAGTGTTGCGCACAACATACCATGATTCATCAGTCATTGCCATTTCCACCAACACATAACCAGGGAAGGTTTTGCGTTGAATTTCTTTAACAACACCGTTTTTCATTTCACGTACAGTTTCCATAGGTACGATACAACGGAAAATACGATCTTCCATGTTCATGGATTCGATACGTTTTTCCAAATTGGTCTTTACCTTGTTTTCATAACCAGAATAGGTGTGTACAGCATACCACGCTTTACGAATTTGTTCATCTGACATTATAGGAGACCCACCTCTCTATATGAACAGGCTGAATAATGCAGTAATTCCAGAGTCAACTATCCAGATGAGAACCGTGATGATTACAACTGTCGCCATAACAACGCCCGTATAGGTGGTAGCTTCTTGACGACTTGGCCAGTGAACTTTTTTCAATTCACTAAAGGATTGTTTAAAGCCCTTTTTTGAGCGAGCGAAAAAACCAGGTTGTTTTTCCTTATCCTTCTTTTGTACGTCTTGTTTTTTACTCATCTATATCATCCTTACTGTTACTTGGTTTCTTTATGCGTAGTATGGGTCTTGCAGAAAGGGCAATATTTTTTCATTTCGATACGACCAGAATCATTCTTTTTATTCTTGTTTGTCGTATAGTTTCTTCTTTTGCACTCGCTGCATTCTAGGATTACGCCAACGCGCATTCTCGCCACCTCCCATACATATTTTTTGCATCATAAAAATAATATGCACAAATGCACTAGTACAGAATACCATGCAGATGTTTATACGTCAAGACAAATTATTGACTCAAAATATTTTTTCTACAGATTTTTAGAGAACCTCTGCCTCTGCTAAAATAAAAAAAGCAGGGTTGAGGATTCAACCCTGCTTTTTGTACAAATAAACTTACGCTTTGATAGTAGATACGGTACCAGCACCTACGG
>CAMYDW010000027.1 GCA_947254645.1 uncultured Peptococcaceae bacterium | reverse complement strand
AATTATTAGAGTACATGAATTTTTTTGATGAATAAAAATGCAAACAAGGGGAAGAAGCGCTATGTCTACAATATCTAATGATGCGTTGTTGCTAGAACTGATTCACGATGATGAAAAGTATGTCAAAACGGCTTCCATGTTAAAATTGTTGAGCAATCCAAACCGACTCATGATACTCACAATTTTAACTGATTCACCGAAATCTGTTAACGAAATTCACGAAATTCTCTCTAAAGTTTCAAACATCTCACAAAGTTCTCTCTCTCAACATCTTGCACTTTTGAGAGCACACAAAATTGTGACCTTTAAAAAAACAGGACAAATGTCGATTTATCATATTTCTGATCGGCGATTTAGTGAATTGCTGAAAATGTTAAAGGCTATAAATGTTTGAATATTTTAAAATAACGTTTGCATTCTGTTCAGTTCAAATGTATGCTAATAGTATAGAGCTGGAATAACATTTTTAGTTGTTCTAAATATGCACTTGAAAGGATGGTCTATATGAACATCATTATTAAAGGTCGTAACATTGAAGTAACAGATGCATTGAAAGACTATGTGGAAAAACGTTTTTCTAAATTAGAAAAATATTTTACCAAAGAACTTGAAGGAACTGTTACATTAATCGTCGAGCGTGACACGCATCGCGCAGAAGCTACTATACCAATCAATCGTTATATCCTTCGTGCCGAAGATATTAGTAGCGACATGTATGCTTCTATTGATGAAGTCTGCGATAAGATTGAACGCCAAGTGCGAAAATATAAAACACGCATCAACCGTAAAGGAAAACAAGCAAAAGTTGAACCAATCATTAGTCCAGCATTTGATGAGCCAGAGGACAATGAACAATCTGATATGATCTCCAAAACAAAGACCTTTGTGTTAAAAGCAATGGATCCTGAAGAAGCAATTATGCAAATGGAACTTCTCGACCATGACTTCTTTGTATTTATGAATGCAGATATTGATGATATCGGTGTTGTTTATCGTCGTAAAGATGGTAAGTATGGGTTGCTTGAACCTAAAGTAAAATAATGTTGAATAATGATTTAACAATAGCATAGCAACAGAAAAAACAGCACAAGACGCTTGTGCTGTTTTTTTTTTTTTGAAAAAAACCAATGCAATAAATTGCATTGGTTTGTAATTTTTAATTATTTACACCATGATGTGGTTCAAAGCTTTCATCACTGATGCCTTTAAATTCATAGCCTTTTGCTTGATAATACTCGATAATTTTTGGCAAAGCTTCTACCGTTGTGGTTTTACTGCCAGAATCATGGAAAAGAATATTGATTTTATTAGCAGTTGCTGACGTAGCATTTTTTACAATTTGATTGGCTGGGACGACGCCTCCTGCCGCATCGGTTGAAGAGCAATTCCAATCGTAGTATTTATAGCCTTTCGCTTTAATACTATTGGTCAGTCTGGACATAATACCAATATTGTACTGACGACTAACGGTGTTGCTAGAGCCCCCTGGAAAACGAACAAAATGGGACTTCTCTCCTGTGAGAGATTCCACCAACTTGCTAATTTTATTCAAGTCATCATAAAAAGTGGCTTCACTTTGATAGATGCTATAGTCATGTGTAAAGGTGTGAAGTCCTACCGTATGGCCTTCTTTATGGGCACGGGTGATGTATTCATTATAGTCAGGGCCAAGTCCAGTCACAAAAAAGGTGGCTTGTACTTGATATTTTTTTAAAATGTCCAAGACCTTGGCGGTATTTGCTGATGGGCCATCATCAAAGGTCAGATAGACAATCTTAGAATTGGGGTCTTGTTCATCTGAATTACGAACATGTACCACGCGCTTGATTGTCGTTGTATTCCCAGAATGGTCTTTAATATGATACGGTACTTCATACACTCCAGCCTTGGTTTCATCGAAACCAGCCGCTTTTTCATCTACTTCAATGATTGGTTTCGGATCAAGATTGTCTTTGACCTGAATGCCTTCCTTCCAATCATAAGGTTTTCCGACATGAATTTCCAATGCCTTGACAGATTCCACTGTCGGCGCCACAGTATCTGTACGGCGTTCATAGGCGATGGTTTTACTGGTCTTATTGCCAGAAGCATCTATCGCCTGAATCGTCGCCTCATAATTGCCTGGTTCTTTCTTATCATTGCTTTTTGTTACTTTCAGGCTCGTGGAATCAGCATCTTTTAAGGAACGCACAAAGACACTCGGTTCTAAATCGCTTTTTGCATCAATTGGTATGGAAAGCAAGTCTAACGCTGGTGCTTTTGTATCTTTGACATCTACTTTGATGGTTGTTTTTTGTCTGCCATAGTAGTAGGTGACTGGATAGGTTCCTTTTTTCTTTGTATTGACCTTTCCATCAATCCCCACTTTATTTTTATCGCCAAAAAGCACACAAACCACTGCCTGCTGAGGATCAAAGTGTTCTTTATATTCTGCAGTAGCATGGTGACCTAAGAATATCATTGGATGAAATAATGCCATATAGGTCGATAATGCGGTTGCTAGCATTAATACCACAGAAAAGAGCACTAAAAGCTTCTTATCTCCTCTTTTTTTATGACGTTGTTCATCCTCGTTTTGGTTTGATATTTCCATGCGACACATCCTTTCTTTCCATAGTCTTTAAAGCAAGTATTGTTATTATTTGCTTTGGTTATCTTTTTCAATGACCTGCTTTACACGTTCCAAGAGAATCTGACGTGATGCAGGGCCTTTCACCAACGTGCCTACAATCGGCTCGCCAACGATATTACCATTTCTATCAACAACAATAAAGGTTGGAAAAGCATTCATTTGATTGAGGATGGGTCAATCCCGATATTGGTGTAGGCTGCACCCTTGTCTGCAATAATTTGCTTGGCTTCATTGATAATTTCCTCGCCTCTTGCAAACTCTACATTGACGCCCACCAAGGTCGCATCTTTAGCCAACCATTCTTTATTCAAAGCCTCTAATGCTGGCATTTCTTCCACGCAAGCTGGGCAGCCATTGAACCAAAAATTTAAAACCGTTACTGCATGATTTTTAAACATGGTTTCATCCACAGTCTGACCTGACAAATCTGTTGCCTTAAAAAATGGAAAAACGCCTTGATAAGCGGTTTTCTCCTATTGCTTTTGCTGTCCACAGCCAACTGCTCCTATCATTAAAACAGCACATAGAAGAATGGCAACTATTTATTTGAGATGGTTCATGCGCCTTCTCCTTTCTGTCTTATAGACAGTCTAAATCGCTCCTGTTAGCTTAACACATCTTGCTAATAATTATTTATATAGATTTATTAACAACATTAAAGATACAACAATTGCAAAAAAAGATACAGCATATTGATGCTGTATCTTGAATAATCAGTCGTTAGAATATGGTAGTAATGCCATTGTTCTAGCACGTTTGATAGCTACAGTTATAGCACGTTGATGCTTTGCGCAGTTACCAGTGATACGACGTGGAAGAATTTTGCCACGTTCGGTCATGTATTTTTTCAGACGGTTGGTATCTTTATAATCGATAAATTCAACCTTATCCACGCAGTAATTACAAACTTTCTTGCGGGAACGTCTGGTGCGTTCTCTTCTAGCCATGAACAAACTCCTTTCTCAATTAAAACGGAATATCTCCGTCACTGAAGCTCACTTCAGTGCCAAAGGAAGATGACGGTTCGCTTGGTGCAGGTTGACTGGTCGGTGCCATTCCTTGCCCCATACGTTCACCACCGCCACCACTGCCAAGAAATTCTACTTGGTTTGCAATGACTTCAGTACGCCAACGACGTTGCCCATCATTTGCTTCGTAGCTACGAATTTGCAAACGACCCTCAACCCCAACTTGACGACCTTTGGTGATATATTTCGCAACGTTTTCAGCAATTTTATTCCATACGACGATGTCGATAAAATCAGCTTCACGTTCGTTGCTTTGGCTGTTGTATGGACGGTCGACAGCGAGTGTAAAAGTACACACAGCTGCACCATTTGGTGTGTAACGAAGTTCTGGGTCGCGTACTAGACGCCCAATTAAAATAATCTTATTCATTACCGAACCTTCTTTCTACCTGTCAAACTTATTCGCCAAGACGAGTAATCATGTGGCGGATAAGATTTTCGTCAATCTTCATCAAACGGTCAACTTCGTTGACAGCATTTGATTCGCCTTTAAAAGTCACTAAAACATAGAAACCATCGTTGTATTTCTTATCGATGGTGTAAGCAAGTTTACGTTTCCCCCACTTATCGGTGTTGGTTACTTCAGCTCCTTGTTCAGCAAGAATGCCAGCGTAACGATCGATGGTAGCTTGGGTTTGTTCTTCGCCTACTTCAGTTTTAATGATATAAAGAAGTTCATAATCGCGCATATCTGCACCTCCTCCCCCCGGACTAATGGCTCTACTTTGTAGAGCAGGGATTACAAATATAAATTATAGCAAATGGAATTTTTTTTTGCAAGGGATATTCACAAAAAGATTATTTTTTATCATTTTATAAGAGATATCTTACAAAAAAACATCCAACCACTTTTACAAGTCAGTTGGATGTTTTTTACAAAAGTATGATTATTCACTGATTGCTTGGGCAGCAGTGATGATTGCTAATTTATAAGCATCTTCTTCATTGCAGCCTCTGGAAAGGTCATTGATTGGGCGTGCCAAACCTTGGAGGATTGGTCCAATCGCTTCATAACCACCAAGACGTTGTGCAATTTTATAGCCAATATTCCCTGCTTGAAGATCTGGGAAAATAAAGGTGTTTGCATGACCTGCTACCTTTGATTCTGGCGCCTTACGTTCACCAACACTTGGTACAAATGCAGCGTCAAATTGAAGTTCCCCATCAATTGCCAATTCTGGTGCCAATTCTTTAGCAATCTTAGTCGCTTCTGCTACTTTTTCGCTTTCAGGAGATACGGCAGAACCCATGGTAGAGAAAGAAAGAAGGGCTACCTTAGGATCAATGTCAAAGGTTTTTGCGGTCTTTGCACTTTCAACAGCAATTTCACCCATTGCTTGTGCATCGACATTGATGTTGATAGCGATGTCGCTGAATAAGTAGCGTTCTTCGCCTTTGCTCATAATCATTGCACCGCTTACTCGGGAGCAACCTTGTTTCATTTTAACGATTTGAAGGGCTGGGCGTACAGTGTCCCCTGTGGAGTGGCAAGCACCACTTACCATACCATCGGCCTTATTCATATACACCAACATGGTCCCAAAATAGTTGCCATCTAAAAGAATGGTGCGTGCTTGTTCTTCTGTTGCTTTGCCTTTACGACGTTCAACAAACTTTGCAACCATTTCATCAAAGCCTTCATAAGTTTTAGGATTGATAATTTGTACACCAGTAAGATCAAGATTGTTTTCTTTAGCAAGTGCTGCCACTTCGGCTTCATCACCAACAAGAATTGGTGTCAAAAGCCCATCTTTTTGATGGCGTGCTACAGCACCAAGAATACGTACATCTTCACTTTCAGGGAAGACGATGGTTTTTTGTTGTCCTTTGATGCGTCCTTCTAGTGTTTCCCAAATATCGCTCATTATTACATTCTCTCCTTTAATCAATTGCTTTTTTATTGAAGCTCTTTATATAGTATACCCTATCAAAATTATTTTTCAAATGAAATTGCTGAACAAAATTCTAAGAATAGGGTATAATAGCTGTAGTTTAACGTTATTGAGGTGATTATATTGACATTAGAGCGTACTCAACCCCATGATCTTCCTGTGCTAGAAGAAATATACAGAGGGGCCCAAGAATTTATGAAAATGAATGGCAATGCCACCCAATGGGGCACCCATTATCCTCAAAAGTCCCTTCTAGAATCAGATATCCTGTCTGGGAAAAGTTATGTCATTCGCGAGGGTGGTACGATTCTTGCCACATTTTATCTTGCTTTTGGTCCTGATCCAACCTATACCACAATTGATGGACCTGGTTGGCTTAATGAGGATTTATATGGCACCCTGCACCGCGTGGCAATCAATATGGAAACGGATCACAAAGGTCTAGGGACCCTTTGTCTGGAAACAGCTGAAAAGCTAGCCCTCAAACAAGGGGTACATAATCTTCGTATTGATACCCATGCCGATAATATTCCAATGCAAAAATGTATTGATAAAAATGGCTATACCTATTGTGGGATTATTACGGTGGCCGATGGCTCAACGCGATTGGCTTATCAAAAAATCATATAAAAAAAGCGAGCGATTATCGCTCGTTTTTTTATTTAAGCTTCCGTTGCTTCTTCAATAAACTCAACAACATCAGCCACAGTTTTTAATTGTGCTGCTTGTTCATCGCTGATGGTCAAACCATAGATTTCTTCTAATGCCATCACAAGTTCAACAGAGTCGACAGAATCAACACCAAGATCATCTTGCAGATTCGTATCCATGGTAACTGCATTTGGATCGCAGCTCATGATATCTGCAATACTATTTTGTACTTGCTCAAAAACCATTTTCTCTCTTCCTCCAGATTGAAATAAAATAATACACAACTGTTGTTTAGTATAGAGGTTTTTTTTTACAAGTCAATGTGTTTTGCTAAAATTCTTAGAATAAAATTTTTATTCCTCCAAGGAGGTTACCGCTACAACCGTCAATATGTCATGCGCTATAAAAAAGCGAATATTATAACGGTCAAAGGCCACACCATATATCCGATCTGGGTCGTTTTGGTAGCGTGGGATAGGATTTTGCGCAAGCATTTCCTTAACCCCTTGATGAAGAGAGGCAGGCATCTTCTCAAGCAATTCCTTTGGAAAAACCACTTGCACCAATTTGTGCTTTACGTGATCACTAAAGCCTGCCCTTGCTTCTGGATGACTATCAGTAAATGGCAAATAGGGCTTGATGTCATAGATTGGTGTCCCATCCATCATATCGGCGCCTTCTACAACCAACACGGTCCCTTCTTGTGCAGATTTTTCAATGCGTAATAATTTTACAGAGGACAAGGCCAATGCGTTTGGGCGAAATGGCGAGCGGGTTGCAAAAACGCCCATGCGTGTGTTGCCATCCAACCATGGTGGTCGTACAGTTGGTGTCCATTCTTCACGAATGGCCTCTGAAAAGGACCAAATAAGCCACAGATACTCATAGCCCTCGATGCCTCTCAAAGCGTCCTCATTACGGAATTTTGGCTCAAATACAATCCGACTTTCTAAACCCTTTACCACACCACTTTGACGTGGCACGCCAAATTTACTTGGAAAATGCGTGCGAATACGTGCAACGACTTGTAGAGACAGGTGCTCTGCTTCTGGATTGGTCATTGGTTTTTCCATCCTATCACTCCTTTTTGATCCTCAAAAAAACGGCATCTATCATTAGATGCCGTTTTCCTTTTATTCCTCTTTTGATTCATTGTAATCGGCAATAATGCCCTCAGCAATTTTTGTTGGCACTTCTTCATAAGTATCAAAGGCCATGGTGTATATACCTCGTCCTTGGGTCATTGCTCTTAATTGTACCACATAATCTTGCATTTCTGCCAGTGGCACACGTGCCTTGATGATTGTATAGCCTGGATGGTTGCCTGGTTCCATCCCTAAAACACGCCCTCTTTTTCCGCTGATATCGCCAATGATATCACCCATGTACTCTTCTGGCACAGTGATATCTACCTCATAAATTGGCTCTAAGAGAACAGGCTTTGCTTCTGGAATTCCTTTTTTCAGCGCAGTAGAGGCCGCTACTTTGAAAGCCATTTCTGAGGAGTCTACGCTATGATAGGACCCATCATCCAAGGTAATTTTGACACGAATCAATGGATACCCAGCAATCACCCCTTTTTCTAAGGTTTCAATTGCACCCTTTTCAACTGCTGGAATATATTGGCGTGGAACAGCCCCGCCAACAATTGCATCCACAAATTCAAAATGCTCATCATTCATCAACGGTTCAATTTGAAGCCAAACATGGCCAAACTGTCCATGGCCACCACTTTGTTTTTTATATTTTCCTTCGGCTCTGGTACTGCCTTTAATGGTTTCTCTATATGGAATATAACGCTTTTCTAAAATGGCCTTAACACCATATTTTCGTTCCATTTTAGCCAGTAGATGTTCTAGGTGCACCTCACCCATGGTAGAAAGCTGAAGCTGCCCGCTTTCGGTGTCTTTGGTGACAACACAGGTTAAATCTTCCTCGGCAATCTTATGCAAGGCCACCCCTAGCTTTTCCTCTTCTCCTTTTTTCTCTGGTAAAACAGCGACTGTATAAAGAGATTGTGGAAAATCAATGCGTGGATAGCGCATCGGCGTATCCTTCAAAGCATAGGTATCCCCTGTATGTGCATCTGAAAGTTTTGGCACAACGATAATGTCTCCCGCACTTGCTTCTGTGAGTGGAATCTGTTGCTTCCCAATCATCGTAAACATCTTGCTGATTTTTTCCTCTGTTTGGGTTGCTGTATTATAGATGGTCATGCCTTCTGTTAATTTACCACTGATAATACGCAGATAAGACAGCTTACCTGAAAAAGCATCCAGAACGGTTTTAAAGACAAAAGCAGAAAAAGGATTTTTATAGGTCACAACCATTTCTTCTCCAGTATCTACCTGCACAGCTTGATCATGGCGCTTTGTCGTATCTGGCATATATTTTACCAAGCAATCCAATAAGAGACGTGAGCCAATATGTGAGACCGCACTCCCACATAAAACTGGGCAAACACGCCCTGTAATCATCCCTTCATATAAGCCCTCATACATTTCTTCGGTGGTTAGTGCTTCGCCTTCAAGATATTTCTCCAATAAGGCATCACTGCCTTCTGCCGCCGCTTCCATACACATTGCAAAAACATCATCTACACGATCCACCAATGCCTCTGGAATCGCACATTCTTTTCGCTCTCCTGCAATCCACTCATAGGCTTTTTTGGTTGGCACATCAATAATGCCTCTAAAATCTGCTCCTTCGCCAATAGGCACTTGAAGGGGCATCACCGACTTCCCGAAAAGTGTTTTCATTTGCTCTAGAGAGCCAAAGAAATCAGCATTTTCCATGTCCATTTTATTTATATAAATTAAGCGTGGCAGCTTCAAATCCAAACCATACTGCCAAGCACGAATGGTGTCAACTTGAATACCCGATTCTGCAGAAGTCACCAGCACCAGTCCATCGGCAGCACGTAAGGCTTGATGCACTTCGCCACAGAATTCTGAGTATCCAGGTGTATCAATAAAGTTGAGCTTATAGCCCTGCCACTCACAAGGTGCCATGCCGAGTTGAATGGTAACATTACGATTGATTTCTTCTGGTTCGAAATCTAAAATATGTTTGTTATCCTTTCCACGACCCACAGCATCTATTGCGCTTGACATCAACAACATCGATTCCACCAACGCTGTTTTTCCTGCCCCATCATGGGAGAGAACAGCTATGTTACGAATAATATCACTGTCATAAGCCTTCATATGACTGCCTCCTTTATTATCGAAATAATCCGACAAATTTTATTTTCTTTTATTCTAATGTATTTATGTAGGAATGACAATCATTTTCGCATGATAAAATAAGTTTTTTTTACTATTTTTATAAATTTTATATATGCAAAAAAAGACGATTGCCGTGGCAATCGTCTCGTTTATTTAAAGGGTAACCGTGGTTTCAGCGATAAATTTTTCAAGTTGTTCTTGATGTATCACTTGAGTGTCTGCCATTTCTGTCATTAAGTGACGAAGGGTCTCTTCCTCTTTGCGCAGGAGTGTCTGTATCTCATTAAGCTCTACCAATGCTTGGGCAAGGGTTTCTTTATCAATTTCTTCGGTAAAATGCTTGTTATAAAAAATATCCGTTGCCTTGCTCTGCAAACGACTGGAAAAATGCATTTCTTCAGTTTCAATACTATCTACTTGAGAAAGTTCCTGATCCAGTTGGAAAAATAAGATGCGACATTCAGAATAGAGAGAAATAACCACCTGTGCCTCGTCTTTCACTGATACCGCATTGGCTGGCAATTGCTTCACGCGCTCCAACGCTGCAAGGGTTTGGGTAATTTTTATATCTGAAAGATGAATCAGATTTTTTGCTCCCTCCAACACCTTGAGTTGATAGCCATCGTCTGCAATTTTTTGTTGCATGCGTAAAATTTCATCACGATGGATAGAGTAATCCAAATGATCTAAATGTTGCGCAAGGGTTTCCTCATATATTTTTTCAATACCAGCAAGCGCTTCCAGTTGCTTTTCTACAGCTTCTTGTTCTAGAGAAACATCAAAAGCGTGGGCCTGGGCATCATGCAACGCGCGCATGGCAGCTGCAGCATTTGCGGCGTTTTCCAACTGACGTTTTTCAAATTCACCACGTAATTTATACCAAAATTGCTTAAATTCGTTGCTCTCAAATTTTTTAACATCCAAATTTTCTTTTTGACAACGCACTCGACAGTCTACCAATGCTTTTTCTGCCATCTTTCCTTGTTCTTTCAATAAAAGGAGCTGCTTTTCTAGTTTCTTTTTTTCCTGTATTTTGCCATACACTTCACTTATATCACCCATGGATAAACCCCCATTTCGCAATTGATGATAAAATTTTGATTTATTATATCATAAAAATATAAAAAAGTCATCTGTCCTCAAAACACAGATGACTTTACAATATTTAGGAATGATGTTGCCCACTACAACATGAGCCACTATCTGACTGCTGATGTGCACTACAACCACTACATCCACATCCGCAGCTGCCGCCACTCTTTTTTTTGACAAAGATAGAACGCAAAGCAAATACAAAAATTGCAATCAGAATGATTGAAACAAAAATGGTACCGAGTGATGGCATAAAATCTTCCTCCTTATAAAAGTCCTACATGAATAGATTCATACATTGATACACAATAAATGCAACAATATAGGCAAATGCACATTGATAAGCAATCGCAAAAGCAGTCCATTTAGCACTTGCCATTTCACGACGAATAGCACCTATTGCTGCAAAACAAGGCGCACACAGTAAGTTAAAGAGCATATACGCCATCCCAGAAGCAGGGGTGAAGAATTGTTGCACTTGAGTTATTAATTCAGCACTTTCTTCGTTCGCATCTGCGCCAGCACCAAAAAGCACCCCTAATACTGCCACAAGGTTTTCTTTTGCTACCAAGCCACTCAAAGCACCTGCGGTTGCTTGCCATGCTCCTAAACCAATTGGTGCAAAAATAGGAGCAACAACTCCAGCAACTGCTGCTAGCATAGACTGATCTGCATCCACTGCCTCTAAATGGAAGTTATAGGAGCTCAACAACCAAATGACAGCGGAACAAACCAAAATGACCGTCCCAGCTTTGATGATAAAGGCGCGGGCCTTTTCCCACATCATCGCCAAAATATTTTTAAGCTTTGGCATGCGATATTCTGGTAATTCGATGATAAATGGTGCAGGTTCTCCCTTAAAGCTCTTGGTACGTTTCAAAATGAAACAGCTTAGAATAATCGCTGCAATCCCAATCAAATAACATGCTGGTGCGAGCCAAGGCTGATCTGGGAAGAGTGCCCCTACAAAGAGGGCAATAATTGGCAACTTCGCGCCACATGGCATAAATGTCGTTGTAATAATGGTCATGCGGCGGTCTTTTTCATTTTCAATGGTACGGGTCGCCATAATAGCTGGTACACCACACCCTGTTCCAATAATAAATGGAATAAAGCTTTTGCCAGAAAGACCAAAACGACGGAACGCTCTATCCATAATAAATGCAACACGTGACATATATCCGCAACCTTCCAAAAATGAAAGGAAAAAGAATAAAATCATCAACTGTGGTACAAAACCGAGTACCGCACTAACCCCATCAATAATCCCACTAAGGATCAAATCTTGTAAGAATGGTGCCGCATTGACAGCAACAAGACCAGCTTCTACCCCTCCCTTGATAATATCAAAGAATTCTGGCACCCATTCTGTAAAATAGCCACCG
This sequence comes from uncultured Peptococcaceae bacterium, assembly GCA_947254645.1. Lineage (GTDB taxonomy): Bacteria > Bacillota > Peptococcia > Peptococcales > Peptococcaceae > UMGS1590. The sequence goes on along the minus strand of CAMYDW010000027.1, from coordinate 4,254 downwards.
ATTGTAGAAATAGAGAAATAATAAATAACAAATAGGATTGCTGCAAAAATCGGTAATGCCAACCAGCGATTCGTGACAATGCTATCAATTTTATCAGAAACAGATATTTCATCACTTTTTTTCGCGCGTTCTTTGACCACTTTATCCATGGCCTCAGAGATATAGTCATAACGCTCATTGGTGATGATGGTTTCACTATCATTGTCTTCAAGATTTTCAATCGCCTCTAAGATATCTTCAAGGGCTTTTTGGCTTTCTCCTTTAAAAGGATAGTCTCCGTAAATTTTTTCATCACGTTCAAAAAGCTTAATCGCATAATAACGCGCACTGCCACCTTCAAGCCCCACTTCTTTTTCAATATCTGCAAGGGCTTTTTCTACATTGTCAGAAAAGGTAATGGCACGAGGGCGTTTATTAGCTTTTGCGATTTGCAAGACCTGCTCAATCAATTGATCAAGCCCCTTACGTTCTAGCGCTGAAATTTCAACAACAGGAATCCCACCAAATTGTTTTGATAATGCCTTCGTATCAATTTTAATCCCGCGTTTTTCCACCAAATCCATCATATTGAGAGCAATCACCATTGGTGTATCGGTTTCTAATAATTGGGTTGTTAGATAAAGATTTCTCTCTAAGTTTGTCGCGTCAATAATATCAATGATGGCATCTGGGCGCTCATTCATAATATAATCACGACTCACCACTTCCTCTAAGGTATAGGGAGAAAGGGAATAAATACCAGGTAAATCGACAATATTAACATCTTGATGTTTCTTTAAAGGACCATCTTTTTTTTCTACTGTAACCCCAGGCCAGTTACCAACATGTTGTCTGGCACCAGTGAATTCATTAAACAAACTGGTCTTACCACTGTTAGGATTACCTATTAAAGCTATGTTAATCATAACCGCTCCTTTCAAAATAGCTATTAGTGTTCGCTAACTTTCTTGCAAAAAAAAGATATGTGGCTCTTATTCAACAACCACATGTTGTGCTTCATCCTTACGAATGGATAGCTCATAACCACGAACAGTAATTTCAATTGGATCTCCAAGTGGCGCCACTTTTCTAAAGGTGACCGTTGTACCGCGTGTCAATCCCATATCCATAATACGACGTTTTAGAGCACCTTCTGCTACAATGCGAATCACTTTTGCACTTTCACCAGGGCTTAAGTCTTTTAGCGTACGTCCTTCTTGTATTGTGTCCATCAACATCCTCCTTTTTTTTAGGAAACAACTATCACTCTTTTTGCCAAATCAGCATCCAAGCCAAGTTTTGTTCCCTTTACTTCAACAATAATACTACCATTTAATTCACTGATTAATGTCACCGTTGTTCCATCAACAAAGCCAAGGTTATTTAAGTGCTTCTTTGTCTCATCCGCACCTGACACTTTTACCACAACACCTTGATTGCCCTTTGTCATTTTACTTAACGGCATACGCAATCCTGTAGGAGAAGCATTCAAAGTAGGATTGATGCTAGCACCTAAGTTTTTTTCACTCATAGTAGACATAATAACCTTCCCTTCATTGATTGACACCAGTAAATTAATAAGTTAGTGATTCTTAACTATATAGAGTTTAACATCGTTAACCAGGGTTGTCAACGAAAACCTACGGTTTAACTAGCAAAAAAAAAGCATATTGTCCTAAGCAAAAAAATTTAGGACAATATGCCAATACAAACTCTATTTCTGTTTGTTTTTGATAATTTTTTCGATCTGTTTTTTCTTCTTTTTCAAATCATGACTTTTTTTGTATAAAGAAACCAATTCCACTTTCTCAGTAATTTTGCTAAGTGAAGGCACATTTCCCAAAAGCTCTTCTTTAATCCCAGCATTTGCTTGTTGTCTATAAAACTCTGGAACATAACTAATGGATGGTTCATTTAAGGCATCTGAATCGATAAAGGTTGTTTGATCAGCATTCTCTACACTGATAACTTCATCTTTTTTCACATCCTGCACCTCTGATTTATTGTCAGCTTTCTGCTCTATTTTTTGCGTCTGTTTATTTTCAGCTTTCTTTGCTTTTTTTTCGTTTTCGGCTTCAACTTGAGAAATCCACCGACGCAAGGTACTATAACCTAAATCTAGATCATTGGCACATTCTTTGATGGTTTTATCTGTATTTTTTTTGCAGTATGCCACTGCTTCTTCTTTAAATCCTTCTTTAAATTTTTTTCTTGCCATCATGCTTTCCCCCTTTTATTCAGAATAGATGTGAGCAATATCATCTGCAACAATAGGAAATCCTGTATGAAACATTGGAATTGTCAAAAATTTAAAACGACTCATTCGGTGCAGATAATCTATTCTATCTTTTATGTCAGCAGTCACTTCGCCTGTACGGATATACGTATTGAGTGTTTCATAGCTAAACCCTAGCACATCTTCATCCGTTTTACCTGTCAGACCATCAGAAGGCGGTTTTAAGATAAATCGTTCTTCCAATCCCAAAGCACGGCCTACCTGAATAACTTCATCTGTTGTGAGGGTCGCTAAAGGAGAAAAAGCCCCTGCGGTATCGCCATATACAGTAGCATAGCCAACCCAATCCTCAGATAAGTTTGAAGTATTTACCACCACTGCATCCAAGCTTTGTGCCATCGCATAAAGCAAACTCATACGCACCCTTGGGGGTAAATTCAAAGTTGTTTGACGACTCACCGCATCAAAAAATTCGCTCTTATTTAACAGCTCATTAAACGCATTCATAACAGGAGCGATGTCAAGTGTCTCATGCGGAATTTCTAACGCATCACAAAGATCTTGTGCAAAAGCTATATCCTCTTGTACATGATTAGGCATCAAAATACCATAAACATGTTCTTTGCCAAAAGCCTTTGCGCACAAAGCAGCCACTACCGAGCTATCTTTGCCCCCAGAAATTCCAACCACAACGTTCTTAGCGCCAATGGCATTTTTTTGTGCTTGCATCCATAAAATAAGACGCTCTATGAGTTCAGATAATTCCTTATCAGATAATGTCATACAATCCCTCCTTCGTTATTTTCTTTGTTATTTCATTTTAGCTCAATACCTTTGCTTCCGTCAAGAGCGCTCACCTGCCTTTAAACGGCAAAAAAAGAAGTGCTCTTTAAGAGCACTTCCTTAAAAAATTACAAATATTGTTGAAACACAGAGCTAAAGCTATCAATTAATCGACGTTGCATTTGATTGGCTTCTTTGTTATGAACCATATACAATTCAAACATAATGCTCTTATTATTCAATGGAATATGGACACAATCCGGGAAAGCACCACGGGTAATATATGGCTGATAGGAATACATTACTGCATTGCCTTCATTTAAAAGCTCACGTGTCATATTGCTATTATTCGTACTTAAAAGCACATGCATATCAATTTCATCCTGCAAAGCATGTTCCCCTTGAATCCCGCCAGCTTCATAAATAATCAATGGGTAGTCTTTAATAGATTGCAGTGAAAGCGTATGCTGATGGGCCAATGGATGACGAGGAGACATTGCAATATAAATAGGATAGGTATTGAGCAGGGTCAGCTCAATATTATCTGGTGCTGATTTATAGAAACGTTTCAAGGTATTTGCAACCAATACAAAGCCAACATCACCAGGATTATTCGATACTTCTCGAAGAATATCCTCTTGGTAACGTTCCTGACAATAAAGCTGTACCTTAGGGAAGCCGTGCTGATAATCCACATATACCACTGGTAAAATGCACACACTAATCATCGGAGAGGCATGCACGTTCATTTTCCCGCTGATAATATCAGTTGAATCTGATTTCATTTCCGAAATTTGTCTCAACATTTGGTCATAACGCGCTACAATCGCCTGTGCTGCATTAAAAACCTCTCTGCCACGTACTGTTAAGGTTACCCCCTTTTTAGTACGATGTAATACATCAAATCCAAGTTCATCTTCAAGGTTACGAAGTGACTGGTTTAAACTTTGTTGAGAGATAAAAATCTTTTTACTAGCAGCATTGATTGAGCCAGCTTTTACGACTTCAATAAGAAATTCAAGTTGTTCTATTTTCATCTGGCACCTCGCCCCTTTTCTCCTCTATATTAGAGGTGTTATTTTATCACATCTTAGTAAATAAAACTATATTAATATTATTAACTTTATAAAATTATTCCTATTCTGTTAGTATACAATATTTTAGAGCATAATAAAAGCAGGGTTGAGGATTCAACCCTGCTTTTTTGTACAAATAAACTTACGCTTTGATAGTAGATACGGTACCAGCACCTACGG
>CAMYDW010000026.1 GCA_947254645.1 uncultured Peptococcaceae bacterium | reverse complement strand
GAACAGTAAATCTTTTGTTGTAAATATATTTGGTAAATCATCAATTAAATGGTTTGTCCCAATTATAAAGTCATTATTTAATTCTTCCAAAAATCTTGAAAGACTTTTTTTATTGTCCACTGATGTTTTACCTTCTTTCTAAAATTTTAATTCACCGATTTATTTTATCATATATAAAGATAAAATAACAGAAGTTATATGGATTATTTCATTTGATTTAAAATGCTGTGAGTTTTTGCTAAACGTTCTAAAGATTCCATTAAGTAATAGACTTCTCGGAGATTATTACCCCAGGTTACCGCTCCATGATTTTCTAAGATACAAGCTTGAATAGATGTCGTATCGATTGATTTTAATTGCTCAGCCAACATATCTGTTCCTGGTTCTACAACAGGAAGTACTGGTAATTTTTTGAATGTTTCTTTTGCTTCTGTCAAGATAGTTGTATCCACATATTTTATTTTCCTAAAAACAGCAGTAGCATATAAAGGATGTGCATGTATTATTGCTTGAATTTCTGGATTGCCTTCATATATTGCTTTATGCATACGGTATTCTGAACTGGCCTTGTGTTTTCCAGCAATTTGTTGACCATTTTTATCTAATATAACCAAATCTTCTTTTTTTAAATCTTTCTTTGAAATATGACTTGGCGTAATTAATATCAATTCTCCTTGGCGCACACTTAGATTGCCATCATATGCACAAACAAGTTTTGATTGATAGACCAGATTTGAAATTTCTATAAATTCTTCGAGAATTGGAGTAAACATTTTATACTCTTCAAATAAATTATTCATCAAAATCTTCCTTTATAAATGGAGGCATAAGTATTCCCTTTTCTGTGATATAACCACTTACATATTCAAAAGAGGTACAATCAAAAGAAGGATTTAAAATATGAGCTTCTTTTGCAACCATTTCTTTTTCATACCATAATTTTCTCACTTCTTCATCAGAACGCTGTTCAATAACAAAAGACGTCCCATCTTCAGCATTAAAATCAATGGTAGTAGATGGCATACAAACATAAAAAGGTATTTGGTAATGATGTGCTAATATAGCTAGTGTATTTGTTCCAATTTTATTCGCAAAATCTCCATTTTTGGCAACTCTATCACATCCTACAAATATGCAATCTATTTGTTTATTTTGAAATAACCAGCCCATCATGTTATCAGTAATAAGTGTGGTTGGCACATTATTGTAAGTCAATTCAAAAGTCGTTAATCTAGCACCTTGCAAAACAGGTCTTGTTTCGCATGAAAAAACATGAATTTTTTTACCATTCTCCATGCCTTTATATACCGGCGCGAGAGCAGTGCCATATGAATTGCTTGTAGCCAAAAGACCAGCATTACAATATGTCAAAACGTTAATATCTTGTGTTTTATGAAACAGCGTTTCTCCATATTCACCTATTTTATTACTAATGAAAAAATCATGTTCTTGAAATGATTTTGTTATTTTACACATTGCATTTTTTAAAGCATCTATATTATTCAATTCTAATGCTTTTACATTATCCTCTACATATGATAATGCATTAATTAAATTCACCGCTGTAGGACGTGAAGTGAGGAGATAATCTTTTAATATGCAGAATTTTTTCCAAAAAGAGTCCTTGTCATTTATTTTTTGATCAAGCATGGACATGGTTATTCCCCATGCAGCAGTCACACCAATTAAGGGCGCACCACGCACTTCCAACCGAGAAATTGCATGCCACACTTCTTCTATAGTTTTTAATTTTTTATAAATCAATTCATTAGGCAATTTGGTTTGATCTATGATAGTGATTTCATTATTGATTGCATCATATTCAATCGGCTTTAAAATATGATTCATCTTGCATCACCAACAAGCTTTATAAAATCACTTATGAGATTTTTAAAAACTGCTTGAATGTCTTTACCAGCTTTGAAAACCTCTTCTTCAGTTAGCTTTTGCTCCAAAATTCCAGCTGCCATATTACTAATCAAAGAAACTGCAAATACACGTATCTCAAGTTGTCTGGCCATAATCACTTCAGGCACCGTAGACATCCCAACTGCATCAGCACCTAAAATCCTAAATGCTCTTATTTCCGCAGGTGTTTCATAGCTAGGGCCTATCGTTGAAAGATACGTGCCTTCATGGATATTAACATTGTAATGCTTACCGATATCAATAAATTTTTTTCTCAAGTCCTTATCATACACAAAGGACATATCTGGGAATCGGTCATATCCTTCTATTTTTTTTCCAATTAACGGGTTTGTGCCCATGAAGTTTATATGATCAGAAATGACCATTAAATCGCCTGGTTGATAATTTGTATTAATACCACCAGCAGCATTGGTTATTAAAATAGTTTCAACGCCCCAATTTTTCAATACTTTAATCGGCGCTATAACATCTGCCATTGAATACCCTTCATAAAAATGCAATCTTCCTTGCATTGCAATAATTGGCACTTCATTAACAGTTCCAAAAATAAATTTTCCAGTATGACCTGGTGCTGTAGATGCTTTCAGCCCTTCTATTTCACTATAAGAAATTTCTCCTTCTACTTTTAATACCTCATGAGCAATATCGTTTAATCCTGAACCTAAGATTATTCCTATCGTACTATAATTTTTCCATTTTTCTATTTGAGAATGCATAATATTCCTCCTTAAAAAATAAAGCACACCAAAGTGTGCTTATATTTTTAAATGCTTTCTTACAGCTAAAATACTTCCTATTGCACCTAAAACGATGCCCAAAAGAACATTAGAAAAAATCAAAAATTCCATCATATAGTCATTATTAAATAATGGTAAAAAAGGAATATTTGCGTAAATATACGCGTATATTCGTTCATATCCCCAAAACACAAATACACCTGCAATTAATGAACCCAATAAGCCAAGTATCATCCCTTCTAAAAAGAACGGAAAACGAATAAAATTGTTCTTAGCTCCTACCAACTTCATAATTTGTATTTCAGCATGTCTATTAGCGACAGTGAGCTGAATAGTAATATTAATCAAAAATAAGGTGGCTAAAATCATTGTTACTACAATAATTCCGCCAACAATAGTAGCCGAATGATTGAATTTCAAAACATTATGAACAATATCTTGACCATATTTAACAGTATCAACTGATGGATGCTTACTTAATTCGTTAGCCACAGTTTCAATATTTTCAGCCTGATCTACAGTTAATTGAAAAGAATCTGGCAGAGGATTGTTGCCCTCTAGAGATTGTTTTAAATCCATGTCTGTATTTTTAAATTCATTGTCTAAAGATTTTAAAGCATCTTCTTTGCTTATATATTGAACATCTGCTACATGCTTCATGTTCTTCAGATTTTTTTCAAGTTCTCCAACCTGAGAACTATTTGATGGTTGTTTTAGAAAAGCAATGATTCTCAATTGATCCTCAACACTCTGTGAAGCATTATAGCTATTAAGAGCAATTAAAGATGTCATACTCAGTACAGTTAGTGTAATTGCAATAGTTAGAACTGTTAGGATAGAAAGAACTTTATGTCGAGTAATAGAGCGAATACTATCTCTAACAGCATATTTTAATTTAGTTAGAAACATCTAGACAATATCCTCCTATTTGACAATCCCGAACGACCTCTCCATTCAATAACGTAATAACACGATGTGGATACTTTTCAACCAATACTTCGTCATGGGTTGCCATGATGACAGTTGTCCCGGTCGCATTGATTTCTTCAAAGATTTTCAATATTTCTTCAGCATAATTTGGGTCTAAATTTCCTGTTGGTTCATCAGCAATGATGATTTGTGGGTGATTAACAATTGCACGAGCAATTGCCACACGTTGTTGCTCTCCCCCAGATAGTTCTTTTGGGAAATGTTTGGCCCTATCAAAAAGATTAACAAATTCAAGTGCAGCATTGGTCCTCTTAGCAACTTCATTTTTGGGCAAACCAATACATTCACATGCAAATGCAACATTTTCATAAGCAGAACGATCAGCTAGCAATCTAAAATTCTGAAAAACAAATCCAATTTTACGTCTATAATAAGGTAATTGTCTTTTCTTAATCTTACCAATATTGATATTATCAACAAATACCTCACCAGTGCTGGTTCTGAGTTCTCGTAAAAGAATCTTCGAAAAAGTTGACTTGCCTGCTCCACTTTCGCCAACAATATAGGCAAATTCTCCTGCATCAATTGTCAAACTGATATTTTTTAAACCTACTGTTCCATTTTTAAATATATGTCCTGCATTCTTAAATTGAATCATTCATCTATTCACTCCAATTTATGAAAGAATATTTTTCAATCTTTCCATTGCTTCTCGTGTTCTTTCTTCTGTATTAAAAGCAGTTAATCTAAAGAACCCTTTCCCATTATTACCAAAACCTTCGCCTGGCGTTCCGACAACAAAAGCTTTTTCCAATAACAAATCGAAAAATTCCCAAGATGACATATTATTTGGGCATTTTAACCACACATAAGGAGAATGATGTCCCCCAGTATAATAAATACCTAAATTATCTAAAGTATCAGTAATAATTTTTGCATTTTGACGATATGCATCTATATTTTCCATAATTTCAGCGTAACCTTCTTCAGTGAAAACTGCCGCTGCTGCTTTTTGAACAATATATGGCACGCCATTAAATTTTGTGGATTGACGTCTAAACCACATATCTCTCAAGGATTGGTTATCACGAACGAGTTCATTTGGAACAACAGTATAACTACATCTGGTTCCAGTAAAACCAGCTGTTTTACTTAAGGAAGCAATTTCGATTGCACAAAATTTTGCTTCCGGAATACAATAAATTGTGCGTGGTAAGTTTTCATCTTGAATAAAGATTTCATAAGCACTGTCAAATAAGATAACAGCATTTTGTTTCTGAGCAAATTGAACCCATTCTGTTAATTGATCCTTTGAATAACATGCACCTGTCGGGTTATTTGGAGAGCATAAATAAATAATATCTACAGCATCATTAGTCATTAAATCCTTAGGCATTGGAAGAAAATTGTTTGATTCATTGGCATTTAAAAAGCTAACTTTTCTACCATCCATGATATTAGTATCAAGATATACGGGATAGACTGGATCCGGTATTACAACGTGACAATCTTTAGAAAAAATGTCTAAAATGCAAGCAATATCTGTCTTGGCACCATCACTTACAAAAATTTCATCAGAAGAAATACTGCCACCAAGTTTAGCATAATAGTCAGATAATGCATCTCTTAAAAAGCCATACCCTTGTTCTGGACCATAACCCATAAAAGTTTCACTTTTACTCATTTCATCGACAGCTTTGTGAAGGCTATCAATAACAACCTTTGCTAGTGGTTTAGTGACATCACCAATACCTAACTTAATAACATCAGCAGTTGAATTTTCAGTTGTAAATTTTGAAACTTTTGCACTAACAGTAGAGAATAAGTAATTGTTTTGTAAGTCAAGATAATTTTTGTTAATCATGTTTAATTCCTACTTTCTTTTACCCGGGATATTGTAAGCGAATATTTTTTTCTGATAATTTTATCGTAGTTTGTTCAAAAACACCAGCATATTCTCCATCTAATGTCCACGGCAATGGTTTTTTTGAAGTAATCTTGAATGATTTACCCCGTAAGCATTGTATACAGTCATTATCATAAACATGTACTCTAAAAGCATACATAAGTTTTTGAAGATCTTTTGGATTTTGTGGTGCTCTAATAAGTAATAATTCAAACAATCCGTCTGTTAAAACGTCTTTTGACTCATTAAATTGCAAAATACCGCCGATAGATTTTGTATTTGAGACTGCAATGAAAACAAAATTGCCTTCAATGATTTCGTCATCAATTTGAATTTTCAAGTCAAAAGATTGCCCAATATCCGCAAGTTTACGAGCACCTTCAAAATAATAAGCAAATTTACCAAATAAATTTTTTAGATATTGTGGTGTTGAATATGAAACTTCTGTAAAAGCACCCGCTGCGGCCACATAACTAAATATCTGGTCATTAAATATACCAAAATCATAATCATGAATAGATGCAGTTAAAATATCTTCTGCTGATTTCATAACATCATTAGACATACCTAATGAATGTGCAAAATCATTTACTGTTCCTGCTGGAATACATGCTATAGGTGCAAACTCCTTTTCAGAAGTATAAATACCTCGGAGGACTTCATTAAAGGTGCCGTCCCCTCCACAAGAAACAATTAAATCATATCCTGTTCCATAATTCATAATATAGTCCGTTGCATCATTTGCTTCTTGTGTAATATGAACCGTCGTATGATATTTTTCAGCATTAAATTTACTTAAGATATTCAATAAATGATCTTTCATTATCATTTTTCCAGCATTAGGATTAACGATAAACAGTGCTTTTTTCAAGCTAACATCCCCTTGAATTTTCCTTATGTGCCAACGCTAATAAATCTAAATATTTTTTACTATTGACTAATTTTCCACTTTCGAAAAATTGAATCACTTGCTTTTTACTTGATAAATCAGGATTCATTCTTTCTTTTACTTTATTAACTAAATTTTGAACAGTTCCTTCATTGCCATCAACAACTGGAATCTCTCGTCCAGTTTGAGTTTTTAGGTAATTACAGATAAAACTTTTATAATAGGTAAAATGTGTGCAGCCTAGAACGACTGCACATACACGCTTCAACTCTACATCTTTAAAAGCAGACTGAATGTATTTTGCAATTTCTTTACCATCAAATAAGCCATTTTCTGCAAAATTTACTAATTGTTGCAGAGATAATGGCATAACATGTTCATCTACTTCTAAACGATGAATCAAATTTTCTAGTTTCTGCAAGCGAAGGGTTAGATCAGTGGCTGAAACAATAATTAAATCTTGCTTATTTTCTTTTAAGGATTCCTTCGCAACCTTCACTGCTGGCTCCATACCAAGAATTTCCAAGTCATATTTATTACGTAAATATGTCACAGCTGCACTGGTAGCTGTATTGCAAGCCAGCACAAGAATTTCCACATTATGTGCTAACATAAATGATACTACCTCATCGAGATAGCACCTGATTTCCTCTTCCGACTTTGTGCCATAGGGTACATGCGCTGTATCCGCATAAAAAATAAAGTCTTCAGAGGGTAACATTTCTATGGCTTTTTCTAGAACCGTTATACCACCAATACCCGAATCGAAGACACCAATTTTCAAAGAGAAGAACCTCCTTCCACAATTAAACAAGCAAATGGGAAATTTCTAATTCTTGTGCATCGCCCCATAAGCTCTCTAAATTGTAGAATGTACGAATATTTGGTTGGAAAAGATGAATAATGATATCTCCTGTATCAATTAAAACCCATTCCCCTTCTTTTCTTCCTTCAACATGGAAATAATTTTCATCTGCTTTTTGTGATGCATCAATAACTTCTTCTACTTTTTTACAAATAGCCTCCGCATGGGGTTTATTTAAAATTGTTGCGATAATAAAAGTATCTGCAAGATAAGTCTTCCCTCTCACATCTAACGCAACAATATTTTCACATTTATTAAAATCCAATACTTTAACGATTTCCTCAAAAATATTATTCATATATTTTCCTTTCTAGATACAGTAGTTTATTCCTTAAATATAACATATTTGGGTGAATAAATGAATTTTTTGATTGCAAATAAGACATCGTTTGATTAATAATGAGTAGCAATGCCTCGTCTAGATTTCGATAGGCTACGCGTTCAATAAAATCAATATTTGGTGTTTTTCTATCTGGTTCAATATAATCCGCAATAAAAATAATTTTTGCCAATATATCCATTTCTGGATGACCTGTTGTGTGATATTTAATAGCCTGTAATATCGATTGATCAGAGACTAAATCTTCCTCTTTCAAAACTTCTGCTGCAACCGGGCCGTGAAGTGTTTGTAACATATGTAATTCTAAAATATCGGATATGAGTCGATGATCAACTGCATATTTGATTAATTTCTCTTTGCTATATTCTTTACAATAATCATGTAACACACCGGCATGATAAGCCTTTCTGCTATCAACATCATGAACATCTGCCAGTTTGCGAGCAACCTGTGCAACTCGTAGACTGTGTTGAAAACGTTTTTCTGATAGTTGTGCTGCAACTATTTCTTCATATGACATCATTAGTCTCCCATATATAATTTATTTTGCAAAATATAATTATAGACTTTATCAGATAGCATATCTGGTAATAATAGTTGTTTTTTTATTTGATTTCTAATCATCGTGGAAGATATGGGCATAGTTTTTAAAGGTAAATGAATGCATTGATATATGCTTTCATTTAAAATTCTTTGAACATTCTCATTGATAGAAAAAGAGCCTTCTTGTCTATCAATAATAATAAAATGACACATTTTTAGCAATTCCCACCAATGATACCAGCTTTCAATATGTTCAAAAGAATCACTTCCCATGATATAAAAAATTTCATCATTTGGAAAAGTTTTTTCAAAAAATTCTACTGTAAGGATTGTATATGAGGGTCCCTCATTCTGTTTCTCATAGTCGGAAACTTCACAGTTTTTTTCTGAATGAATTGCCAACTTCAACATATTAACACGATGCTCGAAAGATGCTAATGTTTGATTTTGTTTGTGTGGTGGTATATACGCTGGAATAAAAAACACTTTATCTAGAGCTATTCTTTTGATGGTTTGATGAATCATATCGACATGACCTAAATGTACTGGGTTAAAAGTACCACCAAAGAGTCCAATCTTCATGAACGAATTTGTCCATTTCCTAGGATGATGTATTTATAACTGGTAAGCGCTTCCAATCCCATAGGACCACGTGCATGTATTTTTTGCGTACTAATACCAATCTCCGCACCAAAGCCAAATTCATTTCCATCGCTAAAACGTGTAGAAGCATTTACATAAACACATGCTGAATGAATATTTCTCAGAAAAAACATCGCATGTTGATAATTTTCCGTGACAATACATTCTGAGTGTCCTGTACTATACTTATTAATATGAGCAATTGCTTCATGGATATCTGAAACTATTTTGCATGAAATCTTATAATCACCATATTCTTGGTAGTAATCATTTTCTGTTGCCGGTGTTAAATTAAATTTTTTTAATGTTTTTGGACAACCCATGATTTCTACATTTTTTTCTTGTAATGCTGATACCGCTTTCTCTAAAAAAGCATCTGCCACAGACTCTGTTAATACCATAGACTCCAATGCATTACAAACACCGACTCGCTGAGTTTTACCATTTAACAAAATATCCACTGCCATGTCAATATTAGCACTATCATCGATAAAAATATGACAATTTCCTGTGCCAGTTTCAATAACAGGTACAGTAGCATTTTTCACTACCATATTAATAAGGTTGGCACCGCCACGTGGAATTGCCAAATCTATATATTCATTAAGTGTTAATAACTCTTTTACGCTTTCATGGCTTATATCTTCAATTAACTGAATCGCTGCCTCATTGATTTCATATTGTCTCAAAACATCTTGTAAGAGCTTCACAGTACAAATATTTGTATTAATACAAGAGGCACTCCCTCTTAAAACAACAGCATTGCTACTTTTCAAACAAAGTCCAGCCGCATCAATTGTAACATTAGGTCGACCTTCATAAATCATCGCAATAACACCTATTGGAACAGACATTTTTCCGATTTGAAGACCATTATTATTTTTTTGAAAAGATGATATTTTTCCAATTGGATCTTCTAAGTTAGAAACTTGTTCTAAACCTTGAGCAATGCTCTCTACTCGTGATTCATCAAGATATAAGCGGTCTAGCAATCCCTCACTCATGCCTTTTTCTTTGGCTTTTATCATATCAATTTCATTTGCAGCAAGAATGTGCGTAACATTTTTTCTCAAATGCTCTGCCATTGACCGTAAGACTTCATTTTTTAATTGAGTTGACAGAGACTCTATTTCAAGAGCTGCTTCCTTACTTTTACCACAAAGTTCTTTTAAATTCATTTTAAAAAGCCTCCTAAAGAAGTCCTAAATTATCACGATGGATGACTTCATCCTCGTTAAAAAAGTTAAAACAAGCTGCTAAATCAGCTGTTTTTCGGCCTTTCATTTTTTCCAACATATCTGATGAATAATTTGTAATGCCTTTTGCAAAAATTTTGCCATTTTCATTCATCACTTCAACCATTGATCCGCGCTCAAAATTACCTTCAATTTTTAAAATGCCACTAGGTAAAAGTGATTTACCTTGGTTTTTAAGTACATTTTCGGCACCCATATCGACAACAAGCTTACCATCTGATTTTGAGCCATACAAAATCCACGATTTACGTGCATGCAGTATATTCGGTTTTGCTTCAAATAAAGTACCTACGGTCTTCCCTTCCACAATATCGTATAAAATTTCAGGTTTCTGACCTAAGGCAATAACAAGAGGGATACCTGCGTTAGTCGAAATGCTTGCAGCATCAATTTTTGTTTTCATCCCACCAGTGCCAACATTAGACAAGGAACCACCAGCCATATCATAGATATCTGAATTGATTTGATAAACAACGTCAATTTTTTTTGTGTAAGAACAAAGTTGTGGATTACCTTCATAAAGGCCATCAACATCTGTTAATAAAATAGTTAAGTCTGATTCTGTTAAAACAGATACCAATGATGCTAAGGTATCATTATCTCCAAACTTTATCTCATCTGTAGCAATACTATCATTTTCATTGATAATTGGTACAACGCCTAACCTAAGTAGTTCAATAATGGTATTTCTAGCAGTTAAAAATCTTTTCCTATCGTTTAAATCATCCCTTGTTAAAAGCAATTGCGCTGAAATTTGTCCGTATTCCAAAAATGATTTTTCATATATATGTAATAAAATGCCTTGGCCAATTGCAGCCATTGCTTGCTTTTCATTAATAGATAGTTTTGTTTTTGAAAACTGAAGTCGATTTTTACCAACACCAATAGCGCCTGATGTGACTAGAATAATATCATGCCCACTATTTTTTAAGTCGGTTAAGGTAGCACATAGCCTATCAATAAATCGTAAATTAATGCACCCATTATCATGTGTTAAGGAACTGGTGCCAACCTTTACAACAATTTTTTTATATTTTTTCATACAAATCAAATCCTATTATTGGTCTTCATTTTTTCTGTATAAAATAATGGTTCTACCTATTTTTTGAATAAATTCTGCCCCTAGTCTAGTTGCCAAAGCTGAACATATTTCATCATCTAAGTCAATGCTGTTATTTAAAAACTTAATTTTCGCTAGTTCATCTGCTTGAAGCACTTCATCAATAGATTGCACAGTTCCATCATTCAATCCATTTTTGCCAACGAGTACTTTTGGCTGTATTGTCTGTGCCATCGCTTTAAATTCTTTAACTTTATTTTTCGATAATGTCATGAATGAATCTCCTCAAACTTAATATTTATTTTAACAAAAAGCTCTGAAAGAAACACTTTCTTTCAGAGCTTCATTCTTCATCATTAAATGCCTAAATAAGGCGCTGGATTTACTGTTGAACCATTAATTCTAACTTCAAAATGCAGATGGGCACCTGTACTTGATCCAGTTGAGCCAACTAGCCCAAGTTGTTGCCCTTGCTCTACATGTTGACCAACACCAGTGCTGATTGCAGACATGTGGGCATAAAGTGTGCTTATACCATTCCCATGATCAACAACAACATAATTACCATAACTCCAATGATAGTCAGCAATAATAACCGTACCTGGTTTATGCGAAACCACTGGAGTGCCATATCCTGCTCCAATATCAAGCCCTAGATGAAAGTCATAAATACCCGATAACGGGTAAGCTCTTGCTCCATAAGGACTTGTAATTACATGGCTTGCAGGAGCGGGCCAGCCTCCGGTGCCAGAATAAACAACTGTTTGAGAATTAAAAACTGCTGATTGACTTGCAGCAGATGCCGCAGCAGCTGCTGCTTGTAATTCCATGATTTGACTCGCAATACTTTCCGAAGCAGCTTGCATTGCAGCAATATTCGCTCTTAATGCTTCTTCATTTGATTCTAAATCCTTATAAATTGTCTGTTGTTGGGATTGTTGAGCCACCAATAATTTTTTTACAGATTCTTCTTGTGATTTGAGAGCACTTAGATTTTGTAATTGTTGTTCTAAACTCGCTTTTTGAGAATCCAAAAGTGCTTTTGTTTCTTTTACGCTATCAATAAGCGCTTTATCACTTTTAGTAATGTAGCTCAAGTATTCAAATTTTGTAAGAAAATCAGAAAAATCTTTTGCTTGAAATAAAACCTCAAGATAATTCATTTTCCCATCTTTATAAATGGAAACTACTCTATCATTTAATGCTTGTTTTGATTGCTGTAATTTTGATTCTGTTTCCGCAATTTTTTTATTTGTTTCCTCAATACTTGTTTCTTGATCGCTTATCTGCGTTGAAAAAGAAGCTATTTTTTCTTCAGTGGAATTAATATTATCGTTGATAGATTTAAGTTTATTTAAGGTATCATTTTTCTTTGCGGTGTTATTTGTAAGTTCAGACTGTTTTTTGGTAATCGATTCCTTTACAGATGATTGCTTATTTTGTAATTCAGATATTGATTCTGCTTGCAAAGGCATCGTCCAACATGCTGTTATTCCGAAGGACAAAAGCATCATACCCGCAATTTTTTTACGAAAATACATCATTTCACTCCTATCAAAATATGATTTTATAATAATCATTTTTATAATTTTATTTCATGGCACAAAAATATAAAAGGCTTATTCTCAAATAAGCCTTTTATATACTGCTTATTCTGCAGCAATACAGCTTGCAGGACAAACGCCAGCGCAACTACCACATGAAATACAGGTATCAGCATCGATAACACGTGTACCATCATCACTTGCACTGATTGCAGAAACAGGGCATTCTCCTTCACATGCTCCACATGAAAGACATGCGCTTGAATCAACTTTGTATGCCATTTTAAACACCTCTTCTTCCTATATCTTTAGTCATTATAACAAATAAACTTTTTAAAATAAATATATAAAAAATGACATTCTATTAAAATTTATTATTTAGAACACTTTTATTTTCATTTTTCCTAAAAATCGTATATTATATTATGTAGTAATTTAGGGGGTATTTCATGAAATCTTTAAATTTTTATTGGCGACTCACTCGTCCTCATACACTTACTGCAAGTCTCATTCCTGTGTTAGCAGGTATAAGTTTCGCAACTTCTAAAAATCTGATTTTTCGCCCTATATTAGCCATCACATTGCTTCTATGTGCTGTCATTATACAAATTGCTACAAATCTTTTCAATGAGTACTATGATTATTTGAATGGCTTAGATACAAAAGACAGTGTTGGTATTGGAGGGGCGATCGTAAAAGACGGCATAAATCCTAATACCATCCTACTATCTGCAATTGCACTTTTTGTATGCTCAGGTATTTTGGGACTAATACTTGCCTTATTTACTTCTTTTTGGTTACTGCCAATTGGGGTTCTATGTCTTTTAATCGCTTACTGTTATACTGGTGGTCCTTATCCTATTTCTCGAACACCATTTGGAGAGCTTTTTGCTGGCACCCTTATGGGAAGTGGTCTATTTCTAATTGCTTTTTTTACTCAGACTGGCTTTTTAAATTGGTATACCTTGATTGTAAGTATCCCTTTAAATATCCTTATCGGCTTATTACTGACAGCAAACAGTCTGAGAGATCGAGTTGCAGATGCTGAAAATGGGCGTAAAACGCTCGCTATATTATTAGGACATGACAAGACCGTATTATTTATGATTTTTTTCTTAACTTTTGTATATGTATGGCTATTTGTTCTACTAGTACTGAATGAATCTTTGTTTATTTTATTACCTTGTTTAACCATCCCACTCGCAATTAAATCTATAAAAGCTTATAAGGACTCCTCGCAAACCCCAAAGCAAATGATGACTGGAATGATTTATTATTCAAAGCTTAATCAGCAGTTTGGAATTTTATATACATTAGCTTTTATTATGCAGTATATAATAGCAATTATGTAAAAAAGAAGATGTTTTCACAATGTGAAAACATCTTCTTTTTTATTTTTGTTTTTTCAATCTATTTTTAAGTGCTTCTAAACGTTCTTTTTTATTATCATTATTTACTAGTGTTGTTTTATTACTTTTATGGCCTTGTGTGTGCCATTTATTTTTGTCGCGAGGCGTTTCATATAAGTTATTACCCATTATATATCCTCCCTTTCAGGCAAATCAAACGGTGTTCTAACTTGTTCCTTACCATTACCATAGCAAATAACCGTTTCTGTTTTTTCTACGGCCGCATCAATAAGCATCATTAAGTCTTGTATTTTATTTTCGGCTTCCAAGCATTCCTCAACTCTTGGTTTTGTTTTTGGCTCTTTCGGCACAAAAACAGTACAACAATCTTCATAAGGAAGAATGGATGTTTCATAAGTGTCAATTTTTTGAGCAACTGACATGATGTCTAATTTATCATATCCAATCAGAGGACGAAAAATAGGCATATTCGTTACACTATTAATAGCATATATACTTTCAATTGTTTGACTTGCAACTTGACCAAGATTGTCACCTGTTATTAATGCCTTAGCATGTCTAACATTGGCAATTTTTTCAGCAATTCTTAACATAATACGTCTCATAATCGTAATTCTCAAATTTTCATAGCAATTCATACCAATTGCTTCTTGAATTTGTGTAAATGGGACCAAATGTACAATGCAATGTCCACCATATTTAGCAACTTTTTCTGCAAGTGTTAATACTTTTTCTTCAGCTTGCTTTGATGTATAAGGATAGGAATGAAAATGAATAGCTTCAACAACTACCCCACGTTTCATTATAGACCACATTGCTACAGGACTATCTATTCCACCAGATAAAAGAGCCATTGCGCGTCCACCTGTTCCTAAAGGCAACCCACCTAACCCTTTTTTCTTTAATACATAAATGTATGTTTGATTAAAGCGTATATCAATATTTAATTCAACGTCATAATTTTTTAGATTCCCTTCTAACAAAGGATATTGTGCTAATATCCGTTCTGCTACAATTTGTTGCAATTCCATGGAACGTACAGGGAATTGTTTATTTGCACGTTTTACAGTCACCCTAAAAGTTGTTGGTTGATACGAAAATTGCTGAAGTTCCTTAAGTGCTTCTAAGATAATTTCTTCTTGATCTAATCCAACAGATATAACAGGACTATAAGATGATATACCAAACACACGATCAATACTAGGATAAAAGCATTCTGGTTCCAAACCATTTAAAGCTAAAATAATACGCCCTTGTATCATTGTAACATCAGGCTGAATCTGCAAATCTAGTTTAATTTGATGTTTAATATTTTTAACCAATGTTTTTAAAAACATTTTTTGATTTTTACCTTTAAGACTTAACTCTCCATAACGAATTAAAATATAATCGTACATATAAATCTCCATTTCATGATTATCATTATTAACAAATTCATTCTATTATAAAGCAAACTGTCAATCAAGAACGAATTAATGTGATTATATTGCACAAAAAAGCGAGCTTTTATCAGCTCGCTTTTTTTATTTATTATTTCATGAATTTTTTGAACGGCCAGAACATAATACCACCTTGGATAAAGTGTACATTCGTATAGCCAGCTTGTTCTAATATAAGTTGAGCTTCATACCCACGAGTAGATAAAATACAATATAACACAATTTCTTTATCTTTAGGAAGTTCATGTGCACGAGCGCGCAATTCTTCAATTGGGATATGGAATTGTTGATGTGTCGTAAATGGCATTTGTTTGACTTCGTCATCACAACGTAAATCTACAAAAACAACACTTTCATCATTTAACTTTTCAAGTGCTTCAAAGAAATTATATGATTTAGCACGGCCTTCAATTTCATTTTGAATTACATTTGCATTTACTAAAATGTTATCTACCGCTGAAGAAAATGGTGGCGCATAAGCAAGATCCATATTACCCATATCATATGCGGTTAATTTTGGATTAGCAGAAAGAGCTGCTGCCATCGTATCAATACGTTTGTCAACTTGACCAGGACCAATAATTTGAACGCCAAGAATACGAGTGGTTGCTCTATCTGCAACAGTTTTAACCATGATCAGCTTCTTACCTGGCATAAAATGTGTGATGTCTGGACCAGGGACAATACATGTTACAACATCAAAACCAAGTTTTCTTGCATCAGCTTCTGTCAAACCGACTTTACCAGCAGACCAATCAAACATTTTACAAATAGAAGTGCCTAATACACCTGGGAATTTTTGACTATTATTTTGTGCAATATTAGTAGCAATAATTCTACCATGTTTATTTGCAGTAGAACCCATTGGCGCAAACATAGGTTGTTCAGAAATTCTATTTTGAACAATGACACAGTCCCCACCAGCATAAATATCTGGGTCTGAAGTTTGAAGGAAGTCATTTACAAGAATTGCACGATCTACTTCAAGTCCAGCAGCTTGAGCCAAGCTAACTTCTGGTCGAACACCTGCAGCCACTAAAACCAAGTCACAATCAATGCGTCCTTTATCGGTTTCAACACCACAAACTTTGCCTTCATTATCAACTAAAATTTCTTTTACAGCTGTAGATAATTTAATGCTAATATCTTCGCTTTCTAAATAATCTTGAAATACAATTGCCATATCTTTATCTAAGACTTTAGGGAAAATTTGATCCATCATTTCAACGATGGTTACATCTACACCCCAATTTGCAAAAGCTTCTGCTGTCTCCATACCAATAAGACCAGCGCCAATAACCACTGCTGATCCAACACCAGATTTAAGATAATTTTGAATACGAACAGCATCAGTTGGGGTTTTTACATCAAAAACACCTTCAGCATCAATATTATTGATTGGTAATTTAAAATTAGATGCCCCTGTTGCTAAAACGAGTTTATCATAAGGTAATTCTTTTGTTTGTCCCGTTGCACATTCAACCACATTTACAGTCTTTTGTTGACGGTTAATTTCCGTAACTTCCCAACCTAAAAGTGTATCAATATCTTTTGTTGCTTTCATGAATTCAGGAGTACGTACTGCATCCCAAGAAGTAGTCATGAGATCGTTTAGTTCTTTTACCGTCGCACCAATATAATAAGGCAACCCACAACCGCCGTAGGAAATTGCTTCACCTTTTTCAATTAAGGTAACATTTGCTCCTGGCATTAAGCGTTTTAAACGTGCTGCAGCTTTTGGGCCACATGCTACACCGCCAATAACAACTACATTTAAATTTGTATTCATAAAGCTCCTCCTTGTAAAAAGTACTTATAATTTATCATATACCGAATGAAAAAAATGTCAATCTAATTCCTAGTGTTTACAGGACTTAGATTGATATTTTTTTATTTTGTT
>CAMYDW010000025.1 GCA_947254645.1 uncultured Peptococcaceae bacterium | reverse complement strand
ACAGGATGACATCCATGGGTCTTGCTTAGCAATTAATATGTCCAGTTTTTGGGGTGCACATCAGAATACCTGCTTTTTTATTTTGCCTTTTATTGCGTAAAATATACCGCTGTGTTAAGGTATAAAGATAAGTGAGGTGTCGGTGTAATGAAAGAAGATTTTATTTATGAAACATTAAAATCAACGATAACAAAACCAACCAGTCTAGAAACAATTATAGATATATTTAAAGAAAATAAGGAAATAGGTCTCTCTGTACTCACAGAGGGGCTTGACTCCCTAGAAAAGCAAGGAAAAATCATCAAAACACGCCATGATAGATATGGCATTACTGAACTGATGAATCTTTATATTGGACGTGTCAAAAAAAATAAAAAAGGATTTGGCTTTTTAGTAAATGATAATATTGATATTGAGGATTTATATATCCCAATAGATAACTTAAACTCTGCTCAAAATGGAGATCGGGTGATTGTGCGTATCATTCGACCAGCGAACACGCGTAAAGATGGAACAAAAAATAAAAGTGAATGTGAAGTTATTCGTATCTTAGAGCGCCAAAATACGACTTTTATTGGCATCTATAAAGAGAAGAAATCTTATGCCAGTGTGACCCCTGATAATATGACCTTTGACCAGGATATTATTGTGGTAGAGAACCCTCTAACACAATGTCAAAATGGTGATAAAGTCATTATTGAAATCACTTCATGGGGCAATCGCCACGAGAGTCCTGAAGGTAAAATCATCAAATATATAGGTCATGGACAAGATGTTGGTGTAGATATTCTTTCATTGGTTTACAGATATAATCTCTCACCTCATTTTACAGAAGAACAGATACACGAAGCAGAGCGGCTATGTTCTTTGTCGATGGAAGATGATATTTATAGACGTAGAGATTTTCGATTATATCGTATGATTACCATTGATGGTGCTGATTCAAAAGATTTAGATGATGCGGTTTCATTAGAAATTTTATCCAATGGGCATTATTTATTAGGCGTACATATTGCCGATGTTGGTGAATATATTAGAGAAAATTCCATTTTAGATCAAGAAGCTTTTAAACGGGGCACCAGTGTGTATTTTGTAGATAGGGTTCTACCAATGCTTCCGCCAAGTATTTCTAATGGGATATGTAGTTTGAATGCTGGTGAAGATCGTCTAACTTTATCCTGTTTAATGGAAATTAATCAAAATGGCCAAATTGTAACTACCGAAATTACTGAAGCGGTCATTAATGTATCAGAGCGTTTTACATATGATCAAGTGAATCAAATCCTTGAGTCACAATCTTTCAGAGATGCTTCTTACGTTGAAATGTTCAATGAAATGAATGATTTAAGAGCATTGTTGTATCAAAAACGCAAAGAGCGTGGCGCTCTAGAATTTAATTTACCAGAAAGTAAAGTAATTTTAGATGACAAGGGGAAGGTTACAGAGATTCAATTAAGAGAACGTGGCAATGCTGAAAAAATTATCGAAGAATTTATGATTATTGCCAACGAGACAGTAGCAGCTCATTTCTTCAGAAGAAAGGCACCTTTTATTTATCGTGTGCATGATGAGCCTGATAAAGAAAAGCTGGCTCTTTTAATGAAATATCTTCCTAAACTAGGGATTAGATTGCCGCAGGATAAAGATACATTAAGCGCCCGAGACTTTCAAAATATTCTTCATCAAGCAGAGCAAAAAAATTGCTCTCAGATTGTAGATATGATGCTCCTGAGAATGATGAATCACGCCTACTACACTACTGATAAAACAACACATTTTGGCTTAGCATCGAAATATTACACACACTTTACTTCTCCAATTAGAAGATATAGTGATTTATCGATTCATCGCTTAATCAAAGAATATTTGCAACATGATGGTATGATTACCGAACGTCGAAACATTCATTATAAAACGATACTTACAAATGCAAGTGAACAAGCCAGCCAATGTGAAAGAAATGCCGAAGAAGCAGAGCGTGCTAGTGTAGATTTAAAGAAAGCGGAATACATGGCTG
Source organism: uncultured Peptococcaceae bacterium (assembly GCA_947254645.1). Lineage (GTDB taxonomy): Bacteria > Bacillota > Peptococcia > Peptococcales > Peptococcaceae > UMGS1590. The sequence goes on along the minus strand of CAMYDW010000025.1, from coordinate 15,367 downwards.
CTTTTGTGGATCAAATTTTTATTGGTAAAATTGTCAATGTCACTGGGTTTGGTTTTTTTGTTCGATTGGACAATTCTGTAGAAGGTCTTGTTCATATTTCTAGTTTGTTTGATGATTTTTATACTTATGATGAAGAGAATATCAGATTAGTTGGTGAGCATACTGGAAATGTTTATCAATTGGGTCAAGATATTAAAGTTAAGCTTATTAATGTAAGCGTAGAAGAATCAAAAATAGATTTTTTAGTTATTGGCTCTAAAGATGCAAATAAGAATAAGAGCAACAAGATAAAAACATCCTTTAAAGAAGAAAACTCAAGAAAAAAAGTTGTTGCCAAAAAGAAAAAGCAAAAAAATCTTTCTGAGAAAACACCAGGTCAAGGACGAAATAAATTCAATAGTTCTGGAAAAGGAAGTAAAAAACGTGGGACAAAAAGTTATAGCAGAAAATCGAAAAGCAAGGCATGATTATTTTATCTTAGATACGATAGAGGCAGGAATCGTATTAACAGGTACAGAAGTTAAATCTATTCGTGCAGGACGTATTAATCTAAAAGAATCATATTTGTTTATTAGAAATAATGAGATGTTTCTTGAAGGTGCTCATATTAGTCCTTATGAACAAGGAAATCGCTTTAATGTAGATCCCTTAAGACAACGCAAAATATTATTGCATAAAAAAGAGATTCTTAAATTACAATCAAAATTGCAGGAAAAAGGACTTAGTTTAATACCTCTAAAGGTTTATTTTAAAAATGATAAAGTAAAAGTTGAACTTGCTATTGCCAAAGGTAAAAAACTATATGATAAGAGAGCAACAGAAGCAAAGAAAACTGCTGAGCGTGAAATGAATAGGGCGCTCAGAGAAAGAGAGAAATATTAATATGGCTCAAAAAATTACCACTAAACAATTGCGTCATATATACCTTAATGAAGCAAAAAAAGATATTAAAAGAAAAACACTTCAAACATTTTTTATTGCTTTAGTCGCAATTTTTTCTGTGTATTTCACAGATGCAGCAACGAATCACTCACTTTCTGATGAGAAAGAAAGTTTTAAATAAAAAAATACCAACGAATCACACAATGATTCGTTGGTATTTTTTTATTTTTATTTAATGACAATAGGATCTTTTGGTTCGTAACCGTTAAGATTAACTTCCATTTTTTCAATGATTTCTGCATCAACAGGATTATCACCATATGAAGTTTTTGTTGTTGCAATGCGGTCTAATTCATCAAAACCGTCAACCAACATACCAAAGCCTGCATAAGCACCATCAAGATGAGGCGCTGGCTTGTGCATAATAAAAAATTGGGAACCTGCACTATCTGGATGCATGGAACGTGCCATTGAGATTACACCACGATCATGTTTTAGGTCGTTTTTAACACCGTTTTTAGCAAATTCACCTTTTATGCCATAACCAGGGCCACCTGTACCAGTGCCATTAGGGCATCCGCCTTGAATCATAAATCCATTAATCACACGATGGAAAGTGAGGCCGTTATAAAAACCATTGTTTGCTAGAAGTAAAAAATTGTTAACAGTATTAGGTGCAACATCAGGATATAGTTCTACTGTCATAGAATTGCCACTTTTCATTTGAATTTTTACTTGTGGATTTGACATTATTATTTCAACCCTTTCAATAAAATAGATATTAAATCTCATTCATGATAACATAACTAAGTATATAATGCCATTCTTTTGGCAATGAACTCGTCATTTAGGAGGAAAAACATGGATTTAAAAAAAATAATAATTGCTGTTTCACTGAGCATTGTGCTATTGACCACATTTGCTATGCCAAATTCAGCCAATGCATCTAATAATGAAATTAATATTCAAATCAATAAACAAATTTATAATGGTACGAATCAACCAATGCCAATTAATTTATCAGGCAGGGTGTATGTGCCGTTGAGATTAGTTTCTGAGGGATTAGGGTATCATGTAGAGTGGGACAATGAAAGTCGTTCTGTTTTAATTGATACCAATTTATCCGCATTAAATACTTCAGCAACTGACAATTCAACGATTCAGATTTTCATAAAAAATAATAAATTACAAATTGATAGAAATCTAGGCACGCCTTTTATTACACCGAGTGGTTACACAATGGTACCGGTAAGAGTTGTTGCCGAAAGCCTTGGTGCTGAAGTGAATTGGCAAGGTGCCACAAATACTGTCTTAATAGATACCAGAAAACCAAATGCACCGTTAGAAGAAGTACCACTCCCACAAGCGAATCCTTTTGTCAAAGAAGGGGAGCGTGACAGTTTATCTGCTTCCTCAGTCACCTTACAAGGACAAAGCTATGCTTCATTGGAACAAATGCAAAGATTTTTAGCCATAAAAGAAAATACTGCGCGTGCAACTGCCGCTGCCAGGGGAAGAGCTTTTATTCCTTTCCCACAAAATATTGCATATTATTATTATTCTATCGGACAAAAATACAATATTCGAGGCGATGTTGCATTGGCTCAAGCATTACATGAAACTGGAAATTTTCAATATGGAAATGAAGTAAAACCTTTTCAAAATAATTACTGTGGGTTAGGTGCTATTGGTCGCGTTACAACAGAAGAAGACTTTCAAAAACAAATGTTTTCACAAGTGAATCATGATAAAGCTAATTTACAAGTAGGTATTCACGGATGGTGCTATGATAGTATTGCTTCTGGTGTAGAAGCACATATTCAACATCTTTACTCATATGCTAATGCAAATCCACTTCCAGCAGGTGTAGAACTATTGGATGGTAGATTTGCTCATGGCAATAGAGGAAAGGCTATTTATCTTACGGATTTAAATGGTAAATGGGCTGTTCCAGGCAATAATTATGGGGAGATTATTTATGCGAATTATCTAGCGCCGATGATTGCCAGCTAAATAATGGAGGGTCTTATTTGAACGCTAGAAAAGAAATAAAGAAAGCGCTTGAAAATAGTGATTTTGATGTGGTTTGTCGTTGTTTTCAAGAGGATGCAGCACTAACAATGCGTGTGCTACAAATGCATGTATATGGTATGCCTGATGATATTTTAAGATGGCGCGCTATTATGTTTATAGGCAAACTAGCTGGAATATATGCTGCAGATAACGATGATTTGTTTAGAAATGTCATACGCAGATTTATTTGGCAAATGTGTGAAGAAAGTGCAAATGTTCCATGGGCTTCTGCGGAAGTTATTGGTAGTATTCTTGCTAATGTGGAAGGGTCAAGGTATCGTGAATTCATCGGGCCTTGGTTTTACCATGTTGATTTGAATGAGATTTGTTACGCTGGACTATATTATATATTACCAGAAGTAATGAACTATCATTCTGAAACAATAAAGGAATTTTTACCGAAAACTTTTCAATGGTTTGAGAAATATGACATGGTAGATTTACGTGCCTATGCATGTATCTTTTTTTATCAATTCCCTGAAGCAGATATGAAACCTTATTTAGAATCCTGGCTTCAAGATTCAAGAAAGGCTCTTTTATATCAAGATGATACTCTAAAAAAATATACCATTCACGAACTAGCCCAAAAAGCCTTAAGTAAATTTATTTCTTGATAAAAAAGCTTTTTTTGCTTATAATGAAGGATACTAGTAGGCAGTAATCGCGGCTAATAGCTGAGGAAAGTCCGGGCTCCATAGGGCAGGATGCTGGTTAACGGCCAGTGAAGGTGACTTTAAGGAAAGTGCCACAGAGAACAGACCGCCAATTTTATTGGTAAGGGTGAAACGGTGCGGTAAGAGCGCACCAGCAACTGGGTGATCAGTTGGCTTGGTAAACCCCATCTGGAGCAAGACCTAAAAAAAACAATAGGATGACCCGTTCTGTTTTGGGTAGGTCGCTTGATCTCTAAGGTAACTTAGAGGCTAGATAGATGATTACTAATACAAAACCCGGCTTATTACCTACTAAATAAAAAAGAGTCCCTATCAGGGACTCTTTTTTATTTAGTAGGTAATATTTTATTCTGCGGCAACTTTATTTAAAGCTTCAATAAGTGCATCAACATCAATTCCGTGTACGATAGCACCTTGTTCAATATTTTCGAAACGGGCTGCAGCACAACCAAGACAACCCATACCAAACTCCATAAAAACAGATGCAGTTGCCGGATATTTATTAACAGTTTCGGAAATAGGCATATCCTTGCTAATAAGCATATTAAGCCTCCTTTGTTGCTAGTATTTTATTTCTTTGTTATAGTATATCAAAGAAAAAAATGAAGTCAAATAGAATACTAATATATTTTGAGGAAAAATAATGGAAAATTTTTATGACAGAACACAAATATTAATTGGGAAAGATGCTTTAAAAAAATTACAGGAAACACACATCACAGTTTTAGGCGTTGGTGGTGTAGGCTCGTGGGTGTGTGAATCCCTGGTGCGTATGGGAATTGGTTTTATCAAAATTATAGATTTTGATAAAATTGATGTAACAAATATCAATAGACAAATTCATGCATTAGATTCAACAATTGGTATGTCAAAGGTAAGTGTGATGCGTGATAGGTTGTTGCAGATTAATCCTGCGGTACACATCTGCACCTATGAGGAAAAAGTTGAAAAAATTATTTATGATGATTTATTTAATGAGACAGACTACACAATTGATTGTATTGATGATGTGAGAGCTAAGGTAGATGTCATAAAATGGCACATAGAAGAAAATAAAAAAATTATATCTTGTATGGGAACGGGCAATAAAATTGGCATAAAACCTTTTCAAATTAAAGACATTAGCAAAACTTCTGTATGTCCTCTTGCACGAGCAATACGTATTCGCTTGCGTAAAGAGGGGATTTATCATGGAGTACCAGTTTTATTTTCAGAAGAGTTACCGAATAGAGCGTTTGCAAAAGAAAATAGTCCTACTGGAACAATATCTTATATGCCAGCGATGGCTGGCTTAGAGTTGAGTAAGTATGTTGCATTAGAAATTTTAAAAGAATTTATGAAATGAGTTTATTATAAAGTTTTTTATGGTATATTAGAAATATAAATGCTTAGGAGGCTACAATAAGATGGCAAATGAACATGTAATAATGTTAAATGAAGAAAATTTTGATGATATTGTATTAAAATCTGAACAACGCGTTCTTGTTGATTTTTGGGCAGAATGGTGTGGACCATGCAAAATGGTAGGTCCAATTATTGATGATATAGCAAGTGAATATGCTGGAAAAGCGGTAGTTGGTAAATTAAATGTGGATCAAAGTGGGACCATTGCTCAAAGATATGGTGTTATGAGTATTCCTACAATGATTATTTTTGAAAATGGTCAAGAAAAAGAACGTGTAGTTGGTTTTAGACCTAAACAAGATCTAGCGAGATTATTAGACTAAAAAAAGTACTACACTATGTGTAGTACTTTTTTTATTTAATAGATGAATGTAAAAAATCATCAACTATTTGTTGACGTTTTTTTTGTGCATAAGTATCAGACGCATTTACGATTTTAGAAATCATAAAGAAAAAAATTGAAATACCAGTACTTGTAACAAATTTAATATAACGTGACATTTTTTTCTTGTTAAGTTTATATTGAGGAATTTGATCTTCTAATTCTTCTACTATAATATTATTTTGAATTAAGATACGAAGCGCTTCATCAAAATCGTAATCAGCGTTGGATAGTGCTTGATGTTGAAGCTCTTCTCTGGATAGTGTTTGATTCCAAAGTGCAAAAACAATTTTTCTATAATTTTTTTTTGACAAGAAGTATAATATTGTTAGCATATTTTCACCTCGATTCTATTAAAACATGTATCTATAAAGGCTGTCAATGAACGAAGTTGTTGTTTAGTTCTTGACGAAAGCAAGTTATTCTGTGTAAACTAGAAATAATCAAACTTTTGGAGGTTTAAAATGAGTATTCAATTTACAGATAAAACCATCGATCATGCAAAAAATCCTCGTAATGAAGGAGAAATGACTTCACCGACCGCTATTGGAGAAGTAAGCAATCCTGATTGTGGAGATTCTACCATTATATATCTAAACGTAGATGATAATGACATTATTACAGATATTAAATTTGAAACTTTTGGTTGTACTGCAGCTGTAGCTGCCAGCAGTATGTTAACTGAAATGGTAAAGGGAAAATCTGTTGAGGAAGCTGAAAAACTAACTGCAGAGTTGGTTGCAGATGAATTGGGTGGTCTTCCAGAAAGAAAGATGCATTGTTCAATGGTTGGCGTTGACGCATTGAAAAAAGCAATCGAACATTATCAACAGGGGATTGTTGATTCAGAAGAATAATAAGGGTGATTAACAATGTTTTGTCCTATTTGCGGTGGAGATAGTAAGGTACTTGATACAAGAACAAACGACACAGCCAATACTGTAAAGAGACGTCGTGAGTGTATGAAGTGCGGCAAACGTTTTACTACCTATGAAAAGATAGAAGATATGCCATTAATTGTTCGTAAGCGTTCTGGTAGAACTGAACTGTTTGATCGTTCTAAGATTTTAAAGGGTATGGCAAAAGCTTGTGAAAAAAGACCTGTTACTTTAGCACAACTGGAAGAACTGATTGATGATATTGAGAAACAATTAAAAAATCAGTATACTGAAGTATCAACATCAGATATTGGAGCAACAATCTTAAAGAATCTTCTTCATCTTGATCAGGTGGCATATATTAGATTTGCTTCTGTCTATAAAGACTTTTCTGATATAGAAAGCTTTTTTAGTGAACTAGAGGCTTTAAGACAGTCTGAAAAAAATTGAAAAATAACAGATATTTACGTGAAAATTGTATTGTTTTAAAGCATAGTGTGCTTAATGACAACGATGCAATTCTATCTTTCTATGGTGAGCATCTAGGCAAATTTACGGCGCTCGTAAAAGGTCTTAGGAAAAAAAATAGTAAATTAGCACCACAATTGCAAATTGCACATCAAGTTGAAGTGGAGCTTCTTCATAGTCAGAGCGGCTATTTATTAACATCTTCTTTAGAAATGGACTTGGAAAGTACACTTTTTCATCATTATGAAACAACTATTACTGCGATTTACCTTTGTGAGTTGGTATCAACCTATAGTATAGAAGAAATAGAAATTACAAATTTCTATTTCTTTTTTGTAGACTATTTAAAATCTTTGAACCATTATAATTATGTTGAACATAGATTATTTTTTGAATGGTATTTTCTTTCGCTTCTGGGATATGGCAGTACAGACACCGAAAATTTCCTGCATTCTTTTTATGAATATTGGAAAAGCAAAAATTTAAATGTTTACCAACGCTCTATTGTTGATGAAATAATGGTTTTCCTAAAAACGGTACCAACTAATAATAAGCAACACATTCCCGTGCTCACTTTATCTCATAGTGCAAGAACAATATTTAGGGATATACTTTCGCAAGAATACAGAAAACATTTACCAGGAATGATTCAAAGTCAACGTGTCTTAGATGAAGCGACAATAAGCGATTATTCTTGACTTATATTTTAAAAACCGTATAATATTAATGATAAAAAAACATTGATGAAGAAAAAAAACTATTGTAAATGTAAAGCGAGCTGGTGATGGTGTGAGGCCAGTCATTAAAATAGTATAATAAGGCGCTTCGGAGTTTTTCTTTTGAAAGAGGACATGAATTAACATGTCAATCAGGGTGGAACCGCGGGTCATTCTCGTCCCTGTCTATTAAGACAGGGACGAGAATTTTTATTTTAAAGGAGGAAATTATGCAATTTCAAGAAATGATTTTAACTTTAAATAAGTTTTGGGGAGAAAATGGATGTGTTATTTTACAGCCTTATGATTTAGAAAAAGGGGCTGGGACAATGAATCCATCTACTTTTCTTAAAGCATTAGGGCCAGAACCTTGGAATGTTGCTTATGTTGAACCATGTCGTCGTCCTGCTGATGGACGTTATGGTGATAATCCGAATCGCTTACAACATTATTATCAATATCAAGTCATATTAAAACCATCTCCAGATAATATTCAAGAACTTTACTTACAGAGTTTGGAGAAGTTAGGCATTGATTTATTAAAACATGATGTGCGCTTTGTTGAAGATAACTGGGAGTCACCAACATTAGGAGCTTGGGGACTTGGTTGGGAAGTTTGGCTTGATGGAATGGAAGTAACTCAGTTTACATATTTTCAACAATGTGGTGGAATAGATTGCTCACCAGTTTGTGGCGAAATTACCTATGGTCTAGAACGTTTAGCCATGTTTATTCAAAATAAAACGAACGTATATGATATTGATTGGGTAGATAATATTAAATATGGTGATGTTTTTTATCAAAATGAAGTAGAATACTCAAAATATAACTTTGAGTATTCTGATGCCAAAATGTTAACCACTCTTTTTGATATGTATGAAAAAGAGGCGGAAAGCATTTTAGAAAAGGATATTGTTTTACCAGCATATGACTATACATTAAAGTGCTCTCACGTATTTAATCTTTTGGATGCACGTGGCGCTATTAGTGTTACAGAAAGAACGCACTATATTGCTAGAGTAAGAAACTTAGCGAAGCAATGTGCTGAAAAATATGTTGAAGCCAGACAAAAACTTGGTTTTCCGCTTTGCAAATAGATAGAAAGGAGCTTTCAATGGCTGAATATTTATTAGAAATTGGTTTAGAGGAAATGCCAGCTGGACCAATCCCGAACGTTATTAAAGAATTAGAACATAATACAAAAGCATTATTGGAACGTGAACGCATCCAATATGGTGATATAAAATGTTACGCAACCCCTAGACGTTTAGTGTTGATGATAAGTAAGCTTAATGAAATGCAAGATGATTTACTAGAAGAAGTCAAAGGACCTTCTTTAAAAGCTGCATACAAAGATGGAGAAATCGCTAAACCGTTGTTGGGATTTTTAAAAGCGAATAATTTTACAGAAACTGATGTATATACTAAAACTCTGCCGAATGGTGAGTATATATTCTGTAAAAAAGAAGCTAAAGGAATTGAGTCAAAAAAGGTTTTGGAGACTATTATTCCAGAACTTATTTTAAGTCTTAAATTTCCTAAAACAATGAAGTGGGGAAATCACGATTTACGTTATATCAGACCAATAAGATGGTTAGTATCATTATTGGATGCTAGTATCGTTGATTTTAGTGTTGGTTCAGTAAAATCAGGCAATATTAGTCGTGGGCATCGGACACTAGGCCATGAAATAGTTGAAATTCCTAATGCGAATGCTTATCTAAAAACAATGGAAGACGAATTTGTGATTGTTGATCAGGACAAACGAAAGTCTATGATTTTAAATCAAATAGAAGATCTTTTTAATGGTACAGATGAATATTATCAAGAAGATCAGAGTTTGTTGAATGAAATCATTTATTTAGTCGAATACCCAACTGTATTAAAAGGGGTTTTTGATGAAAAGTTCATGGCTCTTCCTAATGAATTAATCATCACACCAATGAAAGAGCATCAACGTTATTTTCCAGTATTAAAAAAGAATGGCGAACTTGTTAATGCTTTTGTGACGGTAAGAAATGGTAATAGAGAACATCTTGATATAGTTACAGCAGGTAATTTAAACGTACTTAGAGCGAGATTAGCTGATGCAGAATTTTTCTATGAAGAAGATTTGAAAAAAGGGTTAGAATCTGGTACTGAGAAAATTAAAAATATTATTTTCCAAGAAAAGCTGGGTACCATTTATGATAAAACCTTACGATTGAAGGATATTGTCAAAGCCCTTTCGATTAATCTTGATTTCAATGCATCAGTACAAGAAGATAGTATCACTGCTGCACAATACATGAAATTAGATTTAGTATCCAATGTTGTTTCTGAGTTCCCTGAATTGCAAGGCATTATGGGTGAATACTATTTTAATGCGCAATATCCAAATAAAAGTAATATCGGACAGGCTATTAGAGAACATTACCAACCAAGATTTGCAAATGATGAACTTCCTCAAACTGTTGAAGGCAGTTTAGTCAGCATTGCAGATAAATTTGATACTTTAGTAGGTTGTTATTACGCGGGTATTATTCCGACAGGTTCAAAAGACCCGTATGCACTTCGCAGACAAGCGCTAGGAATTGTTAATATTATTATTTCAAATAAATGGTCTTTGTCTTTAAAAGATTGTATTGAACTTGTTTGTAGTGCCTATCAAAATAATAATCTAGATTTTAATAGTGAAGCGACTAACGAAAAAATCTATCAATTTTTTGAACAACGACTTTTAACAATATTAAAAGATATGGGATTCTCTGCCGATATTATCCAAAGTGTTTTGAAGGCTGGCTATGAAAAACCTTATGAAACCATCCTAAGAGCTGAAGCACTTAAGGCCTTCATCGATGAGAACGAACATTTATTAATCAAGAGAACCTTTGATAACCTAGGCAGAGCAATAAATATTGCAGAAAAAGCAAGTGAATCAAGCATTCAAGAGGATTTATTAGAAAATCAATATGAAAAAGATTTCCTTGAAGCTCTTAAATTAAGTGAAAAACATATTCAATCTGCATTGGAAACCAACTCTTTTCATGCACTTTTTGATGTTGTATTAAAAGTAAATGATAAAGTAGAAGCTTTTTTTGATAATGTTCTAGTTATGGACGAAAATAAAAATATTAGAGAAAATAGATTAGCGTTAGTAAAACAATATGCAAATCTCTTGCACAAGTATTATCGCTTAGATGAATGTAAAGTTGTTTAAAAGAAGGTGTATTTATGCTTAGTATGACAGGATATTCTTCTTATCTGCAAGAAACTCCTAGATTCACAATACAGATAGATATCAAATCTATTAACAGTAAATACAAGGATTTGAAAATAAATGCAGGATTTTGCGATAATAATTATTTAGAGGAATTAAGACAAATTGTTTTAAACAGAGTATATCGTGGTCAAGTGACTGTTGATTTAAATTTAAAAGTTAATAAAGTAGATGAATTTTCAAACTTAAATTTAGAACAGCTAGAAAATTACATACAAGCGGTAGAGCATCAATATCAAGAGCCGATTCCTAGAACTTTTGATAATATTAAAGAATTTTTTGTTTTAGGAAATTTGTCTCAAAAAAATATTTATGTTTTTGATGAAGATACGGATGGAGAAATTGTTAAGGAAACTTTATTAAGAGCAATTGAAGCATTCTATCAATCTAGACTTGTAGAGGGAAATAACCTTTGTTTGGATTTTCTTGATAAAACACAACAATTACTGTCTATTTGCCATTCCATTGAGAAAAAAATTCCGGAATTAGAACGAAATTTTTCTACCCGACTAGAAAAAAGAATGATAGAATTATTAGAAACAATTGATGAGATTGATAAGAGTAGAATTTTGAACGAAGTGGCAATTTTTGCAACTAAAACAACTGTTGATGAAGAAATTGTACGCCTGCACTCTCATCTGAAAAAATTGGAATCTTTAGTTAAAAGTGATGATATAGTCATTGGTAAACAAATTGATTTTTATATGCAAGAAATTAATAGAGAATTTAATACAATAGCATCAAAAATTAGTGATATAGACATCTCAAAGAAAATTGTTGATGCAAAAGTCTTGGTAGACCAGATTAGAGAACAGGTTCAAAATATTATTTAATTAGAGAAAGGTGGTAAAGTATGCTGCAACATAAACAAGAAGGCATTCTAATTGTAATGAGTGGTCCTTCTGGTGCTGGAAAGGGAACCTTGTGTCAATGCTTAAGAGAGCAAATCACGGTTCAATACTCTATTTCGGCAACAACTCGTGCTCCAAGAACTGGTGAGGTACATGGTGTAAACTATTTTTTCATGGAAAGAGAAGATTTTGAAAAAAAAATCGAAGAAAATGGTTTTGTGGAGTGGGCAGAAGTTTATGGAAACTACTATGGTACTCCCCGAGAATATGTTGAAGAGAAACTTCAGCTAGGACAAGATGTCATGCTAGAAATTGATCCTCAGGGTGCCAAAGCAGTAAAAAAACAAATGCCAAATGCAGTATTGGTTTTTGTCATGCCACCATCTTTTCAAGAACTAGAAAAAAGAATTCGCGGAAGAGGCACAGAGAGCGAAGAACAAATTATTAAAAGACTCTCCTGTGCCGTTGATGAAATAAATATGTTAAATGCATATGATTATGTTATTGTAAATGATAATATTGAAGAAGCAGTTGTTGATTTACGTGCTATAATTAATGCAGAAAAATGTCATGTATCAAGAAACAAAGCCATTTCAGAACAATTTGTAGTAGAAAAGGAGCAAAATTAATATGATTCAACCAAGTATTGATGATTTATTGGAAAAAACAGATAATAAATACTCATTAGCTGTTGTATCTGCTAAAAGAGCAAGAGAATTAGTAGATGGTGCTAAAAGATATACTGATGCGCCAACAAATAAATCTGTTTCTATTGCTTTATGCGAAATTGGTGAAGGTAAGATCACTTATCATTTTAATGACTAAGGGGTATAAAAAATGAATATTATTGTTGGTGTGACTGGTAGTATTGCTGCATATAAATCCTTAGATTTTGTGAATGATTTAGTAAAAAAGGGACATAATGTACGCGTTATTATGACAAAACACGCAACAGCATTTATTCAGCCTTTGTCGTTTGAATCTTTATCCAAAAATAAAGTATATACTGATATGTTTTCAGAATACATTTCTGCTTTGGAACATATTAATATTGCGAAGTGGGCAGATGTTTTATTTATCGTTCCAGCAACTGCTAATTTTATCGCAAAGGCAGCAAATGGTATAGCAGATGATTTCTTAAGCACAGTTTTATTGGCTTTTGATGGTCCTACACTTATTGCACCAGCCATGAATACCGTCATGTATCATCAACAGACTACTCAGGATAATATAAAAAAATTACACGGGTTAGGATATACGATTGTTGAAACTGCATCTGGTAGGTTAGCTTGTGGTGATGTCGGGGAGGGCAAATTAGCGGAGCGTGAAGTTCTAACTTTTTATTTTGAAAAAGCAATTCACGCACAATCTTTAAAAAATAAGAAAATAATTGTTACTGCTGGTCCAACCATTAGTGAGTTAGATCCAGTAAGATATATTACCAATCGAAGCAGCGGAAAAATGGGGGTTGCAATTGCCAGGCAAGCAGCTCTGCGTGGAGCAAGTGTTACATTAATCTGTGGTAAAACACCTATTCAAACACCTATTGGGGTTCATCGGATTAATGTCAATACAACCAGTGAGATGAAGGACGAACTATCAAAACTATTTGCTTCTCAGGATGTACTCATTATGGCTGCAGCTCCTGCAGATTTTAGACCAGCCACTATTAGTGAAGAAAAAATCAAAAAGAATAATAATCTGACGATTTCTTTTGAACACAATGAAGATATTTTGAAATCACTATCTGAAATGAAGAAAAATCAAATTGTTGTAGGTTTTGCAGCAGAAAGTCAAAATCTTTTAGAGAATGCTGAAAAAAAAATGATTTCTAAAAATTTAGATATGATTGTGGCGAATAATATCAAGAGTGTGAACACAGGATTTCAGTCTGACTATAATGAAGCGACAATTTTACTAAAAAATGGAAATAAAATACCATTTCCAAAAGGTTTAAAAACCGAATTGGCTGATTTTATTTTGAATGAAGTTGAAAAAATATTATAATAAATATATTTATTTAAGGGAGGGTTTTCATTGAAAAAATTCTTTACATCAGAATCAGTTACTGAAGGGCATCCAGATAAAATTGCTGACCAAATTTCCGATTCTATTTTGGATGCTATTCTTGAAAAAGATAGAAGTGCTCGTGTCGCATGCGAAACATTTGTTACAACAGGTATGGTATTAATTGCAGGGGAAATATCCACCAAATGTTATGTTGACATGCCTAAAATCGCTCGTGGTGTGATTGAAGAAATTGGTTATAAGGATGTTGCTCATGGTTTTGACTATAAAACTTGTGCAGTGTTGACCTCTATCAGTGAACAATCTGCAGATATTGCAATGGGTGTAGATTGTGCTCTTGAAGCGAAAGAAGGTCAAATGAATGATTCTGATATAGAAGCAATTGGTGCTGGTGACCAAGGAATGATGTTTGGTTATGCATGCAATGAGACAAAAACACTCATGCCACTCCCAATCCATTATGCGCATTTGTTGACACGTCGTCTTACAGAAGCAAGAAAAAATCAAGAAATTCCATATCTTTTACCAGATGGTAAAAGCCAAGTTACAATAGAATATAATAATGGCAAACCAACACGTGTGGATACTGTTATTATTTCAACTCAGCACACTAATGATGTAGCACTCGATGATTTAAGACAAGATGTATTGGAAAAAGTCATCAAACACATCATACCAAGTGACATGCTTGATGAAGAGACAAAATACTTTATCAATCCAACAGGACGTTTTGTTATCGGTGGTCCTCAAGGAGATACTGGATTAACAGGCCGTAAAATTATTGTGGATACTTATGGTGGCATGTCTAGACATGGTGGCGGGGCGTTATCTGGTAAGGATGCGACCAAGGTTGACCGTTCTGCAGCTTATGCAGCTAGATATGTTGCAAAAAATATTGTTGCTGCTGGATTTGCTGAACGCTGTGAAGTTCAAATATCCTATGCGATTGGCGTTGCAAGACCTATGTCTATTTGGATTGATACCTTTGGTACAGGTACTGTAGATGAAGAGACCCTTGCAAATGCTGTTGGAGAGGTCTTTGACTTACGACCAGCTGCCATCATTAGAGATTTAGAACTTGACAGACCAATCTATAAAAAATGTGCTGCATATGGTCATTTCGGTAGAACTGATATCGATTTGCCATGGGAAAGAACAAATAAAATTGATGAATTAAAGGCAGCATTAAGCATGTAAAACTAAAGCAGATATCATTAATGATATCTGCTTTAATCTTATAATTCTGGAGGTGTGTATATATGTCCTATTGTAGAGTGGTATTAGAAGGCGCACAGTTTATTGACAATAGTGGGTTAATGTATGAAATTCCTTCTTGTCTTGCGCACGATGTACATATAGGAAGTATTGTATATGCCCCTTTTGGAAAAAAGAATTTTATTAAACAAGGAATAGTTGTATCTAAAGAACAAAGCTTATCGGAAGATATTAATCCTCACAATATCAAGTCATTATATTTTATACAGCACAAGGAAAATGTTATTAGCGATGAAATGATAACATATTGCAAATATATTGCGGAATATTATGCTGCATCATTGATGAGTGTCTTAAAAACGGTTATTCCAAAATATTTTTTTGATTATTTTTCTATTGAGCTTTTAAATTGTCAAACACAAAAAACAGAGAAGATAAAAAAAACACTCCTAAAAGACTATGTGGATTTATTGGAAAATAATAATTTTGAATTAATTCCTTTAATATCATCCAATGAACAACTAACTAAACATATAT
>CAMYDW010000024.1 GCA_947254645.1 uncultured Peptococcaceae bacterium | reverse complement strand
AATTATAAAAAAACACTGTATACATAATTATGTATACAGTGTTTTTTTATAATTGACAAAGACAGTTAATAGCCTTTTTTTGAACCATACATTCAGCATGTTCAAGCAAGAAAGGCAAGGTCATTGAAGTACTGCTACCAAATTCTGTAAAATATCCACGAGATTTTTCAGGTACATCATTGACATCTTCTAAATAGAGTAAATATTTATCTTCAAATTTGAACATCATACTATCGCCATTGAAATCATCAGCAACAATTTTAGACAATTCTATGATATCATCTAACGTTTCAAACATAAATACAGCCCATGGTTCATTAAATAGTGCTTCTGCTGTATATTTTGCTAACTCTAATTCTAAATCATCAATCTTGGTAATAGTTAAAATCATACCCTCATCCGTTAGCGGATAGGCTTCAACCATTAAATTGGTATCGCGCATCACTTCAAAGCCATACTCTTGGTTGGCTTTCTCAAGAATATCTTGAAATAAAGTGCGCATATTCTTATTGGATAAGTCTGTTTTGGTAATAATAATTTGTATTTGATCGTTATTTAATAAATTAAATTTCATCACCGAATCTCCTATCTTTGTGATAGTTCAGTACAAGCTATTGTTTCTTTTGAACATACTCAGAAAAAGGAAGCTGTGCAATGGCATTTAAATCGAGATTAGAAAATTCTTTTCTTGCGTATTTGTACGCTGCAGCTGCCCCTATCATAGCAGCATTATCTGTACATAGTGTGATAGGTGGATAAAATAGTTGGTAATCATTTTCTGAGCAGGCCTCGTTAATTCTCTCTCTCAATCTAGAATTAGCAGATACACCACCTGCAAGTAACAATGTCGTTATCCCTTCAGCCTTCATTGCTTCTATTGTATGATCTACTAATACATCAACAACAGCTTCTTGAAAACTTGCTGCAACATCCGCTTTATTAATTGCCTTATTTTGCATTTCATTTTTATTAATATAGTTTAATACAGAGGATTTCAAGCCACTAAAACTAAAATTCAAAGGTACATCAAGCTTCGCTCTAGGGAATTGAATGGCTGATGGATTGCCCTCTTTTGCCAATTTGTCAATTTTAGGTCCACCAGGATAACCTAATCCAATTGCTCTTGCAACCTTATCATAGGCTTCGCCTGCCGCATCATCTTGGGTTTGACCCAAAATGGTATAAGAGCCATGCTCTGTAATCTTTATGATGTTAGTATGTCCTCCAGAGACTACCAGACATATGCAAGGCAGTGTGATATCATCATGTGCTAAAAAATTTGCATATATATGTCCTTCTATGTGATGTACCCCTATAAGAGGTTTATTTAACGCGTAGCTCAGTCCCTTTGCAGTACTAACACCCACTAACAACGCACCAATGAGTCCTGGTCCCATTGTTACCGCTATACCATCTATTTCTTCAAAAGAACAATTTGCCTCTTTAAGCGCTTCTTCTATAACAACATCAATATACTCTAAATGCTTACGAGAAGCAACCTCTGGTACCACACCACCAAACTTTTCATGTATAGCAATCTGAGTTGATACAACATTAGAAAGAATCTCATGGCCATTTTTTATAATTGCACAAGCTGTTTCATCACAACTTGTTTCTATAGATAAGATGTGGTTATTTAATTTCATTATATTATCATCTTCCATTCCATTATTAATGCATCTGATCCATCAGAGTAATAATTAAGCCTTTTGGCAATCATTTTAAAACCACACTTTTGATACAATGAAATAGCACTGCTATTAGAGTCTTTTACTTCTAGGAAACATCTTTCTATTTGATAATATTTTAAGGATTGATTTAATAACCACTTAGCATACCCGTGTTTTTGATAAATCGGTAAGATTCCTATGCGCTCTAATTCAGCTTCACCATCGATCAACTGAATAATACAATATCCTATAGTTAAGTTTTCTGATTTCAGAAGAAGTACCTTTTGAAATTTAGATTGAATGGTATTTTCTATTTGTGAAATATTCCAAGCTTCTTTATGAAAACACTGTTGCTCTAGATAAGCTATTTCATCAATTTGTTGTAGTGTACCTATTGTAAAATTAGTCTTCAAGGGACTCTCCTGGATGTTTTTCACGCCACTGAATAACCGCCTCTGACTCTCTTAAATAAATTGGTGCTTCATGAGTATCTTCCCAACCATTATCAAGATATTCTTTTGCAATGAAGGCAAGGACATCAGCACAAACGTTACGTCGACATCCTTGAGCAAAAACTGAATCAATTCGTCCATCTGCGATAATTATCTCTTCAAAACTATCCAGTCCATCACCAGTGAAGTAAACCTTGACATCAGGCATTTTTGCAACAATTTCATTTAATAATGCATCCAATGCAATCGCTTGATAAGGGGTTATTTTTTCTATTTTATGACCGTCGGACTGATATATTGCAGTATATACTTGCCCTCTTCTCGCATTCATTATTGGCACTATAATGCCGGAAAAACCAGCACCATTTGCAGCTAAAACATCCAAAGTTGGTACTGGAATCAAAGGCTTCTTCAATCCTATTGCAAATCCCTTACCCGTAGAATAGCCTATTCTTAGACCAGTGAAAGAACCAGGACCACGTGTAATAGCAATCGCATCTAATGATTTTATATCAAAATCTGATATGTTTACTATATGATGAATACTTGGCAACAATTTTTCAGAGTGAGTCAGTCCTATATTCAGTTGTGTATGGGCAATAATATGATCATCTTTTAATATTGCAACAGAACCAGCTTGTGATGCAGTATCAAAGGCTAAAATATTCATTGATGGCCTCCTGTATATTGGTATTTCCTAGTACCTCGACAACATGAAGTTCTCGTTCATTTCCAATTTTCTTTATCTGAATAGTCGTATAATCACTAGGCAATAAAGGTCTAATCGTATCAGGCCATTCTATGATACATACATTATCATTTCCAAGATAATCTTCAATACCAATTTCATAAAGTTCTTCTATATTATTCACTCGATATAAATCCATATGATAACATTTTTTCTTACCAGACAGATATTCATTGATCAGAACAAATGTAGGACTTGTAATCATTTCAGAGATACCAAGGCCTTTGGCGATACCTTGTGTTAAGGTTGTTTTTCCTGCACCTAAGTCACCCTCTAAAAGCAGTATATTAGATTCTTGTAATCGTTCGCCAATAAAAATCCCTAGATTATACATCTGTTTTTCTGTTTGTACGATTCCCATAATATTCCTTTCTTGAAATACAAAAAAGGTGTTTCAGTTTACTGAAACACCTCAAGTATGGGCCCACTTGGCATCGAACCAAGGACCGTCCGGTTATGAGCCGGATGCTCTGCCGCTGAGCTATAGGCCCATGACGTCAAGGACATCTCAATAAGAATAGCACAAACTAAAATTCTAGTCAAGATAATCTTTTAACTTGCGACTGCGGCTTGGGTGTCTTAGTTTTCTTAACGCTTTTGCCTCAATTTGACGAATACGTTCACGAGTGACACCAAACTCTTGTCCTACTTCTTCAAGCGTTCTTGAGCGACCATCATCTAAACCAAAACGAAGACGTAATACTTTTTCTTCACGAGGGGTTAAAGTTTCAAGAACTTCTTCTAACTGTTCTTTGAGTAAGATATAACTTGCAGCTTCATCTGGCGCTGGTGCATCTTCGTCTTCGATGAAATCACCTAAATGACTATCTTCTTCTTCACCAATTGGAGTTTCTAAAGATACAGGCTCTTGTGCCACTTTTTGAATTTCACGTACACGTTCAGGGGTTAAATCCATAACAGCGCCAATTTGTTCTGGTGTTGGATCCGTACCCAATTCCTGTAAAAGCTGTCTAGATACACGAACAAGTTTATTAATTGTCTCAACCATATGAACAGGAATACGAATGGTTCTTGCTTGATCCGCAATTGCTCTAGTGATTGCCTGACGAATCCACCAAGTAGCGTATGTACTGAATTTAAAACCTTTTTTATAGTCAAATTTTTCTACTGCTTTTAAAAGACCAAGATTACCTTCTTGAATCAAATCTAAAAACAACATTCCCCTACCAACATAACGCTTTGCAATACTTACTACCAGACGCAAGTTTGCCTCTGCTAATTGATTTTTTGCCTCTTCATCGCCTTCTTGCATACGTTTTGCCAAATCAACTTCTTCTTCAGCTTTGAGAAGAGAAACACGACCAATTTCTTTTAGATACATTCTTACCGGGTCATCAATACCTACATCATCTGGAATAGATAAATCAAGATGAATATCTTCAATTTCATCATCTTCTACCATAGACAATTCTTCTTCTGCAGGCTCTTGATCATCGCCATCAGAATCATCAGTAATGTCCTTTAAGTTGATACCAATTTGATTCAGTTGTTCAAATAAGGCATCCATGTCATCTGTGGATAATTCCATTTTTTCAAGAGCATCACCAATTTCTTCATAAGACAATTCGCCTTTTTTTTGCCCAAGAGCTAACAATTGCGCAATGGCTTGTTTAGCGGTTGCATTGCCTGATGCCTTCATAACCTCTTCTGCCATTCTAATTGTCTCCTCTCATTTTTTTTTCAAGTTCTGTTTTTCTTTTTCGAATATTTTCTAAATCTATTAAAACTTGTCTCATCTCTTCGGATTGTCCACCCTTCTCTAATGTGTCAATCTGGTTTAACAGTCGTTGATAATAGGATTCTAGTTGTTTTTTTATTAAGCTTTGAATCAATGCCTCGCCACTGGTGATGCTCATTTCTTCATTCTGAAAATCAAGTATTTTTTCGTATTGCATGCTCGCTGCTGCAAATATTTTACTTAAAGATTCATCTAAATGAAGCACATCGATGTGGCCATTACTATTAAATTCGTTTTTAAATGCATCAAATATATCATCGAGTGGTTCTGTAAAGAGTTTACGACCACCTGATAGTTCAACTTCTGTAGTAAAAATAGGTAATTGAAGCAATAAATTCAAGAGTTGCACTTCATCTGGAGAGTATACCCTTTTTATCTCATTATTGCTATGCCTGATAGGTTTTGATTCTTTTGAACGATAACCTCTTTTGTAATTTTTTAACTCTGATTGAATGGATTGTTCACTCAACAGTAGTGATTTGGCTATATAGGCAATAACCGTCTCTAGTTCTGCAGAACTCTTCAGTTGAGATAAATAAGGTAGAAGTTTGTATAAAATATCGATTTTATCATCTATGCTTTGGTTCGGCATTTTATTTTTAAAAAATTCCGTTCTAAAAATGAGACTGTTCTGAGCATTGATGATTAAATTTTCGAAGTATTCTTTTCCATATTTTTTGATACATTCATCAGGATCAAGATTCTCTGGAAATTGTATCACTCTAACTCTTCCACCAAGTTTTTCGATGATATCTAAACTTTTAAAAGTAGCTTCTTGACCAGCATTATCACCATCAAGTGCAGTGATGAAATTATAACTATACCTCAATAATAACTTGACCTGATCTTCAGTTAGTGCTGTTCCTAATGGTGCTATTGCATTAGAAAAACCAGCTTGATGGCAACTGATGACATCCATATATCCTTCTACAATAAGTACCTGGTCCTTTGCTCTTATTTCAGACTTTGCTAAATGTAGCCCATAAACCATTTTTCCTTTATGGAACAGCTCACTATCAGATGAATTCATATATTTTTGAGGTGCTTTTTGAGAATCAATAATTCGACCACCAAAAGCCACTATTTCACCATTCGCATTATGAATAGGAAACATTAAGCGATCTCTAAAGCGATCATAAAAACCATTCCCTGAATTTCTTTGACTGACTAATCCTAATAACTTTAAATTTTCATCTGATAGATGATGTTTTTTTAAATAAAGATATAAGTGATCCCAACCGTCAAGACAAGCCCCCAACTGAAACTTTTTCAAGCTATCTTCAGTGATTCCACGCTTTTCTAAGTATTCTTTGTACGCGCGACCTTTTTCATGAGATAGGACATACTCATAAAAATAAGCCGCATACTTATTACAAGCTAATAACTGTTGACGTCTTGCATATTGTTTTTTTTCTTCTGGGCTTCGTTCTTTTTCAGGTAATTTTATACCAACTTCGTCAGCTAATTTTTTTACAGCTTCTGGAAAAGTCAAATGTTCTATATCCATCAGGAATTTAAAGACATTCCCGCCAGCATTGCATCCAAAGCAGTGAAAAATTTGCTTATTCTGAGACACCGAAAAGGAAGGTGTTTTCTCATTATGAAAAGGACACAATCCAATAAAATTCTGTCCTCGTTGTTTTAATGGAACATATCTGCCAACGATATCAACAATATTTATTTGTCCAGCAATTTCATCAATGATTTCTTGTGGAATTCTACCTTTATCTTGACTCATTTGGCAGTACCTCCTCTATAAACATGAAATCATAATAAAAAAGACCAGTATCTGATAAATTATATCATTTTCCATAATAAAAGTATAGACTTATTCTCTATCTAATAAAGGATCTTGGAATGGTTAATTCTTTAAATAAAGACACACAATAATTATCTGTCATTCCTGAAATATAATCCGATACTGCAGTATATTTATTTTCATTTAAGGCAATATTTCTATAAAACACAGGCATTTTTTCGATATGTCTAAGGTAATAGTCAAAAAGATACTCTACGATATAACTAGCGCGTTCCCGTTCCAGAGAGCATAACTCCCCTTGGTAAACATTTTCAAACATAAACGAGCGCAAACCACGAAGGGCATAATCAATTTCTGCACTAAATGTTAAAGTGTTATTTTCTTGATTAGCAATCAACTTTTGTCCTTGTTCAATAAGGTCCCTCACCAAGGTACTAATACGATCACTGACACTCTGACCCAAAATATCGATGTATTCTTTTGGTAATTCTTCTTTTCTCAATACTTGGGCTCGAATACTGTCATCAATATCATGCTGTACATAGGCAATTTTGTCGCTAAAGCGAATAATTTGTCCTTCTAATGTCTTGGCATGCGTAGTACTGGAAGAATACCCACTATGATGCATTACACCATCTAATACTTCAACACTGAGATTTAATCCTCTCTCAGTACCGTGCTCTTCGATTTTTGATAGAACGCGTATACTATTTAGATTATGTTTAAAACCATGTGGCATGCAACGATTTAGGACTTCTTCGCCACAATGAGCAAAGGGTGTATGACCCACATCATGTGCCAAAGCAATGGCTTCAATTAGATCACAATTTAATCCCAATGCCTTTCCAATCGTTTTGGCAATTTGGTTAACCTCTAAAGTATGCGTCAACCTCGTACGATAATGGTCATTATTTGGTGAAATATATACTTGTGTTTTATGTTTTAAACGTCTGAAAGCTTTTGAATGAATAACTCTATCTCTATCACGCATATAACAGGTACGAATATCATCCTCTTTTTCCTTATATCTTCGACCTTTACTATTGATAGCCAAAGCTGCTCCGTTAGAAAGATACACGGCTTCTTGCTGTTCAAGCATTTCTCTTATAGTCATATATCGCTCCTTAATAAAAAATACCACTTATTCATAAATATACCATAATGAAGCCTTTTCCAAAACAAATAACCACTCTTATAAAGGATATAAGAGTGGTTATTTTAAATAAATTTCTATTTAACCTCTAGGTCTTTTAATTTGTGCATGAGCTGCTGCAACACGAGCAATTGGTACACGGAACGGAGAACAACTTACAAAAGTAAGTCCTGCATCATGACAAAATTCAATCGAATCTGGATTGCCGCCATGTTCACCACAAATACCAAAACTAATATCATTTTTTACTGCTCGACCATTGGTGACTGCAGTTTGAACTAAAAAGCCTACCGCTTTACGATCTAATACTGCAAATGGATTATCTTTTAAAATTTTGTTTTCAAGATAGATTGGCATAAACTTGCCTTCTGCATCATCACGTGAAAAGCCCAAAGTAGTTTGAGTAAGATCATTGGTCCCAAAAGTAAAGAAATCACTATGTGGTGTAATCTCATCAATAAGCAGACAGGCACGAGGTAATTCTAACATTGCACCGACCTTATAAGGAATGGTAATACCTTGTTCTGCCATGACTGATTGAGCAACATTATCAATTTCTCCACGTAGCATTTCCACTTCTTTTGGATCAATTATTAATGGAATTTCAATTTCTACATGAATATCTTTGCCTTCTTTAACGAGTTGTGCTGTGGCTTGAAGAATAGCACGCGCTTGCATACGGTAAATATCTGGATAAGTCACACCTAAACGACATCCACGATGACCTAACATTGGATTTGCTTCATGTAATCCTCTTACCTTACGCAATAAAGCTTCTTTTTCTTGAATAACTTTTACATCCCCATTGGTATGTTTAAGGTCGTTAATTTCGAGCATTAATACTTCCATATTTGGTAAGAATTCATGCAATGGTGGGTCTAACAAACGAATGGTTGTTGGTAACCCTTGCATCGTATCCAAAATGCCATAAAAATCTTCTTGTTGGATTTTCAATAATTTTTCTAGCGGTGCACGACGCGCTTCTGCATTTTCAGCAAGAATCATTTCTTGAACAATCGGTAAGCGTTCAACTTCCATAAACATATGTTCAGTTCTACACAAACCAATGCCCACAGCACCAAATTCCAATGCTTTTTTAGCATCTCTTGGATTATCTGCATTCGCATGTACTTTCAACCCATTTTCACTGGTGATTTCATTACACCAAGAAAGAATTTGTTGGAAATCCTCTCCTAATTCAGGTGGAATAACGGGTACTTCTCCTAAAATCACATTCCCATTTGAACCATCTATGGTAATAATATCATTCTTATTTAAAGTTAAATCCCCCACCATAATAGTTTCAGTATCGAGGTCTAACTTTAATTTTTCACAACCACAAACACAGCAACGACCCATACCACGTGCAACAACTGCAGCATGACTTGTCATACCACCACGGCTTGTTAAAACACCTTGTGCGGTAATAATACCATGAATATCATCTGGAGTTGTTTCGTTTCTAACTAAAATAACTTTTTCGCCTAAATTACCACGTTTTTCAGCTTCATCGGCGTTAAATACAATCGCGCCACTTGCTGCACCTGGAGAAGCTGGCAAACCAGTCGCAATAATTTGAAGTTCTGCCTTTGGATCAATACTTGGGTGTAATAATTGATCTAATTTATCTGGTTCGACACGCAAAACAGCGGTTTCTTTATCAATAATGCCTTCATTGTACATTTCTACAGCGCAGCGTACAGCAGCTGCTGTGGTACGTTTTGCATTTCTTGTTTGTAAAATATAGAGGCGACCATTTTCGATTGTAAATTCAATGTCCTGCATATCTTTATAATGATTTTCTAATAATTGGCAGGTATCAACAAATTGTTGGAATGCCTCTGGCAAATCATTTTCTAAGCGTGAGATGTGTTGTGGTGTACGAATCCCTGCAACAACATCTTCGCCTTGAGCATTAATAAGATATTCACCATACAATTCTTTCATACCTGTAGATGGGTTTCTGGTAAAAGCAACCCCTGTACCAGAGGTTTCGCCCATATTCCCAAATACCATGGATTGAATATTAACTGCAGTCCCAATATCATCTGGAATTTTATTAATACGACGATAAATAATCGCTCTATTATTGCCCCAAGAATCAAAAACTGCTGTAATAGCCATAATAAGTTGTTCTTTTGGATCTTGTGGGAAATCAAAGCCTTTTTCTTTATAAACCAAGGCTTTATAAAGTTTAATAAGGTCATTTAGATTGTCTGCAGATAATTCAAAGTCTTCTTTTACGCCTTGTTTTGATTTTTCTTTTTCAATCAGATTGTCAAATTTGTAGGTGTCAATGCCAATAACCACATTAGAATACATTTGAATAAAGCGTCTATAGCAATCTAATGCAAAACGTTCATCACCAGTCAAAGCTGCAAAACCTTTTACTGTTTCGTCATTCAATCCTAGATTTAAAACAGTATCCATCATCCCTGGCATTGATACCGCAGCCCCTGAACGTACAGAAACCAAAAGAGGATTGCTTTCATCACCGAATTTTTTATTTGTTTTTTCTTCAAGTATTTTAATATTTTCCCAGACTTGATCTAATAAGCCTTCTGGTAGTTGGTTACCTGCTACAAAATATTCATTACATGCCTCAGTACTAATGGTAATCCCTTGTGGAACTGGCAAACCTATTTTAGTCATTTCAGCCAGGTTTGCACCTTTCCCACCTAAGAGGGCGCGCATGTCTTTATTACCTTCTTCAAATAAATAGACGAATTTTTTATTCAATGAAATTATCTCCTCTATCAAAATATATTTGCAATATATCACTTGCTGTTTCTTCTACAGCTTTATGAGAAACATCTATCACTGGACATCCGATACGTTTCATGACTTTCTCGGCGAAATCTAACTCATTAAGAATCCGTCCAAGATCCGTGTAACCAGTTTCGCCAACAACCCCTAGGCCTCGAACACGTTCATGGCGAATTTGCCCTAGTGTTTCTGGCTGAATGGTCAAACCAACAACTTTTTCTCTTGGCAACTCAAAAATTTTATCGCTTAATTTCACTTCCGGAACCAATGGTACATTGGCCACTTTTATACCTTTATACGCTAAAAACATAGATAACGGTGTTTTTGATGTTCTTGATACCCCTAGCAACACCAAATCCGCCAGCGAAAGCCCTGTCATGTCTTTGCCATCATCATATTTAATAGCAAATTCAATTGCTTCAATTTTTTTAAAATAGCTTTCATCCATTCGCTGTACCAATCCAGGGCGACCAACAGGTGCTTCACCTGTCACTTGGCTAAAAGTGTCAAAAGATTTTTCTAGAACATCCACAAAAGGAATATTTCTTCTTTCACAATATTGATGCACATATTCTCTTAAATGTTCTACAACTAAGGTATACATCAATAAACTACTGGTTGGATCTATATGATCTAGCACTTCTGCAATATACGCTTGGTCTTCAACAAAAGGAATTTGTTTATAGGCAAATTCATAATTTGGGAATTGATTAGCTGCAGCACGTGCAACATATTGAGCAGTCTCACCAAGTGAATCGGACAATATGTACACTATAAATTTTTTATTTTTTTCAACCACTATTCATCACCTACATATCCATAGCCAATATCTACAAAAGCACGTACCACGTTTGTTTTAGTAAATCGACCCAAAACTTCATATTTATCAGTTGCTGTTTTTTTCACGACTGGTAAACCATCAATTTCATGAGTGATTAATTTTTGGGCGGCATGCCAAAGACTTTCATCAGGCGTTGTCATAATCAAATTTGGCATACGTGTCATAATAACACTTACTGGCACTTTGTGCATATTGGTGTTCCCTATGGCAAGCTTTAGTAAATCTTTTCTTGATAAGACACCTTCTAATATCCCTTCACTGTTTACAATAAATAAGGTTCCAATATTATTTATAAAAAGAGAGACTAGTGCATCATATGCGGATGATTTTTCATCTAAAACAATAGGTACACTCTGATAATCAGCCACAGACATTTGTATCATTTTCATGTAGATATCATAGCCCTGACGTGTATTACTATAACAATAACCAACCCTCGGTCTTGCTTCTAAAAAACCTAACTGAGTCAAAAAAGTCAGATCAGAGCGCAATGCCGCACGTGTTGTTTTCATCATTTTAGCAATATCTTCACCAGTAATAGGGCTATTTACTTTTACAATATCTAAAATTTGAGTTTGTTTTTCGCTTAGTTGAATAATCTTTCGCCTCCTTTCGCTAACAGCTACACATATTATGTCGCATATTTCTTTAATTTGCAACATATATTTCTATTAAAAAAATATATGTTGAACATTTAATAAAAAAAGGATTCTTTCCAATAAAATGAAAAGAATCCTTTTTCTCATTTGGCTTTATCCCTTACACCTAATTATTTTAACTGCTTCATTTATGATCTGAAGTTATTGTATTGAAGGCTGATTTCATAATCATTATTTTTTAAAAATGCAATAACTTCTTGTAAATCATCAATTTTTTTTCCACTAACGCGGATTTTATCATCCATATACTGGGTTTGAACTTTTAATTTTGTATTTTTAATATCTTTGGCAATTTTTTTGGCCAAATCTTTATCAATACCTTGCTTGATTGTGATAATTTGTCGAACAGAACCACCAGCTGCTGGTTCAACCTTCCCATACTCTAAATTATCAATTGGTACTTGTCTTTTAATAAATTTTGACTGCAAGACGTCAATCACACTTTTTAAGTGCATATCATCTGCAGTAGTGATTTTCATAGACTGATCATCAACATCTATTGCTACCTCAATCCCTTTAAAATCATAACGTTGGCTGACTTCTTTTTTAGTTTGTTGAACAGCATTGTCTACTTCTTGAAAATCTACTTGGGAAACAATATCAAATGTTGCGTCTTTTGCCATAGTATTACACTCCTTAAAATAAAATATTACCCGGGGTTCTTGGGAATGGAATCACATCTCTAATATTAGCCATACCACTCAGATACATTAATAAACGCTCAAAGCCTAAGCCAAAACCAGCATGTTTTACGCCACCAAATTTTCTAAGTTCTAGATACCACTCATAAGAATCTAAATCTAGGTTCATTTCCAACATTCTTTCCTTTAATAAATCAAGGCGCTCTTCACGTTGACTACCACCAATGATTTCGCCAATACCAGGCACCAAAAGGTCGACAGCTGCTACTGTCTTATTATCATCATTTGAACGCATATAGAAGGCTTTAATATCTTTAGGATAATCGGTAATAAAAACTGGCCCCTTGATAATATTTTCTGTTAAATAACGTTCATGCTCACTTTGTAAATCAATCCCCCATTTAACAGGATATTCAAATGTATCTTCCACTTTTTCTAAAATTTCGATAGCTTCTGTGTAAGTCAATCTCTTAAATTCTGCATTTTTAACAAGTTCTAAGCGCTCAATAAGTCCTTTTTCAATCCGTTCATTGAAGAAGGCCATTTCATCAGGAAGTTTTTCAAAAGCAGTTTCAATTAAAAATTTAATAAATGATTCTGAAAGCTCGATAATATCATCAAGCTCCGCAAAAGCAACCTCTGGCTCAATCATCCAAAATTCAGAAGCATGTCTCGTTGTATTAGAGTTTTCTGCTCTAAAAGTTGGTCCAAAGGTATATACATTTTGGAAAGCAAGTGCAAATGCTTCTGCATTTAATTGTCCGCTCACTGAAAGATTAGCTGGTTTACCAAAAAATTCTTTGTCCTCTTTCGCATCATTTGTACTGGTGATTAATTGAAACATTTCACCTGCACCCTCTGCATCACTAGATGTGATGATTGGTGTATTTGTGTAAATAAAGTTTCTTTCTTGAAAAAATTGGTGGACTGCATAAGCCATCACAGAGCGCAATCTAAATACAGCCGAAAAAGTATTCGTGCGTGGTCTCAAATGGGCTTGGGTACGCAAGTATTCAAAAGTATGTCTTTTTTTCTGTAATGGATAATCAGATGGTGCTAATTCGATAATAGTTACTGAATTTGCTTGAATTTCATAGGCTTGCTGTCCATTTTCTGTTAATACAACCTTGCCCGTGCATTTTAGAGAGGACCCAACTGTTAAATGATTAATTTCTTCAAAGTTATCTAGGTTTTCTCCATAAACCAATTGAATATTTTTTAAAGTTGTTCCGTCATTCAACTCAATAAATCCAAATTTCTTTGATTTGCGAGCGGTGCGAACCCATCCTTGCACATCGACTTCTTTTTCAACATAGTCATTAATATTCATCGATAAATCTTTAATAAGCATATAATCCTCCCTGCATTTATTCTAATGTAATTCTGCCAATTTTATTTTCTCTAAATTCTTTTAAGAAAATATGAGCAGTTTTTAAATCATCTACTTTATTTCCTTTTACAATTGCACCACGTTTTCTTCCAATCATCTGCATTAGTTCATAGGTATCTAATTCTTGTATGACACCTGTTAGATCAAAACGTTCTTGCAGTAAGTGAGGATATTGGTTTTGCAAAAAGGCAATTAAACGATATGCCACTTCTTCCCAAACAAAAACATCATCACTTATTGCTCCGACCATAGCTAGCTTATAACCAACCTCTTGATCATCAAATTTGTGCCATAAAAGCCCTGGGGTATCTAACAACTCTATTTCTTCGGATAATTTCATCCACTGTTTTCCTTTTGTTACACCAGGTTTATTCCCTGTAATAGCTGCATTTTTACCTATCATACGATTGATAAAGGTACTTTTCCCAACATTTGGAATACCAACCACCATTGCTCTTATGCTTACACGTTGAGCACCCTTGCTCTTAAATCTTTCTTGCTTTTCCTTGGTGAGTGTCATAAGTGCATCGATCACCATATTTTTAGCTTTTAATTTTTGATTCGTTGAATTAAGTGCAATTGCCAATGTATTTTCATCATTATATTTATTAATCCATTGTTGCGTACGAATAGGATCTGCTAAATCAGCCTTATTCAAAATTAAAAGGCGTGGCTTTCTTTGTCCAATAATTTCATCCAGCATTGGATTGCGACTACTTTCTGGTACACGAGCATCTAATATTTCAATAACCACATCTACCAATTTTAATTCTTTTTCAATCAAACGACGTGCTTTCGCCATATGACCTGGAAACCATTGAATGGTCATTAATATAATCCTCCAATTCGATTGAATGGCCAATAAATAATCTGCGCTTTCCCAACAAGATCATGTTTTGGTACATAGCCCCATATGCGACTATCACTTGAATGGTTTCTGTTATCCCCCATTGCAAAGTATGATTCTTCAGGAATTGTAATTGGGCCATAGTCAGGCATATCAGTGCCTGTATTAAGATACGTCTCTTTTATTGGTTTGTCATTAATATAAACAGTATTGTCTTTTATCTCCAGTTTCTCCCCTGGCAGTCCAATGAGTCGTTTAACATAAAATACTTCTTTTAATCCTTGTTCTTCGTTAGGTGGATATTTGAATACAATAATGTCCCCACGTTCTGGCTCATTAAGTTGGTAAGAAAATTTCGTTACAACTACATGATCATTTAATTGTAATGTAGGTATCATTGAGCCAGATGGTACAAAATACATACCAATAACAAAATGTCTTAAAATAACGACAATAACCAACGCAATAATAATTGGCAAGACAATATCTTTAATAAAATTAGTGGTTTTTTCTTTTGACAAATAGCTCGCCTCCTTCTCAATTATTATAACCCATGTCTAACTTTGTGAAAATATGGAAAAAGCTCTAAAACAAATTGAATTTGTTCTAGAGCTTGATAAATTAACGATGAATTTCTTTAATACGAGCAGCTTTACCAAAACGATTTCTCATATAATAAAGTTTTGCTCTACGTACTTTACCTTGACGAACAAGCTTGATACTTGCAACACGTGGTGAATGAATTGGGAAAATTCTTTCAGAAGTAACACCGTATGCAGTACGACGAACAGTGAAAGTTTCGGTTAATCCGCCACCAACACGTTTAATTACAACACCTTCATAAGCTTGAAGACGTTCTCTGTTACCTTCGACAACCTTTACTTCGATTTTCACAGTATCCCCTGGACGAAAATCAGGTACATCTTTTTTCATTTGTGCTTCTTCGATTTGTTTAATGATATTCATAAAATATCTCCTTTCATCTCTCCAGATGTTCATACTCTATATCTTAGACAGCGGACCATCCTGATTTATTTTTGGTTCGACAAACAAAAAAGACATTGCACATAGCAATGTCTGCCGACGCAGATGGGTCTCGAACCCACGACCTCCAGCGTGACAGGCTGGCGCTCTAACCAACTGAGCTACTGCGCCAATGGACGATGACGGGCTCGAACCGCCGACCCTCTGCTTGTAAGGCAGACGCTCTCCCAACTGAGCTAATCGTCCAAAGAACACAATATGAAATTGTGAATGACCTGTAGGGGATTCGAACCCCTGAATGTCAGCGTGAAAGGCTGATGAGTTAAGCCGCTTCTCCAACAGGCCATCTGTTTCCAGACCACGCATTGTATTGTACATGAATACCTATAGTAATGTCAAGTACAATTAAATAATTTTTTCTTTTTTTGCAAAAATAATTTGTAAAGGGGTTCGTATATATATTTTTTCAGATGCAAAATGACAATTTTTTGAAAATTTATTTGTTAAAATAGCAATTAATACCAATAAAACTGCACCTGCTAAGATAGGTGTAAAAATAAATTGTACCCCATAGCCATTTAATGCCGCAATAAGTGCTGTTGCACCACCAGGAGGATGTAAAGTGTCTGTTATATACATAAGACCAATAGCCAAAGTAACAGCAAAGCTCACTGATATCCAGTTAATGCCAAAGGTATGACTTACAATGACGCCCATAATAGCACTATTCAAATGACCCAGTATAACATTTCTAGGTTGTGCAACAGGGACATCTGGCATCGCATAAATCAATACACAAGTTGCCCCAAAAGATGGAGCCATCATTGGATAACCTCCTTTGAAAGTAAGATAAGATATTAATAACATACCCGAGAGCGCACCAATCATACTAACAAATAGTTCATACCATTCCAGTTCAGATTTAATAAAATGATATTTTCTCAAAAATCTATCTATAAAAGTCAACAATTCCATCTTTATCCACCTCTCTATTCGTTCTAAATGTAGATTAACAGAATTGCCATTGGGTTACTGTGAAGAGAATCACATAAAAAAAAGAGATTATGAAATCATTCATAATCTCTTTTTTTATCATTAATTAATATGAAAAATAATTGTTCAAACCATTGAAAATTGCTTGTGCCATAGTACTTTGATATTGTGGCGTAGCCAAAAGCGCTGCATCTTCTGGATTGGATAAGTATCCACTTTCTATAAGAACACAAGGCATCTCACTCTCACGAGTAACTGCAAAATTAGCATATTTAATGTATGCCGGTTGTCCAGTCGTATTTGCAAGCGCTGTATTCATGACTCTTGCAAATTCATTTCTAATATCTTTCTGTGCTGCTGAAGTCAAGCGCAAATCTCCTGTAAACAACCAAGTACCTATTCCTCTAGCACTTGTATTTGCTGCACTGTCTGCATGAATAGAAACAAAAGCATCTGCATTATTTCTATTTGCAATGGCAGCACGTTCATATAAGGAAACATTAACTGGTCCTTCTGTATCACGAATCATGATTACAGTAGCACCTGCGGCCTCTAATTTGTCTCTTAGCTGTAAAGCTACAGGCGTATTAAAGGTTACTTCGTCTAGTCCATTATATTTACTACGTGCACCACGGTCAATTGCGCCATCATTACCATATACACCATGTCCAGGACTAATAACAATTGTTTTCCCAGACAAACCTATTTGTCCATTTTTATGCTTTGCTACAGCCATTACACTAAATATATTATGATTCCAGTCTAATCTAAAATAACCATGTTCTGTAACAGTTGTGGTAATTCTTACTGAATTGTCGCTAATATTTTCAACATTAAAGCTTGTAAAAGGACTCATTGTACCAACAGGATTACCTAACGTATTACCCGCTTGAATACCATCAATTTGTATGACAATCTTATTACCCTTGTTACTGACAACATGAGGAGTGGCATTTTTAATATCAAAAGATATAGAGCTTTGACCTTTATCTTGTTTTTTTGCAGTGACACTCATCCCGTTACCTTTTACAGAGGGAGCCGGTGCAGGCGTTGGCGTAGATGGTTGATTAGCTTCTGGAACAGACGGCTGATTCGCAGTGCCATTATAATCTTCTACCAACCATTTCGCAATATAAGCATCGTCATTTGATGCAGTTTTAATTTTATACCATTCACCTGATTGTCCTAGTACCTGTAATAGGTCATTAGACTGAACTCTTCCTATTACAGGGAAATCTATCCCGGGACCTTGTCGTAAATTAACAATATTTCCATCAACTTGCATAACTTTAATAACCTTAGATGCATTGTCTGAAGGAGCCGGTGCATCAGGTTTATTGGACACCCCTGAAGCTGAAATAATAACTTTTCTATTGGCATCATCCCAATCAACTTTAGCGCCGAGTGATTCCGCTACCACTCTTAATGGAACCATAAAACGATTATTAATAATAGAAATAGATACATCGGATGATTTTTGTTCACCATTTAAAATATAAGAGTTGGTATTATTGTTTAATGTTAGTACATTACCATCCTTTACTATAACTGCGGTAAGGGTTTCTTGATGCCATACAACTTGCGCACCTAAATATTCACTTACTACTCTGATTGGCACTAATATTCTTGAGTTCATAATAATTGGGGGTACATCTGACTGTACAATATTACCATTAATGGAAATCTGTACATTATCATAAGCTTGTACTTCTTGTGCACAAAAAAAACCAGATAAACCGGCGACCATAATCACACATACCAATAGCACATGAACAAATTTTGCCTTTAAAAAGAAATGTCTCATGTTTCCTCCTTTAAATATTTATATGATTTTTTATATTATCGCATAAAAATTTTTCAAAAGCGTTACAATTAGATAACAAAAAAAGACAAAGCCAAAAGGCTTTGTCTTTAGTAGTGTCGTTATAAAATTAAAGTTTTACAACGTTAGCAGCTTGATCGCCACGATCGCCACTTACTACGTCGAATTCAACAGCTTGACCTTCGTCTAAGGTTTTGAAACCTTCGCCTTGAATAGCAGAGAAATGTACGAATACATCGTCGCCACCTTCAATAGTAATAAATCCGTAACCTTTTTCGCCGTTAAACCATTTTACTGTCCCTGTCATAGTAGACCTCCAAAAAAATTTTATTTAGCACCATTCAAAAACTAATGAACGGAACGATGATTCACATATTGTAACAAAATATAAGTTGTTATATTCTCTTACAATATGTGAAAACAAATCCTAATTTTTGTTTCTGCCTGATACTTTAGTTTATTATAACAATAAATCAAATTTTATGCAAACATATTTATGCTTTTTTGTCTGAATTTTTTAAAAAAATTTAAATCCTTATAATTTTTTTATGCACGAGTTCTTTGCTTGACACAAAGAATGCCTTCGAGTATTCTTATTCCATATCTAAAAAAGGAGTAATGAATATGAAAAATTTAGCATTACCGTTCTCAGCGGATGAGCTCAGAGAAATTATTAAAACTTATCCAACCCCGTTCCATATCTATGATGAAAAAGCCATCATTGATAACATACATAGCCTGCAAAAAGCCTTTGCCTGGGCACCTAATTTCAAAGAATATTTTGCGGTTAAAGCAACCCCAAATCCAACATTACTTAAGCTTTTTAAAGCTGAAGGTCTAGGAATGGATTGTAGTTCCTTACCAGAACTTGTTCTTTCTGAAAAAGTCGGCATTACAGGCGAAGAAATTATGTTTTCGAGCAATAATACTCCTATGGAAGAATTTGACTATGCGCTCAAATTAGGTGCTATCATTAACCTAGATGACATTAGTCACATCGAATATCTTGAAAGAAAGCATCAATTGCCATCTACAATCTCATTTAGATATAATCCAGGTCCTCTTAGAGATGGTAATGAATTAATTGGTAAGCCAGAAGAAGCAAAATATGGTTTGACCAGAGAACAAATTTTTGAAGCATATCAAATTTGCAAAGAAAAAGGTTGCCAAAAGTTTGGTATTCATACAATGATTGTTTCCAACGAATTGAATCCAGAATACTTTGCAGAAACAGCAAAAATGATGTTTGATTTGATTATAGAAATCAAAGACAAAACTGGGGTTGAAATTTCCTTTGTTGACCTTGGTGGTGGTATCGGTATTCCTTACAGACCTGAACAAGAAGCAATGGATTTAGAACTGGTCTCTTCTTTAGTTAAAAAACACTATGATGATATCATAGTTGCCAATGGCATCGAGAATCTTCAGATTATGCTTGAATGCGGTCGTATGGTCACAGGACCTTATGGATATCTTGTTACAAAAGCAATTCACTATAAAAATACTTACAGAAACTATATTGGTGTCGATGCTTGTATGGCAAATCTCATGCGTCCAGGAATGTATGGCGCCTATCATCATATCACAGTTGCCGGAAAAGAAAATGCAGCTACCGATCACATCTATGATGTAGTAGGCAGTCTTTGCGAAAATTGCGATAAGTTTGCAATAGAACGCGCTTTACCTGAAATTAAGGAAGATGATATTATCGTCATTCATGATGCAGGTGCACATGGACACTCTATGGGCTTTAATTACAATGCAAAATTAAGATCAGCAGAATTACTATTACATGAAGATCATTCTGTAGAAATGATTCGTCGTGCCGAAACTATTGAAGATTATTTTGCAACTTTAAAATTCTAAAAAAAAAGAGAGAGACAAATTTGTCTCTCTCTTTTTAAATTCACGCTAGGAAATATAAAAAAAAGACAAGGTTTTCACCTTGTCTTAAACTCCCCGAACTGGGCTCGAACCAGTG
>CAMYDW010000023.1 GCA_947254645.1 uncultured Peptococcaceae bacterium | reverse complement strand
CAAAAAACATATCCCTATCTATTGATTTAAAAATTGGGATGTCAGGGATATTATCTGGCTCTTCCTTTAGGAAATCAAAGGATTGGGCTTTAATTGAGTTAAAATCATTTGATACTGTACCGTTGTCTTCTCTTTTATTTTCATGCTGCAATGTCAGTGGCACATTTAATCTTGACATCCAAAGATTTTCTTTAATGAGATTTACTAAAAGGTCTTTCCAATCAGTAATATCCTTAAATTTTATGATTTTTTTTGAGGGATGTACATTTACATCAATATTAAATGCAGGCAAATATAATTTCAAAATGCATATTGGAAAACGGCCTTTAGGGATCAGAGTATAAACTGCTTCTTCTATAATCTTGTTTAATTCCTTGCTTTCAATGAGACGGTCATTAACAAAATATATCATTTGATTTCTGTTATTTCTTGTTATAGAAGGGTGAAAAAACCATGCCTCTGCTGAATGCTTTTGATAAAACTCTATCTTATTTACATGAATAATCTCATCTTTATTATTATCTGCATACACATATTTCATAATTTCTTCTACAGTATTTAATTGATTTGAAGAAAAGATAACATTTTTTTCATTTAAGTAAGTGAAATTTATATTTGGAAATGCCAATGCAAATTTACATATTAAATCATATATTAAACTTGTTTCGTGATTGTTTGAACGAATAAATTTTTTTCTTGCAGGCACATTGTAATATAAATCTCTTGCTTCTATAATCGTTCCTTTTAACGGTGGGCCTTCTGAATATTGAATAGATGCTGAAGGAGCAGATATTAATATATTTGAAGGATAATCTTGAGAACGGCCTGTACGAATTTTTAACCGACTAATCACAGCTAGGGAGGCTAAGGCTTCCCCTCTAAATCCAAAGGTATTCAAACTATATACATCATTAAATTTACTGATTTTACTTGTTGCATGCCGCTCTATAGATAATGGTAAATCTTCTTTGAACATGCCATCCCCATCATCTGAAATCTTTATTAAATCTAAGCCACCGTTTTCAACTTCTATAACAATATTAGTTGCATGGGCATCTAAGGAATTCTCAATCATTTCTTTTATAGCCGAACAAGGACGTTCTATAACTTCTCCTGCTGCAATTTGATTTGCAACCTGCGAATCTAAAATATGAATTATTCCCAAATTGATTCTCCTTTAGACAGACTAAAATTTTTCAACAATATCCATCAATGTGCTTGCCATTTCTCTCAAAGACATGTCTTCAATATTAATATTTCTTAAATGAATCATCCATTCTGGTTCAGCAGGCACTACTACTCGGTCCTTTATTTTATAATCTTTATCTAATCTTGCAGCATCAGTATTTTCTAGGTCATTGAGAATTTCTCCTGCTAAGCTAATAACTTCTCTTGGCACACCTGCTTTTTGAGCAACATGAATACCATAACTTTTACTAGCACCACCAGGAATGATTTTATGCAAGAATATAATCTTTTCTTGATTTTCAATCACTGAAACACAAAAATTTTTGATGCCCACTTCTTTCTCTAGTTGAATAAGTTCATGATAATGAGTTGCAAATAACGTACAAGCGCCTATTTTAGTATTAATATATTTACTAATGGAAGTTGCTAATGCAAGGCCATCATAAGTACTTGTACCACGTCCCACCTCATCAAGTATGATAAGACTATCTCTAGTTGCATTTTTTAAGATGGTTGCAACTTCATTCATTTCTACCATGAAAGTACTTTGTCCACCTGCTAAGTAATCGTTTGCACCAATGCGTGCGAAAACTCTATCAAATACTTTCATGTCTGCCTTTGCAGCTGGTACAAAACAACCAATTTGCATCATAATCGAAGCCAAAGCTATACTGCGACAATAAGTGCTTTTCCCAGACATATTAGGTCCGGTAATAATAAGAAAGCGTTGCTCTTTATTGTCGAATAAAATATCATTTGGCGTAAATTCATCTAAATTTACTTGTTTTTCTATAATTGGATGTCTCAAATCTTTTAAATAAAATCTATCAGACATTAATGTTGGTTTACAATAATTATTTTCAACAGATACCATTGCAAAAGATAGGTATACATCTATATTTGCCAGGATACTACTAGTGAGTAACATACGTTTTACAGATTTTTCTAATTGATCAATAATTTGATTAAAAAGATATTGTTCTAATGCTTTAGATCGTTCAGAAGCTGTAAGTAACTTATTTTCCATTTCTTTCAATTCATTAGTAATATATCTTTCACAGTTTGCTAATGTTTGCTTACGAATATATGAATCTGGAACAAGAGCATGATACGACTTTGTGACATCCAAATAATAACCAAATACCTTATTGTATCCTACTTTTAAATTTTTTATACCAGTTTTTTCTTTTTCTGATTCTACATATTTCTTAAGCCAAGCTTCACCATTGGTAATAAGCTCATGCAATTCTAACAAATCTTCATGATAGTTTGGATTAATAACATTTCCATCTTTAATTTGAAAAGCAGGTTCATCCTTGATGCTTTTAGATATAAGTTTAGTAACATCATCTAAAATATCAAACTGAGCATAAAATTCTTTAAATAATCTATTCTCACAGTTCGCTAAACAGGCTTTAATTTCTGGAAGTGTCAATAGTGAATTTTTTAATGACACTAAATCCCTAGGAGTGGCCGATTTGCATGAAATGCGAGAGGCTATTCGTTCAATATCTTGAATTTGCTTGAAAAATTCTCCAAAGGTTCTTCTTAGAAGATAATTTTCAAAAAGTTCTTGTGTTGCATCAAGTCTCAGATTGATATGTTCTGCATCAATTAACGGTTCCTCTAGCCAACGTCTTAAAAGTCTTGCTCCTGCTGATGTAGAAGTTTTATTAAGAATATCGAATAAAGTTGTATTTTTATTTCCACTAAGGGATGAAACAAGCTCAAGGTTTTTCTTGCTAAATAAATCCAGAAGCATCACGCCGTTATTTTTTTGATATTTTAATTGAACCAAGTGTTTTGGCTCTAATTTAAGCATATCCTCAACATATCCTAATAAGACTGCTGCGGAAATAATCGCAGGAGCATCATTATTGAGTCCATTATGATTAAAATTTAAAACAGACAAATCATTGATTTTAAAGTGATCTTTTAATTTTTCGATGGCATTATTTTCTTTATTTAAATAAGTGCTATATGGAGAAATATTCATTTGTAGAAGAAGAAATTGATTTTCGTTTAAAAAATTGAACAACTCAACATTATCATCAGAGATAACACATTCAGAAGGCATATATTTGCACAATTCTTGTAACAGTGAGTCTTTATCATCAACAATCATTGTGATAAATTCACCTGTTGAAACATCGGAAACAGAGAGACCAAAGGTCTTTTTCCCAGCTATACAAGCAATATAGTTGCTCCCTTCTTCTAACATATTATCATCAATCAACATACCAGGAGTCACAATTCTAACGACATCTCTTTTAACAATACCTTTAACAAGTTTAGGATCTTCGACTTGCTCACAAATGGCAACTTTTTTCCCTTGCTTAATAAGTTTTTTTATATAAACATCTGCTGCATGATAAGGAACACCACACATTGGCACTTTAATATTATTACCACCATCTCTTGCCGTTAGTGCTAATCCGAGGATATGACTTGCTTCTTTAGCGTCTTCATCAAACATTTCATAAAAATCACCAAGACGATAAAAAAGTATCATATCAGAATAATGGTCTTTTATTTTTTTATATTGCAAAAACATCGGAGTTGTTCCAAGCATACGATATCCTTTCTATATCAAAACTTATTTTAAAATAACAACAGTAGCACCATCTCCACCCTCATTTGCTGGTGCAAAATAATATTGTTTAATATATTTAGAGGAGGACAGCGCTTCCTTAATTGCCTGTCTCAAAGCGCCTGTACCTTTACCATGAATAATTCTTACTTGATTTAGATTATTTAAATAAGCTTCATCAATAAATCGATCTGTTACACGCAACGCCTCATCCACAGTCATTCCTCTTAAATCTATTTCACTGTGAATAGCTTTCACATTTGATACATGTCTTCTAGTAGTAACGGTTTGGGGTTTCTTGACATTAGCACTATTACTTACGTCACTAGATTTCACCGTTAGCTTCATAATACCTGCTTGTACGTCTAACAGTTTTTTCTTCAAATTAATAGCTAAAATTGTCGCATTTGTTTGGAAGTTATTCAAGTATACTTCGTCGCCAATTTTAGCCTTATTAAGATCAAAAACTTGATTGTTTCTATATTTCTGTGTAGGTTTTGCTCTTTCAATTTTTTTATCAATTGTTTTCTTTGCGTTTGCTAAAGACAGAGAGGCTTGTAGGTGATCCTGTTTCCGTGCTTCTTTCAAACTCACAGAAATCTCTTGAATTTCTTTTTTTGTTTTCTCTAGCAAAACAATTGCTTCTGCATTCGCCTCTTTATAAACTTTATCTTTATAGGTTTCAATTTCTATTAGTTTCTTTTCAACTTCATCTTGTTTATATTTAAGTTGTTTTTTTTCTTCTTCAAATAATTTCTGTTCTTCTTGAAGTTGACGTTGTAATTTTTCAAGATTTTGGACTTTATTAATCATTTCACTTTGATTTTCTTCCAAAATGTTGATCGCATTTTTTATAATTTTTTCATTCAAACCAATTCTTTTGGCAATAGCAAATGCATTACTTTCTCCTGATACGCCAAGCACCAATTGATAAGTGGGCTGTAACGTCTCAACATCAAATATCATACTTGCATTAACGACACCATCTGTTTGATATGCAAAAGTTTTTAACTCACTATAGTGTGTCGTAGCGAGCACTTTACAACCCACTTTAAGATTATGATTTAAAATTGAAATTGCTAGTGCAGCCCCTTCACCAGGATCTGTTCCTGAACCTAATTCATCATAAAGTGCAAGAGAAGCTTCATCAATTTCATCAACTATTTTGCATATATTTTTTAAATGAGATGAAAAAGTACTCAAGGATTGCTCAATACTTTGTTCATCACCAATATCAACAAATACTTTTTCAAAGATACCTAACACACTTTCTGAATGAACTGGAATATGTAATCCAGATTGATGCATTAGCACTAAAAGTCCCACTGTTTTTAAAGTAACTGTTTTCCCACCAGTATTTGGACCTGTCACAACAATCATTCGTGTATCATCAGTCATTGCAATAGTAATTGGTACAGCTTCTTGACGATTTAGTAACGGATGATATGCACGAGATAAGTATATATCTGTTGAGTCTACTGTCTGAGGAGCCACGGCATGCATTTTTATCGCTAATTTAGCTTTTGCAGTAGTAAAATCTAAATACCTTTGTTGATATTGATTATTTTTTAGTTGATCAATAACCATTGCACATTCTTCTGTCAAGGACTTAAGAATGATGTATATCTCTTTCTTCTCATTTTGATAGAGCTCACCAACTCTGTTATTTAAAGGTACAAATTCAGCTGGCTCAATATAAAGTGTGGCGCCACTTGCAGACTGATCATGAACAATCCCCGGCACTTTATTTCTATATCCAGCTTTCACCGCAATAACTAAACGTTCTGAACGAATCGTAATGATTTGCTCTTGTAAAAGATCTTGCATTGATTGATTTTTCACAAGATGCTCCATTTTTTTGCGAATTGTTTGATTTAAGTTTGTCATTTCATGGCGAATATCACTTAAATTAGAAGATGCACTCTCTAAAATATAACCATCTTCACGAATGGACTTCAAAATTACTTTTCTTAAATCTTCATTTTCAATAAGTTTTTCTACTACCGATATGATTCTTTTTAATTTGAAACCATCTTGTTTGAGACTAAAATAATGTTTCAAATTATTGGTTGCTTGCAAGGAAATTGCTATTTGTAATAATTCTTCTGGAGTTAAAACCTGCTTTATACGAAGCTTTTTTAGAATTGACTCTATATCGGAAATACCTGATAACGGAATTATTTCACCGACAGATAGTAATCCCACTAGCTCTTCGGTCTCTTGTTGCCATAATGTAATCTGTTCTTTTTTTGTACTGGGATAACATAATGCAACATGCTTTTTCCCTAAAGATGAATGACATTCCATCGATAAAAGCTCTTTAATTTTATTAAATTCTAGCTTGTCCAATATAGGACTATTTTTATAGTATGAAATACTAACGCACTCCCTTTAAAAAGTGTCCATCTGTTGTGTTATTTTGAATTTGATAAATAGGTTTTGTTTGATTGTCAAAATAATCATCTCTGAGTTTTTTTAAAACCGTCGTTATTTCTTGAATTTCTTTAGGCTCCAGAAAGGTGCCTAGTATTCTTAAATAGTCCACGCCTAGAGTGAATATTTTGTCTAAATGAGATAATAAATCATATTTTTTATCATTAAGAAGATAAGTATTACAAAAAATGTCATTTTTTACTTCATACTCTTTGTCTTCGCGTTTTAAAAAATAACTTCCATTTTTACATGGTTGACTACACATCGTTTCACTGTCTCTTCCACCGATTATACTTCCCATGGGACAATATTGAGTATTCATCACTGGTAATTTTCCATATACAATTAATTCAGTTGGGATATTACCGATTGCGCTTAAATTTCTAATGTGCTCATAATCCATTTCAAGAGAAATTGTCTGTCTAGTAAATCCCATTTGCATCAAGAAAAAGGCCGTTAAATCATTGGTAAAATTAAAAGTGTAATCACCTAGGTAATATGGAACGCCTATTTCATCTAGCAAATATGCTTGACCTATATTTGATATCATAAATTTCGAATATCCATTTTTATACAGATCGGAGCATATTTTTTGAACATATTTTTCTTCTTTTTCATTTTTTATCAAGACGGGAAGCGAAAAAATAATATCAACATCTTTTCTCAACTCGGCTAACTGCTCTAAATTAATAGCCTTCTCTTTTCTGGTATGCATCAAATAAATATTAACTTCATCAGCACCACCCTCGATAGCTGCTTTAGCTTGTTCAAAAGTATGTACTTGAATAGTTAAAGCAGGTTTATGTTTAATATAGATGCGAGGTGGTATTTCATCTAAAAAGCTTTGAACATCATCTATTCTTTCTTCAATATTAAATTCTGGTAATTTAATAATTGAACTTTCTTTTTCAAAAATAGCGCTAAAATTCGAAATGATACTATTTTTTGCTTGAGTAATTAAACTCATAGGTACAAAAGCCGGAGTTTTCTCGGTTACTTCTATACAAGATAGGCTATAGCCTTGTTTTTCTAATTTACCGAATCCTTTTTTTATGACTGCTTCACAAGAGATATTGTTTTGAGATGCTTCTATTAAAAAGTCTGACTCCCATTCAAAATTATGAATCATATCATCTGTAGTACTAAGCAACGCAATAATCTTTAGTGGTTTATCAATGGTGACTTCTACAAAAATACTGAGATTTCCTTTGTGTTCAGGATTTGCTTTTACTCTATTATTTATTCTTAATGTATTCTTAGAAAGGTCTTTATTAAAGGTACGATAAC
Organism: uncultured Peptococcaceae bacterium; assembly: GCA_947254645.1. GTDB lineage: Bacteria > Bacillota > Peptococcia > Peptococcales > Peptococcaceae > UMGS1590. The sequence goes on along the minus strand of CAMYDW010000023.1, from coordinate 12,978 downwards.
AAAATTTTACCTTTTTTATATCATTTTTTTTCTCAATTTGATGGGCTATAACAGCAATCTCTCCTGGTAAAACTTTATCTACCATCTTTAATTCGGTATTGTAAATTTTATCTAAATAGCCTCCCCAAACAGAACCAAACTTATCATCGTATAAAACAATACCATCACCAAGGCATAGTTTGTCGCTCACCTTAATCCGACAATACTTCTGATCTATTTGAATAATTTCACCAATACTTACACCTGTATTTCTTGGAGAAAGATAGCTCATCATTTTAGAGCCCTCATATCCATGGAAAAATCCTGAAGTAAATCCTTCCCTATTGAATACTGATGCCATTTTAGTTGTTGCAGAATCATAGTCAAATAACTCTCTATTTGTATAGGTATCAATCCGCTGACGATATACATCTGTCATAACAGCAACGTATTCAGGTTGTTTCATACGACCTTCTACCTTAAAAGAATCTATTTGAAGGTTTATTAATTTTGGAATATCCATGATAAGGTTTAGATCTTTTGGACTTAATAAATATCCTTCTGAAAGTTCTTTATTCCCTTGTTTGTATTTCTGTATCAATTTATATGAATTTCTACAAGGTTGTGCACAGCTTCCTCTATTGCTGCTTCTATCTCCTTGAAAAGCACTCATATGACATAAACCAGAATAGGAAACACAAAGTGCCCCTTGAACAAAAACTTCAAGAGGTATATTTGCATGTTTTCTTATATATTGCATCGAATCAAAAGACGTTTCTCGAGCTAAAACAACTCTATCAAAACCAATCAATTCTAGTGCTTTAGTCCCAGATAGATTCATGATGGCCATTTGAGTTGAAGCGTGGATCTCTGTTTCAGGAAAAAAGCTTATAAGGATATTTGCTATCCCAAAGTCTTGTACAATAAATGCATCTAAGCCATTTTTTACAAGCTCTGTTGCTAATTTAATGGCAGACTCAAACTCTTCGTTAAAAAGTAAGATATTAAATGCACAAAACACCTTTGCTTGCTTTTCATGGGCATATTTTATTACTTCCTTAAATTCCTCTAGTGAAAGATTCTTAGCCTTAGCACGTGCACTAAATTCTTCTGCGCCAACATATACAGCATTCGCTCCATGATCAATGGCAATTTTTGCAATTTCCAAACTTCCTGCTGGAAGAAGTAATTCCGGCTTCTTATTCACTCTCAGTAATCTCCTCTAATAGTTCTGATTTTTCCTGCCATTGTTCTAATTTTATATCAAGCGCTTGATTATTTTTTTCAAGTTGCTCTGCTATTGTTGCATAATCAACGTCTGCCATAGAGAGCTGCTCATTTAATCCTTCAATTGTTTTTTCTAAAACAGATAATTCTTGCTCTAGTTTCTCAATTTCATTTTTCAATTTACTTCTACTAATTGTCGTGGTTTTCTTTTTTGGCTTTAATTGCGAAAATTGTTTCTCTTTTTTTTCTTCATTATCTAGCAATAGTTGAAGTGTTTTTTTTTCTGAATAATATTCGTAATTTCCTAGATACTCAGTTATACCTTCGCTTGTAAACTCTAATGTTCTAGTTGTCACCTCATTTAATAATTGTCTATCGTGAGATACAACCAAAATTGCGCCTGAAAATTCATCTAAAAATGAAATAACAAGTTCTTTAGAAATACTATCTAAATGATTGGTCGGTTCGTCCATAATTAAAAAGTTTGGTTCAGTGTATAATAAAATCATTAAGGAAAGTCTGACTTTTTCTCCTCCTGAAAGTTGAAAAATGAATCTTTCTAAATCATCTTCAGTAAAAAGATATCGTGCTAGTAATTTTTTAGCTTCACTTATTTTCAAGTCACAACTTGAAAGAGTTTGCTCTAAGATAGTATTTTCCTCATTCAAAAAACTTTGATGCTGATCAAAATAAACAAAATTTACACGATTTCCTAATCTAACTGTATCATCATTCGATTCTATCGCTTTTAAAATGGTTTTTAGTAACGTACTTTTTCCAATGCCATTTCTACCAATAATTGCAACTTTTTCCCTTGATTTTATATTAAAATTTAGTGATTTTGCCAATTGCTTTCCTTGAACATGGACATCTAGATTGTCTATCGTAAGCACAAAACGTGCTGTCTCACTTACTTCATAGTTTCTAATTTTTATAGTATGCTGCTCTACAGTATCTTTCAAAAGAACTTCCTTAGATAGTCGCTTTTCGCGTCCGCGTGCTTGTTTAGAATTAACACCTGCCCGATTTCTGTTAATATACTCCAATTCTTTTGCAATTTTATTTTGTTGTTGAAGATATTGTTTATGTTGAATCGCTTTATTTTTTTTCTTCTCTTCTTTATATCGAAAGAACGGAACAGAGTATATAGTTAGTGCTTGATTTTCTAAATCATATACAGTATCCACTACTGAATTCAAGAAATATTCATCGTGTGAAATAACCATGATGGCACCTTTATAGTTTTTAAGGTATGTTTCAAGCCATTCAATAGAAGGTAAATCCAGATGGTTGGTTGGCTCATCTAATAATAATAAGTCAGGATTCTTTACTAACAATCTGGCTAACATAATGCGAGTTCTTTCCCCGCCACTAAAAGAAGAAGCCAAACGCATTAAATCTTTTTCTTGAAATCCCAGTCCAATAATAATACCTTTTATTCTACTTTCAATTGCATAACCATTTTTTTCTTCATATAGTGCCTGTTTTGCTTGATAGCTATCAAGCAATTCCTTTAATATATTTTCATTATTTTCTAAGGATATTTTGTTCTCTAAAACTCGTATTTCATCATGCAACTCGATAATATCTTGAAAGGCTTCTAGCATTATCTCCTCTAAATTGCTATTTAAATCTAAGATTGCATTTTGGTCAAGATATCCAAAGGTTATGTCTTTAGCAAAGCTGATGATGCCATTATCAATTGATTCCAAACCGACAATACACTTCATTAATGTGGATTTGCCCGTACCATTAGGACCCACTAATCCAATTTTTTGACCTGCATTGACATTAAAGCTTATATTTGTAAAGATAGAATTTGTTATATAACTCTTATCCACATTATTTAATTGTAAAACAGCCATTCTATCTCTCCTACCTTTTATAAAAAATTAGTGTATTTATCCAATTTTAATCCACTATATATTATATCATACACTATCATTGAATACAAAAAACTCCCCTCTTTGAGAGGGGAGTTTTTTGTATTCAATGAATTAATGGCCGCAAGAAGAGCAGCAAGAGCTTTCACCACAATTCCCTGCGGAAGAACAACTACTACAACCACTATCAGAACCACCAGTTAAAGCACTGCTAATAATCATATTGACAGATTCTAAAACTTGGTTTAATTCTTGATTTGAAGTCATATATTCAACAATAATTTCATTTTCATTCATTTGCTTTTCAAGTTCATTTAAACGTTCTTTTTTATCATCGGCTAAATCTTCATAGGAAATGCCACTGTTGATAGCTTCCATTTGAATACGTTGGTATTCTTCAACAATTTCACGTGATGGAAGATCAATCATCATCTTTAATTCAGCTTCTTTTACACGACGTAATTCATCACTTGTTGTAATTGCATCTGCTAATTCTTTTGCTTTATCATAAATACTCACTTTAATTCCTCCAATTTTCCTTTTAAAATCCATGTCTGAACAGAAGTTATTTTAACAGGTACAATACTTCCAATCAACTTTGAATCACCTTCAAAGATAACTGTTTTACCTGTATCAGTACGTCCAGTCAACATATTAGTGTTATTTTTACTTACCCCATCAACCAGAACTTTAACCACAATATTTTCATATCTTTCATTACGTTTAGCACTCCATTTAGAGAGTGTTTGATTTAATTGTTGTAATCTTTCTTTTTTTACACTTAAAGGAATCATGTCCTCAAAAGTTGCTGCAACGGTACCTTCTCTTTTTGAGTAAACAAAGGAAAAAGCATTATCAAAGCCAACTTCTTCAGCGAGCGTTAAGGTTTCATTAAATTCCTCATCTGTTTCATTTGGAAAACCTACAATAATATCTGTTGTTAATGCAACATCAGGAAGAGCCATTCTGATTGAATTTACGATATCGAGATAATGTTCTCGAGTATATTTTCGATTCATACGTTTCAAGACACTATTCGAGCCAGATTGAACCGGTAGGTGTAGGGAATGACAAATGTGCTTGCTATTTTTTATCACTTCAATGAGTTCTTTTGAAAAATCTTTTGGATGAGAAGTCATAAAGCGAATTCTTTGAATCCCTTCAATCTCATCTACTTCCTTTAACAATTCAGCAAAAGTAACTGGTGTATCAAAGTCATTTCCATAAGAGTCAACATTTTGTCCTAAAAGTGTGACCTCTACTACGCCATCCTCCACCAGCCCTTTAACTTCTGAAATGATATCTTCTTTTTTACGACTTCTTTCTCTTCCTCTTACATAAGGAACAATGCAATATGTACAAAAATTATTACATCCATATGTAATATTTACAAAAGCCTTAAAAGAAAAAAGACGATGAGCAGGTAATTGAACATTTGGATTAGAATCTGATTCATCAACAACAAAAACTGGTTTATGATCTTCTAGAATTCTTTGAACATACTCTCCAATGTGGTTCATATTATTAGTACCAAATAATAAAGATACATGTGGAGAAGCGTGTAGAATCTTAGGAATGATATTCTTCTGTTGGATCATACAACCACAAACACCAATAATTAAATCTGGCTTAGCCTTAACATTTTTTTCTAGTTCACCCAGCATACTTAATACTTTATTTTCTGCTTTTTCTCTTATACAGCAAGTATTAAGTAAGATGAGATCCGCATCATCGATATCATCTGTTGCTACGAAAAAAATTTCTTCGAGTAATCCTGCAATAATTTCAGAATCATGCTCATTCATTTGACACCCAAAAGTTTGTATATAATATTTTTTATACATTTTGCAATTTCCCTACTTCTGCAAATGCCTTATCAGCAGCATTAATTGTAAATTGAATATCCTCTTCACTATGTGCAGTAGACAAGAACCAGCATTCAAATTGTGATGGCGGTAAATGAACACCATTTTTTAACATTGTTTCAAAAAAGACAGCATAAGCTTTTGTATCACATTTTTTAGCATCACTATAAGAATGGATAGAATCTTTATTAAAGAAAACAGTAAATAGTGATCCAAATTGGTTAATTTGGATAGCCACTTTATGTTTTTGAGCTAATTTTTTTAGATTATCCACTAGATTTTTGGCTTTTTTATCCATTTCTTCATAAGGCGCTTCTTCTTTTAAAACTGATAGTGTGGCATATCCCGCTGCCATCGCCAGTGGATTTCCTGATAAAGTTCCTGCTTGGTAAACATCCCCAGCTGGTGAAAGATGTTCCATAATTTCTTTTTTACCACCAAATGCACCTACTGGAAGACCACCACCAATAATCTTTCCAAGGCAGGTCAAATCAGGCATCACATCAAAAACTTTTTGAGCCCCACCAATACTTGCTCTAAAACCTGAAATAACTTCATCAAAAATTAATAGTGCATTATTGTCAGTAGTTATTGTTCTTAAATCCTCCAAGAAATTATTTTCTGGTAAAATCAATCCCATATTGCCTGGAATAGGTTCTACAATAACAGCTGCAATTTCGTCTTTGTATAATTCAAAAAGCTTCTTGACGCTATCTATATCATTATATTTAGCTGTCAAAGTCTCTTTGGCAATGGCTTCAGGCACACCAGGACTAGATGGCACACCAAAGGTCATTGCTCCAGAGCCAGCATTAATAAGCAATAAATCAGCATGCCCATGATAGCAACCTTCAAATTTAATTATTTTGTTCTTTTTTGTGTAACCACGAGCCAAACGTAAGGCACTCATTGTTGCTTCGGTCCCAGATGAAACCATTCTGACCATTTCAATGCTAGGAATCAGTTCACAAACCAATTCTGCCATCTTTGTTTCGACTAATGTTGGCATCCCGTAAGTTGTACCATGTTCTAAAGTATCGTTGATGGCATTTAAAACTTTAGGATGTCTGTGACCGAGAATAAGTGGACCCCAAGAGCATACAAAATCTACATATTCTTGATTGTCAATATCAACAATATGTGCTTTTTCACCATGTTTAATAAAAACAGGGTGTTCTCCTACAGCTTTAAAAGCACGTACAGGACTATTCACACCCCCTGGAATAACTTTTTGTGCTGCTTCAAAACTTGATTTAGATTTTTCAAATTGAAATTCCATTCTTAATCCTCCTTTAACCAATTGGCCAAGTCTATTGCATGATAAGTAATCACTAATTTAGCGCCAGCTCTTTTAAAAGCTTGCATCATTTCTATAACAATTTTTTTCTCATCAATCCAACCATTTTGAGCAGCTGCCTTGACCATAGCATATTCAGCACTGACATTATAAGCAACAACCGGTGTTAAATAAGATTCATGAACAGCAGAAATCAAATCTAGATAAGCAAGGCTTGGTTTAATAATAACCATATCTGCGCCTTCTGCTAAATCCAATTCAACCTCTTGTAATGCTTGTCTAATGCCTGATGCTGGGTCCATTTGATAAGACTTGCGGTCACCAAATTGAGGAGTAGAGTCTGCAGCATCTCTAAATGGACCATAAAATGAAGAGGCAAACTTAGCAGAATGAGCCATTATCATAACATCTTTATAGCCAGCATTATCAAGCGCTTCTCTAATGACACTAATTCTTCCATCCATCATATCAGAAGGTGCTAAAATATCCGCTCCAGCTTCAGCATGACTTACCGCAATTTTAGCAAGATATGGTAACGTTTCATCATTATCAATGACTTGATTTTTTATGATGCCACAATGTCCATGATCAGTATATTCGCACATACAAACATCCGTTGAAATAATTAAATCTGGATATGATGCTCTTATAAGCTTAATCGCTTGTTGAATAATACCTTCACTAGCGTAAGCGCCACTTCCTAGGGCATCTTTAGCCTCAGGTATACCGAACAACATAATTGATATAATTCCTGCATCAACAGCTCTTTGAACTTCCTCTAAAACATGATCTAGCGAAAACTGGTTAACCCCAGGCATGGAATTAATTGGATTAATGATATCGGTACCTTCAACTACAAAAATAGGATAAATATAATCGGCAATATTCAAATGAATCTCTTGCAGCATATTACGAATATTTTCAGTACGACGCAATCTTCGCATTCTATTTTCTGGAAACATGATATTACTCCTTTACATATGACAAAATGCTATCAAATAATCCTTGAATTGTATATGTTTCAGCCTCAATATTTGGTTCTATTCCATGTTGTCTCATTGTTTCGCTGGTTGCTGGTCCAATAGAAGCTAAAATAATATCTTCTAAAATAGATTTATCTTTAATGATTTCCATCAGATTCGTTACTGTGGAGGAACTTGTAAAAGTAATAATGTTAATTGATTTATCTTTGATTTTTTCAATGATGGATTCATCAAATTCATTATTCTTTTTTGTTCTATAGGCAATTACTTCATCTACTTTTGTGCCTAATTCCGTTAAAACATCCACTAGTATCGTACGTGCTAAATCAGAGCGTGGTAATAAAATCTTATCATTAGGCTTGATAAGAGGCTTTAAACAGTCAATAACACTCTCAGCAATAAATTTCTCAGGCATTGCTTCAACCAAAAGGCCTTTATCCTCAAGGGCTTCTTTTGTTTTAGGACCGATTGCACAAATTTTAACATTACCCAAAGAACGAATATCTAAATGTTGTTTTTTCAAGCTTTTAAAGAAAGCATATACACCATTCACACTTGTGAAAACAACCCAATCATAGGAATGGGCTTCACGTACTGCACGCATTAAATCGTCTGATTCATCGGCAGGATCTATGACAATTGTAGGTAACTCATAAGCTTCACCACCAGCTTCTTCTATCATTTGTGAAAAAGCACTTGCTTGTTCTCTAGCACGAGTTACTAGAATACGTTTACCAAATAAAGGCATTTGTTCAAACCATGTTAAAGTATCCCGCATGCTTACAACTTCACCAACAATGATAATAGCTGGGGAAGTCAATCCTGCTCGTTCTACTTCTGCAACAATATTATCTAAAGTGCCTGTAACAACTTGTTGTTCAGGACGAGTTCCCCATCGAATAAGTGCTACTGGTGTAGTCGCTTCTTTTCCGTTTGAAGTCAATTGACGCACAATCTCTTTTAAATTACCGACACCCATTAAGAAAATTAGTGTTCCTGGATCTGTTGCTAGACGTTTCCAGTTGATTTGACTGTTTTCTTTTAGAGGATCCTCATGTCCAGTTATAACTGTAAAAGTTGAGGTCAAATTGCGATGAGTAACAGGGATACCCGCATAAGATGGTACTGCAATAGCAGAAGTAATACCTGGTACAACCTCAAATTTAACATGATTTGCTTTCAATAATTCTGCTTCTTCGCCACCGCGACCAAAAACATAAGGATCTCCACCCTTTAAGCGAGTGACAACAAGTCCTTTTAAAGCCTCATCTACCAACACTTGGTTAATCTCATCTTGTTTTAAAGTATGGTGATCTGGGGTTTTTCCAACATAGATTAATTTGACATCTGGTTTTGCGTAGGATAGTAAGCGTGCATTAGCCAGACGATCATATACAATCACGTCTGCTTTTTTTATACACTCTAACCCTTTAACTGTAATTAGACCAACATCCCCAGGTCCTGCACCAACTAAATATACATAGCCTTTATTCATCAATGTTACCTCTCTTAATCATCTAATCGCATCTAAGATTTTTTTTGCACCTTTTGACAATAATTTATCTGCTAATAGTTTTCCTATAGATTGGAATTCAGATACAGGTCGAATAATTTCTTCCTTAATAATCTCTGTTCCATCAACGCTTCCAACAAATCCTTGAATTTTAATTGTATCATCAATAATTTGTGCATATGCACCGAGAGGCACTTGACAACCACCATTTAGGCTATTCATGAATTCTCTTTCAGCAGTGATACACATATAGGTATCATGATGATTTATAGTGCTAATCATATCCAATAAATCTTCACGATCACTTCGACATTCAATGGTTAATACACCTTGACCAACTGCTGGCATAAAAAATTCTTCATCCAATTCTTCCGAAATTTCATCATGGAATCCTAATCTATCAAGTCCTGCAACTGCCAATATCGCCGCATCATAATGACCTTCATGAAATTTTTTTAAGCGTGTATTAATATTACCGCGCAAATCACAAACTTCTAAATCAGGGCGCATGGATAAAAGTTGTGAACGTCTACGTAAACTACTCGTCCCAACAACAGCACCATGTGGTAAATCCATAATACCACCTGTATGTTTTGTTAGGAGAGCATCTTTATGATTATATCTCTTTAAAAAGCAGGCTAATACAAGACGCGAATCTAATGAAGTCGGCATGTCTTTTAAGCTATGAACTGCTAAATCTATTTCGCCTGAAATCATCATAGATTCTAATTCACTTGTAAATAGACCTTTATCGCCAATTTTTGAAAGAGAAATGTCTAATAGTTTGTCACCCTTCGTTTTCATACTGACGACTTCAAAGGTTGTGTCTGGGAAATGTTCTTTAAGAGCATCAATTACGTGATATGTTTGCCATAAGGCCAACTGACTGTCTCTAGAACCTATTTTAATATGCTTATTCATTTTCATCACCATTTTCTTCAAGCCCCCATAGATCATTAATTGCATTAATATAGCAATCTATCTTATCTATTCTATGACCAGCTAGAGATTTCATATTTACGATCGGTTTATGTAACCATTGATTAACAATACTGTTGGCTAGTTGTTCTATAATTCTTATTTCACGTTCACTTGGTGTATCAATTCTGTTAATCGCTCTTTCAATCTCATCTTGTTTAATCTTTTCAATTTGTTTTCGCATTCTGACAATTGTAGGAACAACCCATAATGAATCTAGCCAGAAATAAAAATTATCCATTTCTTCATCAACTATACGTTTTGCATCAATGGCCTCTTTTTGGCGATAAGAAAGATTTACATCCATTTCTTTCTGTAAATCATCAATGTCAAAAAGAGTCACATAAGGCAATTCAGCAATATTAGGATGGATGTCTCTTGGCACTGCAATATCTATTACAACAAGTGATTTATTTCTATTTTCATCAAATTTCAGAAGGTCCCTTTTATCCAAAATCGGTACTGGTGAAGCCGTGCTACTTATGATAATATCTGCATCTGATAAATATTGATCCATATTTGAAAATTGAACAGCTTTTCCGCCTATTTCATTAGCAAGCCATTCTGCACGTTCATAAGTACGATTAGAAACCATAATACTAGAAATATTATTTTCAATTAAATATCGTGCCGTTAATTCACTTGTTTCGCCAGCACCTAACACAAGGACTGTTTTATCTTCTAAAGACCCTAATGTTTTTTTGGTTAGTTCAACAGCTGCAACACTTACACTCAAAGTATGTCGATCAATTTGAGTCTCTGTTCTTACACGTTTTCCAACTGTAAGCGCATTCATAAATAGTGTGTTAATAATACTGTCGGATATCCTGTAGCTCAGCGCATATTCATATGCATCTTGCACTTGTCCTTGAATCTGGCTCTCACCTAAAATCATAGAATCTAATCCAGAGGCAACAGTAAACAAATGCAATACAGCATTACGATTAAATTTTATATATAAGTATTTTGCTAATTCCCTACAGCCTACACCACTATATTCGTCCATTAGTTGAATGAGCGCTTCTTGAGCTAAAATAGGCGATGTAGCATTCACATAAAATTCCGTACGGTTACAAGTAGATAGGATTGAGCACCCTAAAAAAGAATCAATGTTTCGAATACGCTCACTTAATTTTTCGATTTGAGATCTTGATAGAGATACACGTTCTCTAATTTCAACTGGAGCAGTTTTATGATTCAATCCAATGAGTAATATAGCCATTGTTTCACCTTCTTCAGTAACTCATTATAAGATATATTTTTACCATCTTGAACAAAATTATTGATTGTATTGAAAGAAAGTTGCTGAAAAACTTCTTCTCTTTTTGCTGGCTCTTCAACTGTTTCAAGAACCCACAATCGTGTATCTTTATATATCCTAACGATTAAATCAAAGTCACTATTAAAAATATTTTCTAAATAAAGTCTTAGGTTTTTAGAAAATGCTGGACTTTGTCCAAACGTAGAAATTGAAACATTAAAGTTTTCGCGTCTTATATCTGATTGTATTGCAACATTGCCTTCTTCTGGTTTAGTAATAACATTTACTAAAATATTATGTTTGTCGCAGTATGAGGCAATATCACTATTAAGATTTATATTATCTGTCGCAGCACACACAAAAAAAGGCTGATAATAATCTAGATCCTTTAGTTCAAAATCTCGTTTTTCTAAAGAAATCTGGCCACTATTAGCAACCTTTTCTACATATGAACTTATCTCAGGCGCCACAACGGTAATATGAGCACCAGAAGCACATAATTTTTTTATTTTACGTGATGCAACACAACCGCCACCAATGACAAGAACATTTTTACCAGCTAAATCTAGCATAATTGAATAATCAAATGCCATTATTTTAACCTTTCGTAAATATAATCTGATGCTTCAAACAAGAGATTTCTTGTGTCATTAGCTCTAAAATCATTTAATATTTCTTTAGCAGCATTAATATGTTGATAAATTATATCCTCGCATGCACTAATGATTTCTGGTGCTTGAATAAAAGGCATAATAAAATCAATATCATCCTGGCCATTTGGGAATTGATTTTTTATACGCTCTTGAATTTCTACCTTCTCTGGAAAATCTTTTTCCAATAATAAGATAGTTGGTAAATTTACTAAACCATTTTTCAAATCATTTCCGTTGGGTTTACCAAGCTGAATATTTGTTCCTTGAATATCCATCAAGTCGTCTTTTATTTGAAAAGCCATTCCTAAATGAAAACCATATTTATAGAATGCATCTATTTCATCATTTGAAGCATTGCTCAATATAGCACCTGTTTTGCAACAAACTGCAATCAAGAGAGCAGTTTTACGTTCAATTCGATAATTATAAGATTCAATATTTTGATGAATATCGAATAGTGACGCCAATTGTGCAATTTCTCCTTTGGACATCTCAATTGCTGTCTCAGACAAAATCTGTAAAAGAATATCTGAATGTGGTATTTCATATACCTTTTTCAAAGCTTCTATTAAAATATAGTCTCCGCTATGCACTGCAACATTATTATTATATTTTACATTTAATGTTTTCTGGCCACGTCTTAAACTTGAATGATCGTTGACATCATCGTGAATCAAAGATGCCATATGCACCAATTCCATAATTGTGGCAAATTTTACGATATCTTTATTGTGAACCCCAAAATATTGGGCACTCAGCAATACAAATAGAGGGCGTAATCTCTTTCCACCCGCTTGCATATTAAATAATGCAGCTTCTCTTAGAAAAACATCATCAAACTCTACCATTTCTTCTAAGCAGACTTCAACTTCTTTTAATAATTTTTTTATTTTTTGATGTTGCATTAAAGTTTTCATTTACTCACCTAATAACATTTTCATTACATCATTTTTTGACGTAATATATTTTCTTAAGTACTCTTGTATTTCCTCTGCTGTTATTCCAAAAAGGGTAGCATTTGATATTGATTCATTACATATAAATTTTTCGCTACTAATCAACTCATAAATTGTTTGAGATAAGAGTATTTTTTTTCTTTGAGCATCAGCATCTTCTAATGATAATACCACTAAATTCTGCTGAATTTTACTTAAGACTATTAACCAACGTTTAAGGGTTTCTAATTCACCCATATCCACTAATTTTTTTGCAAAAGCACCTGAAAGTAAATCTCCATACAAAATACTATACTCCAAAGAATGGATATCTTCTCTAAACTTAAATTGGCTTGAAGAAATGTGTAATAATACACTTAAATAAAATTCTGTCATTGCAATAC
>CAMYDW010000022.1 GCA_947254645.1 uncultured Peptococcaceae bacterium | reverse complement strand
ATTTCCCCATCTTTTAAAACGACTTTACCTGCTCTAAATACCATTAAAGGCCATCCGCTCAACACTTCACCATTGTAAGGACAATTTTTCCCTTTACTGTAGAAATGTTGAGAGTCGACTGTTTTTTCAATATTTGGATTAAATACCATAATATCTGCGACTTTTCCTACAGTAAGACTACCTTTTTCGATGCGTAATAATTTGGCAGGATTATAGCTCATAAGATTGACCACATCGCTCAAGGTACATTCGCCGGTTTCTACTAATTTGGTCCATACCAGTGGAAAAGCAACTTCAATACTAGAAATGCCATTCGCTGCACGTTCAAATTCAATGTCTTTCTTTTCAGCAGCATGTGGTGCATGGTCTGTAGCAATACAAGTAATAGAACCATCTTTTAGACCAGCGATTAATTTTTCATTGTCCTCTTTTTTACGAAGTGGTGGTGCGACTTTTGCAGAAGTATTATAGCCTCTGACTTTTTCTTCAGTAAGGAATAAATGATGTGGTGTAACTTCACAAGTAATCGGCAAACCTTTTGCTTGAGCATCACGAACAATATCTAAACCGCTGCCTGTGCTTAAATGTTGAATATGTAATCTCACATCTGTCATCTTAGCAAGCATGATATCTCGAACAATCATCAAATCTTCCACTTCATTAGAGATACCCTCTAAGCCCAATTCATCAGCAAGCGCCCCTGCATTCATACAGCCTGAGCCTTTTAAATCGGCGTCTTCACAATGGCTCATAAAAAGAACATCATGGGGCTTACTATAGACCATCGCTTTTTTCATGACGCCACTATTTGCAACAGATTTCCCGTCTTCAGTAAAAGCAATGGCGCCTGCATCATGCAATAAGCCAATTTCTGTTAACTCAACACCCTGTTCACCTTTGGTGATGGCAGCTGTTTGCAAAACATCTGCATAGCCAACGCGCGCAGATTTATCACAAATGTAACGAATCATTGGCACATTATCAATGACAGGACTTGTATTTGGCATGGCAACCACACTTGTAAATCCACCAGCGATTGCTGCTTTGGCCTCTGATTCAATATCACCAGATTCTTCTTGACCAGGATCGCGCATATGAACATGCGTATCGATTAAACCTGGAACCACATAGCATCCTGAAAGATCATAAACCACTTCATTTTCTTCTTCTGGTAAATCAGGTCCTACCTCAGAAATTTTTCCTTCTTCGATGCGAATATCTGTTACGCCATCAATTGCTTGAGACGGGTCTACTAAATGTCCATTTTTTAATAACATGGTTAGGCCTCCTCTGCCATAAGTTGCAATAATGCCATACGAATACACAAGCCATTTGTGACTTGCTCAATAATTTTTGTTTGAGGACCATCTGCCACCTCATCGCTGATTTCAACTCCGCGATTGATTGGTCCAGGATGCAAAACAATTGCATCTTTCTTTGCTAAAGAGAGTCTTTCTTGGGTTAAACAATAATAATGGGCATACTCTTCACTTGAAGGGAAGAGTCCTGCTTTTTGTCTTTCAAGCTGTATACGCAACATCATAACAACATCTGCATCTTCCAAAGCATCTTCAAAACGATGGACCAATTTAACACCCAATTGCTCTATATGCGAAGGAACCAACGTCATCGGTCCACATACACGTATGTCGCAGCCATACTTACTTAAAAGTGCAATATTGCTTCTTGCGACCCTGGAATGTAGAATATCGCCATTAATAGCAACCTTCAATCCCTTTAAGTTACTTTTATAATCTCTAATCGTCATAAAATCAAGCAAGGCTTGTGTTGGATGGGCATGGCGTCCGTCCCCTGCATTAATCACTCTCGCTTGAACATTTTCCGCTAGAATATGATGTGCACCACTATTTGGATGACGCATCACAATAATATCTGGATAGTATGCATTGATTGTTTGAGCAGTATCCTTCAAGCTTTCACCTTTTTGTACACTACTAGATGACGCTGAAATATTTAGCACATTCGCGCCTTGATATTTTCCTGCTAATTCAAAAGATGTACGTGTACGTGTGCTGTTTTCATAAAATAAATTGACAACTGTTATCCCTTTTAAAGCATCGCTCATCTTTTTTTTGCTCGTAACTTGTTCGCGCATACGATAAGCGAGTGCTAGTATTTCTTCAACTTCTTCAACGCTTACTTCATTTAAGCCAATTAAATCTTTGTGCTTAATACCCACAGAACCCTCTCCTTTTTGTATCTTAAGATATTTATAAACATCTTACACAACAAGACATAAAATTCCATAGTTATTTTATCATAAATCACCTTCCAATGCGACTATCTAACCGAAATCGACCAATACTTGAAACTTGCATGTATAGGGGATATTCTCTATAATGAGGCTTAATATCGCTTTTCTGAAAGGAGAAATATTTTATTATGGAAAATATTATTAAAGATATACAACTGGCTCCTAAAGGACAATTAAAAATCGACTGGGTGAAAGCCCACATGCCAATTTTAACGAAGCTCGAAGATGAATATAGAAAAACACAACCTTTTAAAGGAAAAAAAATCGCTATTTGCTTGCACCTTGAAGCAAAAACAGCCTATATGGCATTGGTTATTCAAGCTGGCGGTGCCGAAGTGGCAGTCGCAGGTTCCAATCCACTTTCTACCCAAGATGATATTGTTGCTGCATTGGTAAATAATGGTATTACTGCATTTGCCAAATATGGTGCATCTACTGAAGAATATCATATGTACATCCATCAGTTGGCTAAATTTCAACCTGATTTGTTCATTGATGATGGTGGTGATTTTACTACATTACTACATACCGACTATCCTGAACTCTTAGCTCATATTCAAGGCGGCTGCGAAGAAACCACCACAGGTATCATTCGTTTGAAAGCAATGGACAATACCAGCCAACTTCATTTACCAATGATTGCCGTCAACAATGCCATGATGAAGCACCTTTTCGATAATCGCTACGGCACAGGCCAATCCGTATGGGAAGCGATTATGCATAATACCAACTTGGTTGTTTCTGGAAAGACAGCTGTTGTTGTCGGATATGGTTGGTGTGGAAAAGGAGTTGCAATGCGCGCCAAAGGTTTAGGGGCTAAGGTTATTGTGACTGAAATTGATCCAATCAAAGCAATAGAAGCTGTAATGGATGGTTTTGAAGTCATGCCACTTGTTGAAGCGGCTCCACTAGGAGATATTTTCATCACTGTCACAGGTAATAAGCATGTTATTGATCACGATGCATTTGTGCATATGAAAGATCAAGCTATTATGTGCAATGCTGGGCACTTTGATCTGGAAGTAAACAAAGAATCCCTAGAAAACCTTGCTACTTCAGTGCAACCAGCAAGAGCAAACATTGAAGCATATAAAATGAAAGACGGTCGTACACTTTATCTTATTGCAGAAGGCCGTTTAGTCAATCTTGCTGCTGGCGATGGCCATCCAGCTGAAATTATGGATTTGACTTTTGGCTTACAGGTTCTTTCTTTACAATATGTAAATGAACATCCAGATTTAGAAGCACATGTTTATGATGTTCCAACTTCAATTGATGAACTTGTGGCAAAAATCAAGTTGTCTTCCCTTGGCCTTTCTATTGATACACTCACAACAGAACAAGAAAAATATTTGAATAGTTGGTCGCTATGCTAGAAAAATATTTAGATTTTGTTGCCGTTGATGTAGAAACCACCGGTCTGCGCGAAGAAGATGAAATCATTGAAATTGGTATGGTACGTGTGCGCCAAGGGGAAATTGTTGATACCTTTCAACAATTGATAAAACCTTCTATTCCTGTGCCAGTAGACATCTCTATTATCACTGGGATTACACAAGATATGGTAAAAAGTGCACCTTCTTGGCACGATATTGAAGCTGAAGTGCAAAATTTTATTGGCAATGATCTTTTATTGGCACACAATTATCGTTTTGATAAAGGCCATATTGAATCGGAGTTAGGGACCGAATTGACCAATGAATGGCTCGATACACATGATGTAACGAAGCTCTTTTTACCTTCTTTAACAAGTTATAAACTTATCGCCATTGCAAATCATCTTCATATTGATGATTCTTCACATCATCGCGCATTAAACGATGCAGAAGTTTGTGCAAAAGTCTACTTAGCATTAATCAATCAAGCACAACAAATGGATCCAATCGTACTAAGTGATATGGCATCTATCTTTAACAGCCAACAAGTTTCTTTATTTGAAACAGAATCCTACGGTATTGGCGGATTGTTGAAAAGCTTGTCTGAAAATATTGCAACAGATAACACTGCACTTTTCTTTGAAGATTTTGCAAAAGAAACACCTACTTTTTTAGGAAATGAACCGCGTCTGACTTTTGATGAAGCATCTTCTTTTTTCTCTGAGAATGGTCTGTTGTCCCAGCATAAAAAAGATTTCCAATTTCGTCATCAGCAAGTGTCTATGTTAGACACCATTAAAGAAGCATTTGTTGAAAAAAAGCATGCCCTCATCGAGGCTGGAACTGGCACTGGTAAATCATTCGCCTACCTTATTCCATCAATGCTTTGGAGTATTCAAGAAGGAAATCGTGTGGTTGTCGCGACTGGCACGATTAATTTACAGGAACAGTTATTCCAAGTGGACATTCCTTTTTTAAAAAAGGTGCTTGATTATGATTTTTCAACTGCTATTGCCAAGGGACGTTCTAACTATCTCTGCTTGCGACGCCTTGATAATTATAAAAAAAATACAGCACAACTTTCTGAAAGAGAAAAAATCTTTCTTGCTTCACTTTTATTGTGGCAACAAGAGAATAACAGCGGCGACAAAGAATACCTTAACCTCAATAAAACCGAAACTCAGTATTGGAACAACATCTCAAGCACTGCTGATACTTGTGTAGGCAAACGTTGTCCCTACTATCAAGAATGCTATTATTTTAAAAATAAGCGTCTTTGCGAGCAAAGCGATATTATCATTACCAATCACTCTTTGCTTTGCCAAAATTTAAAAATTGACGGCTTACTACCCGAACACCGTTCTGTGATTGTAGATGAGGCGCATCATTTAGAAAATGAAGCAACACGTCAATTCACAGATACCATTGATTGCGAAGCCATCACAAAAATGGTAAATAATATTATTCGTACAGGTGGTTATCTTACACGTTTGCATCTTACACTTGGTAAATTAGAAAATTTGCCAGAAAATCTTGAAAAAATAACCCTTCTGCATGGCGAACTACAGAAAAATGCAACAGAAACAGTTGATATTGTTGCCAAAACGGTAGAAGCTGCCAATCAAGTGCCTGACTTAAGCAATATTGGCGAGTTACGAATCACCGACAAAATTAGAAATTTCCAGTGGTGGATAGATTTAGAAGCACTTTTGCGTAAAAGTCAACGTTATTTAGCAACAGCCATCACCTCTTTTAATAAGCTATTAAATCAGCTTGAAGAAATAGAAGAATTGGAAGCCCTTTCAAGAGAAATGATTCACGAACGAGACAAACTCGCTGAACAACGTGATTGGCTGGAGCGCTTTATTGCTGGAACTGACAATGCATTTGTTTATTGGGCAAGCACCTATAAAAACAATTGGTCATCCAACCTCTTGCTCCATGCGGCCTATATTGATGTGATGCCATTAATAAAGGAAAAACTCTTTAACAAACATGATACAGTGGTATTGACTTCAGCAACATTGGCAGTAAATAAACGACTGATTTATACCGCACATAAATTCCTACTCGAAGAAGAGGAATTTCTATCCTATATCACAGAATCGCCATTTGATTATCAGCACCAATCATTAATTGCAATTCCAGATAATCATCCTGATTATTCAAAGCTTAGTGAATTCGCCTATACCAAAAACGTCATAGACGATTTGAAAAAGCTTATCCCAGCTGTTGATGGAGATATGTTGGTGTTGTTTACTTCTTATGCCATGCTCAACAAAACCTATATGGCGTTGAAAAATGATGCCTCTTTGAAAGAATATACCATCTTAGCCCATGGCCAAGATGGCAGTCGCAGTAGCATCTTAGAAGCATTACAAAACAATAATAAAACAGTTGTACTGGGAGCCAATAGCTTCTGGGAAGGTGTCGACGTCAAAGGGGCACAGCTTCGTACGGTGGTAATTACAAAATTACCATTTGTACCACCTACCATGCCTATTGAAAGCGCCAAAAGTGAACTTTTACAAGCACAAGGTAAAAATGCTTTTACCTATCATAGTCTTCCACAAGCCATTCTTCGCTTTAGACAAGGTTGTGGTCGCTTGATACGCTCTCATCAAGACAAAGGCGCAATCGTCATTTTAGATAACCGTGTCATCACAAAAAATTACGGATCTACTTTCCTACATTCTTTACCTGAACAACCAATTTGGAAAAATGATATAGACACATTGACAAAAGAACTTTCTGAATGGCATCAAAGCTAAAAAAGACCTTATACAGCATTCACGCTGTATAAGGTCTTTTTTTTTAATGTACTTGTTTAAATTGTAATAAATTATTTTTTTTATCTTGCTTATGACGAATATCTTCTTCTGGCAAAATCATCGCATTCATCACACCATTGACATAAATATAACGGCCTTTTTTCAAATCTTTTAAGGCTGCATGGAATGGTGGTACTACAATGCATAAATCAGCACCTTGACAATCAACAATCACTTTATAAAGATAAGTCATTTCACCAGTAGCCACTTGTTCAAAACTTTTAATTTTGAAAATGCCATTTGCAAAAGTAAGTGGATTCACACGATAATGTTGTACCACTTCTTGTAATAAAGCCTCAAATTGCGGATCACGCTTGTCGGCATCTTTGCTTGTTACCATAGAATATACTAAGCCTGCTGGAATAAATTCACCGATTTTTGGCAAGGACACTGTCTTCGCACGGTTATTATAATCTTTTTTGGTATTAATAATCTCAACATTATAGGCAAACATATTGAGATTTACTGCAATATTTTCACCAGCGCCTTGTCCTTTTAAATCATTTTTATTAGCGACTTCTAATACAACTGGTGTTTTTTCTTCATCATGAATCCACACAGCTGGCAAAGAAGTGTCGAAGCGATTGTCTTCTGTTTGAAGATAGACATCGCTTGATTGTTCGAGCTGAATCAATGTATCACTTTCTTTTCCAGAATCAAAGTGAACATCCATACGCCAGCTACCACTTTCTTCATTACCTTCTTCTGTTTCTAGATAATGAAACCAATGAAGATGACGCTCTGCATCAAAGAAATGTGTTGTCATGCCATTTGGTGCATCCTTGCCATCACCACGTTGAATAACATACCATTGCATCATTTCTTCTAGTTCATCATGATTAAAACAAGATGTGTTTAAATTTGTTAATTCTTTAAAAAAAGCCACGTCTTTCTCCTCCTTTTCAAGTCACGCATTGATAGTATCATTAAACGCTAATATATTTCAACCATTTTCCTTAATAAATCAAAAAAAATAATGCCTTTTATTAGTAAAAGGCATTATTTAAATAATAGATTTCTATTTTCCCATAGCTTGCAAACGATTCACACGCTCAGCACGTGCAGTATCATCATAAGCTTCTGACAAAATTTCAACAGTATGCTTGATATCGAGATTGCCACCAAAGCGATTTTGGCCATCCTTTAACTGCATGATACAAGAACCACATCCTGTGACAACAGTATTGGCACCAGTTTGTTCGATATCGTTGAATTTTTCTTCTTGAATTTGCATTGACAAATCATAGTGCGTGAGACTAAATGACCCTGCTGATCCACAGCAACGATTTGGTTTTTTCATTTCTCTAAAATCAACATCCGGTAAAGTTTTTAGTATATAGCGTGGTGGCTCAATGACGCCAATCCCTCTACGTAAGTGACATGGATCATGATAGGTTGCTACCATTTTTGATGTGTGCAGATTTGAAAAATCTGCTTTCACAATATTAACTAAGAAGTCACTCCAGTCCATGATTTTGGCCGCGACTTTTTTAGCATCTTCATAGTATTCAGTGCCTTCTAATAAATCTGGATAATGTTCTACAAAAGAAAGCGCACAAGAACCACATACTGTAATGATATAATCTACATCCATATTTCTAAAAAGCTTAATATGATCAACAGCCATGTCTTTTGCCGTTTTTTGATCTCCGTGGCTCAAAATCGGTGTGCCACAACAATGCTGTGCTTTTGGCACAATAACTTCTACATTATTGTATTTCATAACATTCATTAAAGAGTAGGCAATATTGGAATACATATAGTTGGAGGAGCATCCTGTAAAAAAAGCAACACGGTACTTTACTGGACCGATAGGCGGATTTTTTTCTGGAACACTCATTCTAAATGGCTTATCGGCCAATGCAGGTACCAAACGGCGCATATCTAAACCAAAAGGAAAACGAGGGGTATAGCCGCCTAGTTTTTTTTCTTTTTTGAAGACTGTCCCTTGGAAGTTACCACCTAGACGCATCCCTGTATCCATTAAAAACGGACGATCTACAACATTGAAAATAATTTTTTTCAATGGATGTAAGCCCTCTTGACGCACCAATTCAGAGCGTGCTGCCAGAACAATTTTGTCAATTTCAACACCACAAGGGCAAATCTCAACACAGGCTTTACAAGTAAGGCAGAGGTGAAGATTGTGCTCCAAGCCCGGTGTATTAGAGTCAATCATTCCTTTGAGCAAAGCATCCACGAGTTTAATTTTACCACGAGCAACACTACCCTCTTCACGGGTCTCATAATAAATTGGACATACCTCTTGGCAGTTCCCACAAGACATACATTTTGTGACTTCTTCACGGGCAAAATCCATGTTTTCAAATGGTGCACTCACGGTTATTCCCCCTTAAAGAAAAAGTGATCTGGATTAAAGGTATAATTAGGGTCGAAAGCTTCTTTCACATTTTTAATAACTTCCATCCCTGCTGGACCAAATTGATTTTCCATAAAGCGTGCTTTTGCAATGCCAATACCATGCTCACCACTTAAAGTACCACCCATTTCTAAAGCAGCTGCAAAGATATCATCAATCGCTAGGCGTACTCTATCCATTTCTTCAGTATCACGTGCATCTGTTAAAATCGTTGGATGCAAGTTGCCGTCTCCAGCGTGACCAAAGGTCCCAATTCTAAGTTTATATTTTTCTGCAATTTCTTCAAGACGAACCAACATATCAGGAATACGACTTCTTGGTACTGTCGCATCTTCGAGAACAGTGGTTGGTTTAACACGTGCCAATGCTGGCAATGCTGCACGGCGTGCTGCCATTAAATCATTACGTTCTTCATCGGTTTTCGCCAATTTTACTTCTCTACAACCATTTTTCTTGCATTGCTCAACAACTTTTTGAGCTTCTAATTCAACCTCAGCTTCTACCATGCCATCAACTTCAATCAGCAACATAACCTTTGCATCCGTTGGTAATCCGATATGTTTAAATTCTTCTACCACTTGTAATGTTACTTGGTCAAGTAATTCCATGGTTGCTGGAATAACTTTATTAGAAATAATACCATTAATCGCCAAACCAGATTCTTTCAAACTATTAAATGTAGCAGTCATGGTTTTAACATATTGAGGTTTTGCAATCAACTTCACTAAAATTTCGGTAATAATCCCCAAGGTTCCTTCAGCACCACAGACCAATTTGGTCAGGTCGTAGCCAGCAACATTTTTTACGCTCTTACCGCCAAAACGAACAACTTCACCATTTGCGAGTACCATTTCTACACCAATGACATAATCTTTGGTAACCCCATATTTTAAGCCACGAAGCCCACCAGAAGATTCACTCACAGAACCACCCATCGTTGCTGTATTGACAGTACCAGGATCTGGTGGATAAATAAGACCATATGGATTTACCGCATTATTTAATTGTGCAATGATAACTCCTGGCTCAACAGTTGCTGTTAAATTTTCCGCATCCACTTCAATAACATGATTCATACGAGTGGTAACAAGCACAATGCCCTTACGCAATGGAATGGTTCCACCTGAGAGATTGGTGCCAGAGCCACGTGTGTAGATATGAAAATTCTCTCTTTTAGCCAACTTTACAATTTCAACAATTTCTTCTTTTGAACCAGGTAAAACAACCACTTCAGGCATTACTTGTGGCTGATCCGGAGTACCATCATAAGAATAAGTAACTAAATCTCCCTTATCAGTCAATATGTTCTCTTTACCAACAATATCAATTAATGTTGATACAACATTCTTATCTAACATATTTATTCCTCCTGCTTCCTCTTAATAAAAAATCATCTCTTGAAAGTTGTACACGATCAAATAATCGTCCCAGCTCATGTTCTGTTAATGGGCGAACATGTCCGACATCTACATGTGCAAGCTGAACACGATCGATCGCAATACGACGAAGCGTTATGCAGGGAAACCCTACTGCTTCAAGCATACGGCGTACTTGACGTTTTTTCCCTTCGTGAATAATCAATTCTACAACAGAATTTTTCCCTTGTTTCTTCATAAAACGTGCTTTTGCTGGAGCTGTTTTTCCATCTTCTAGTAGCACTCCTTCACTTAAATGACGAAGTGCCGATTCTGTAATAACACCTTTCACTTGAGCAACATATGTTTTACGAATGTTGAATTTTGGATGGGTTAAACGAAAAGCCAATTCACCATGATTGGTTAACAATAATAAACCTTCCGTATCCATATCCAACCGTCCAATTGGATTCACTCGCCCTCTTAATTCTGGACAACAGTCAAAAATAGTAGGGCGATTATCTGGGTCTGTGGTAGTTGTTAAATAGCCCGCTGGTTTATTGAGCATATAAAACTCATATTCTTCTCTAACAGCAATTTTTTTTCCTTTTACTTTAACAACATCTTTTTGTGGGTCAATTTTCACACCTAAAGTTTTAACAACTTCCTTATTGACCTCTACAAAACCATCACTAATCAATTTTTCACTTTGACGTCGTGATGCAACACCACAATCAGCCATAAATTTTTGCAACCGTACTTCTGCCATATACTTCCTCCATACCCTATATTTTATCTCATTTTTCAGAATTTTGTAGTTAATATACTCAATATTCAAAATATTTATAAATCACTTATCTCAATAGCTTCAATAGGCTTATTTTCTGGTTTAATGTTGGCTCTTGAATCACTTTTGCAAGCAGGTCATCCAGCGCCTCTCCAATCGCAGTGCCATGGTAGCCGATTGCCATTAAATCTTTGCCATTAATAGCAAGTTGCTTGATTGAATAACAATCTCCTCTCTCAACAATAGTATTTAAGCGTTGTTCAATCTCATAAAAAAGCTGAAGAACGTCTTCTCTTTGTGCTTTCATGTCGTGCGCGAGTAAATCTGCCACCTTTATTTTAAGCAATCGACGTGTTTGTATTTCTCCTAAAGTTGCTAAGCATTGACGAATAGAAGAATCATTATTTTCTATATAGTCATTATGATGCGCCACCAAGCCAGCAACCTGTTTTCTTGTCTGATTATCATATTTTAAATCACGCAATAATTTGTTGGCAATATTGCCTCCCACCTCTGCATGATTCGGAAAACTGTCGTGGGTCTCCTTTTCCACCCACGAAAACGGTTTGCCAATATCATGAAGAAACATTGCCAAACGTAAGACGAGCTCATTCTCTATAAGCCCTGTCGCAAGAAGTGCATGTTCAAAGACATCTAAAAAATGATGTCCTCCATCTTGGACAAAACCAACTTGATGACAAACCTCTGGCAAAAAATATGCATACATTCCCAAATCATATAAATCCTGCAATCCCCTAGAGACATGTTCGGAAATAAGAATTTTATTAAATTCAACCTGTATACGTTCTTTTGAAATATGTTGTAGCAAATAGCTCATGTTTTTTGCAGCCTGATATGTTTCATGATCATAGTCAAAACCTAATACCGTTGCAAAACGAACCATTCTCAACATCCTTAAACCATCTTCATCAAATCTCTTCCTCGGCATCCCAACCGCTCTCACAATACGATTTTCTAAATCTGTCACACCACCAAATAGATCAATAATCCCTTTTTGTGGATGCCACGCCATCGCATTGATTGTAAAATCTCGACGACTTAAATCTTCTTTTAGCTGGGCTGTAAAAGCCACTTGTTCAGGACGTCGATGGTCTTTGTATTCTCCATCAATACGAAATGTTGTCACTTCATATGCGCCATCATGCTCTAGAATTGTCAGCGTGCCGTGCTGTATACCTGTCGGGATGAGTTTTTTATCTTGAAAAATTTTTACCATTTCTTCTGGTTTTGCAGAGGTACAAATATCCCAGTCGCTCGGAACCTTTCCCCTCAAAGAATCACGTACACAGCCACCTACAATATAAGCCTCAAAGCCATTATCATTAAGTTTCTCAATAATTCGATACGCTCCCTGTGGCATATCAATATGCATGTCTTTTCTCCTTTCTCATCATCTCTGCATCATTCACATTGAAAGACTGATGCAAAAATGAAAAATTATCATTATACGCATGAAGTGGCAAAAAGTGACTCATCTCTACACCACTTATCGGATGCTGATAATACAATGCTGCTGCATGCAATAAGGGATGTCCATGAGGCTGTGCTGGCCCACCATAAGCAACATCACCTATAAGAGGATGTCCTTGATGGGCTAAATGCACTCTGATTTGATGTCTTCTTCCGGTTTCAATTTGAACCCACAATCCTGTCATATATCTTTTTTCATCATAAAACAACGGCCACACTAAGGTACGACTAGGTTTTCCAGACGCAGAAACACACTGTAGCGCACCTGTAAGTGCACGCAAAGGCTGTGGACACTCTGTCAAAGGAAGATCAATGGCCATGTTTTTTTCTATTTTCCCAAAAGCAATACATTGATAATATTTTTCAGGCCGATGTTCATTGAGCTTATAGGTGGCATAGCTGCTTTTTGCCAATAACACTAAGCCACTGGTGCCAATATCTAATCGTGTCAGCGGATGATAAATAGCCCTTTCACCTTTTTCAGCCAGATAATGCAAGACCCGTCCAGCCAAAGAGCCTCTCTCTCCCTTAAACCTCGGATACATCATCATATGCGGTGGTTTATCCACCACCAAAATATCAGTATCCTCATAAACGATATCAAGCGGCCCAGCTTCATGCAAAATATCACTTTCTTGTTCTTTTGGTATCAAAGCGATGGAGACCACATCGCCTTGATGAACCTCAAAGCGAACGGTACGTCTTTGTCCGTTGACAAAAATCCCTTCCTGATCTTGCTTACATTTTTTAAGAAACCTTTTCGAAATATCAAAATATCGTTGGATAATATCTCTGACGCAATATCCCTCTTCATCAACTGTTACAGTATGGTTCAATCGATTCATTCTTTAACCTCAAAATGTGCATGACTGCCTTTATCAATCAACTCAACAGCAATTCTAGCTTTAATACGTTCTTTCAGTTCAGAAACATGAGAAATGACCCCAACTAGACGCCCACTTTCTTGAAGTTGTACCAAAGTTTCTATTGTCATATCCAAAGATTCTTCATCCAGTGTACCAAATCCTTCATCAATAAAAATGGTCGATAATTCTACACCACCATTTTCACTAGATACCACATCTGCCAAACCTAGGGCCAATGACAGAGAAGCTTTAAAGCTCTCTCCTCCCGATAAGGTGGCCACACTTCTGGCGCGTCCTGTATATTGATCCATCACATCGATATCCAAGCCAGCTTGACGACGTGCATCTTTCAAGTCCACTTGTCGCATGAAATAGTAACGTCCTTGTGTCATCCTTTCCAATCGCTGATTGGCACGCTGCAATACTTTTTCAAAATAATAAGCTTGGACATAGGCCTCAAATCCTATTTTATGCTCATTTTTACCATTCAGCACATCGTTCAAAGTGCCAATCACTTGATAACGTTCTGAAACTTCATCTAACGATTTCATGACATTTTCTAGCTGTTGCAAGGATTTCTTATTGCTGATACAAATGGCTTCTTGTTGAGAATAATCACTGCGTAGCTGTTTTAGGGTAGTATCTTTTTCTTCACAGATTTCTTGATATGGCACCAAGTCGACCATTTCTTTAGAGGTCAATTGTTGGGAGCGCATCTCATTTTGTGTTTTAACTTGCTGCACTTTCTCATCATATTGAACGATTTCTGTATTGATCGCATCTAGCAAGGTCTCTTCACGCTTTGCTAACTGATAAGTCTCTTGATTGCCAAAATGATTATGGATGGATTGTTCCAAACTCTGTTTATTCTCTTCAATTTGATTTTGAACATACATGCATTGTTCTGCCAAATCTTTGTGGCTTGTTTCTTGTGCCACTTTT
The DNA here is from genome assembly GCA_947254645.1 of uncultured Peptococcaceae bacterium. Classification (GTDB taxonomy): domain Bacteria; phylum Bacillota; class Peptococcia; order Peptococcales; family Peptococcaceae; genus UMGS1590. The sequence goes on along the minus strand of CAMYDW010000022.1, from coordinate 7,351 downwards.
TCTAAGACTATTTTATCCAATTTTTTATGGCATTTTTCGCGTTCATCATAGTATTGATGTATTTGTTGTTCTAAATTGTCACACTTTTTTTGCAATGCCAAGACATCCTCTTGACCTGTCAATTGATACTGTGTGCACTGATTCGCCCATTGGTTTTTTGCATTTTCTAATGCCACAAGATTATTTTCTCGTTGCTGCTGCAATGCTATAAGATGGGTCTCTACTTGCGACAATTTACTTTTATGTTTTTCAATTTCCTGCGTATTATTTTGATACTTTTTGAGTGCTTCTTGAATATCAGCAAAACGTCTTTTTAGGACGCCTACTTTTTCATTCTCAGCGGAACCGTTTCCTAAAATGATATTTTTTAAGCCATTGTGAAATGCTCCATATTGTTTTTCCGAAAGCCATTCATTCAAACGCTCTAATTGCTCTTCATAAGTCTCACATCGCATTTTTTCTTCAATAAAAGCATTCGTACACTGTTGAAGTTCTTTTTCAGCATCCTCTATATTGATTTGCTCTATCGCTGTCGTGGACTTTGCCAAGGTAGGATGATGGATGGCACCGCAAACTGGGCAGCACTCTCCCTCTTTAAGCCCACTTGCTAACTGACTGGCCAAATGTGCTCTTTCTTGCGCTTTTAAATCCTTAACGACTGCTTCAGCACGTCGACATTTAAGATCACTATCCTTTAAGGCATGCTCACTTTGAGTGATAGCCTTCAAAATCTTTTCATACTCATCAATCTTTTTGTAATCACGACGATATTGTTCAAGGACATGCTCCGAACTTGTTAGCTGACTAGATATCTGTGCTTCTTCAATTTTTAAAAGTTGGCACTTTTTTTCATCGTCTGAAAGTTTCTCAAGGATTGTATAGCATTTCTTTTTTTCTTCGGCTAATTGGTTGAGTGCTTCATTATTTTTAGCTAGAAGCTCTGATTGTACTTTAACTTTTTGTTGCATCTCATCAATGTTTTTTAAAGCACTTAACCGTTGCTTGTCGAGTTTACACTGTTCTTCTAACTCAAGATAGTGTGTTGTTTGATTGGTATATTCATCGTCAGCCGCTTTTGTTTGTACGTACGCTTTCGCCAGCGTTTCAATTTGCTCTGTGAGCGCATTCAAACGTTCCTCTAAGAGATGATACGCTTTTTCTGTTTTCTCTAATTGAACTTCAAAAGGCACCACAAAGTTTATCTTTTTTATAAATTCCGCCTTGGTTCTCAAAGCATCTATTTTGTCTTTTTGTTGTATAAGCGTCTCATAGACCTCAAGCCCCTCTTGCCATTGCGCTAAGAGGAGATTATGATTTTCTTTCTCTTTGAGTATCTGACTGGCCTCTCGAGCGTCTTTATCCGCTTTCTGTAATAAATCCTCTATTTTTTCTAGCTGAGCTTCTTCTTCTTGGGCATAAACGAGAATCTTCTCAAAAAACGCATTATTGGGAAGCACATGATCTACAATTTTGTCTTTAAAATGCAAGTTTTCAACTTGAGTCTGAAAAACCTTGATAAATCCATCATAGTCTTTTTCTAAGTCACTCTTTTTTTCTTTAATACGTTTCTGGACATTTTCATATAAAACCGTATTAAAAATATTTCTGAGCAATTCCATTTTATCCGACGTATTTGATAGTAGAAAATCTTGAAAAGCGCCTTGTGGCAACATGACAATTTGCTTAAACTGCTCTCCATCTAAACCGATGATTTCAATGATTTTTTCATTAATTTCTTTCATTTTAGTAATCGGTAAGAATTGTTCATGCTCTATGCAGGAGAGCACTGCACTGGCTTTTTCTTCTTTGATTCCTTTGCCATCCTTGCGTCCTACTCTTTGTGTGGGTTGTCGTTTGATGCGATAGCTTTTTCCATTCACTTCAAAATCAAAGCAAACATAAGTCACTCTTGGATCATCTGGCGCTAGAAAATCACATCGTACGCTATCTGCTTTACGACCCGCTTTGCTTAAATGTCCATACAATGCATAATAGATTGCTTCAAAGAGACTGCTTTTGCCTGCACCTGTAGGGCCTGTAATCACAAACAAGTTTTGAGCGCCTAATGCCGAAAAATCTAAGACAGTCTCTTTTGAATAAGGACCAAAAGCTGATATTTCAAGTATCAAGGGTTTCATTGGTGCTGCTCCTCTACTTCATTAAATAGTTGCTCCATAATATCCTGCATAGACTCGCTTGGGGTATCGCTCGTTGCCCATGTATAAAAAGTATCAAATAAACGCATCGGATTCATCGACTCAGCCACATCCTTGGCTTCATCTGTGGCAAATAATGACGATCCCTTTGTTTGTTTTTTATCGACATAATCCATTTCCATTATATAGGGGAAGCACTGCTTCAACTGTTGCATTGGTTCTATCTGGGGTGTTTTATCTTCTAGAAGTACACGCAAGTAATCTTTTTGATAGGGCACAATATGAGGGGGCAATGCTACTAATTCCTTTAGGGTTCCGCGTATGGTTTTTAGATGGCGTATTGGCTGCAGTGGTAATTTTTCAATTTCGCACTGTCCTTTTGCATCCATCGTCACGGATAATATAACCTTTTCATGATGTTCTTCAGAAAAAGAATATTGCATTAGACTGCCAGCATAACGAATATGCTCTGCACCTGTTTTTTGTTGTCGATGTAGATGACCCAAGGCAACATAATCAAAAGAAGATAGTGCACTGCTTTTCCAGCACTCTGTCCCGCCAATTGAAAGCATACGTTCTGAATCACTTGTTTCTAAGGGTTGATTACCAATAACCATGCCATGTGCAATGAGTATATGACGATGTCCCATATCTAAATCTAGCTGCTGCAACAAAAAATCCATTGATTCTGCATAATCAAGTTGTTTTGTTTCTGGCACCATCGCATGGATAACAGATAAATCTGCATAGGACATGAAATGATATTCTACCATTCCATACTCATCTTCTAATACAACCTGTGGCAATGGCCACTTAAAATGACCAGCCATATAAAATCCTGCATTGGCAAGGAGATGGCTCGCAAACGCCAATCGTTCACCGCCATCATGATTGCCCCCTATTGCAAGAACAGGAATATGTAATTCTAATACCACCTTAGAAATAAAATCATCAAAAAGTGTAATCGCTTCAACAGAAGGATTCCTTCTATCATAGATGTCTCCAGCAAGAATCAATGCCTGTGGCGCTTCCTGGATAAGATATTGAACAGTTTGGTCTAATAAAGCCTTCTGGTCATCAATCATTGAATAACCATTGACTATTTTTCCTATATGTAAGTCTGCCATATGAAAAAATTTCATAGTGCTCTCCTTTAAATATTGCCTAGTGTCATGGATAACATGGTCGCAGGAACAGCTACCACAGCACCCATCCAACCCATACGCTCCACATGTGTAAAGTAAGGTTGTGCAATTTCTCTCACCAATTCTTCTAATGCCTCTGGCGATAATGCGCACACACTTTGGTAAGACAAGTTTGGCACACCCACAATTTCAATAAATCGCTTTCCTTGAGCCAACGTGTAATTAAATAATATTGGTTCTGCAATAGTCAGCAAATGATGCACGAAATCTATGATGATTTTTTTCTCATCTTCATCACATTCTATCAATCGATTGATGTATTGCCAAAACTCTTCCTCTGACATTGAAATTGTCTTTGCCAAAGAAAGCATTGATAGTTGATGGATTAGTAAATCAACCATTGGTTGCCATTCTTTTTGGGTTTGCGCTACCAATTGAAGCATCCATTCGTCAAACCGTTTATTTTCAAGGGCAGAGGCTATAACAACTCGATCTACCCCCATTGACCGTATATATTTTACAAGCGCACCTATAAAGGTTGCAACGGCCTGATTTTGTCCTAATTGTCCAGTAATCAATAGTACTCGCTCATGGACATATTGGTCTGGTATTTCTTTTATCATTTGGTGAATGAAGTGCAATTCTCGTATTGTGAATGGGTAGCATACATGTATTGGAGATTGATCACAGAGAGATGTTTTAAACCATTCATATACTTGATGCTCCACCATTTTTTGATTTTCCCTGAGAAGTGTTGGCAATTTTTTCTCAACAAAACAAGCAAACACTTTTTCAATGTATTTCTTCCCACCAACTATTTTATAAGCAAGTTGTAATGGAAATGAAAGCTTTCTTTGTAATTTATCATCAATCTTATCTATTGCACGTTCTTTTCTTAATATTATTTTCTCGGGTAAAGATTCATAAAAAGAGCCAAGCCATGGTCTTAGTGATTCAAAATGTTTTTCCTTTAGGGAAAGGCTGTCGTTATCTAAAGCATCTATGAGTTGTTGATGTCGTTTACCTATATGAATCGACTGAATAATGTCTTGATAGCTTTTAGAAAGTTGCTCTTCACTATACTCCGCATAATAGATTTTTGCTAACACACGTTGCCAAACAGATTGGCTTGCTTCATCTATAGAGAAGAAATCTTGATTTTTAATCAGTTTTTGTATCATAGTTGACTTTAATACAATCATTTTCTGTGCTAGTGATGGTGAAGAATATGTTTTTTCTAAAAATTGAACCAGCTGTTTTGATAAAAAGGAATTGTAATAAGGCTGGATATAATAGGTCCTTCTTTGATTCATTGCATGAAAAGCCTGCGCTATCCATGTCACATGATGGGCCTCATACAAGTCAGCTACGCGCTGAATCTGCTGCTCCCAAATAAAATCGTTAATCACATAATTGCTTGTTAAAGCTTGCATTTTTTTCGCAAAACGTTCTTGATTCGTAGAAATGAGACCTTGAAAGCAGAGGACTTTTTTATAAGGCCAGAATAACCCTTTAATAGCCATTACATTCGTCCCATAACCAACTGCACCATACATGCCTGAACGTGCAGCGAGTAACAAGGCCAAATCATCAACTTGATCAACTGTCAACTGCATGCCACTTATCTGAAGCGCTGCACTTGTGGTCGCACCTGCTATTGCACCTATGGCACCACCTAAATAAGATAATGGCTTCATTTCACGCCCAATCATGTCTAACGTCAACCGGCGGATATCTTCTCTCGATAGTTGTTCAAGCTGCTTTCGAGTTAAAATCCCTAAAAATTCGCTGATATGAGAAAAAATAAATTTTCTTCCACGCATAGATATTTCTTCAAAAGGAACACTTTCTATGCCTTGTTTAAAGAAATCTTCCAATGAAACTTGATATATTTTGTCCACAATCCTAGCAACTTGCGCTTCTTTATTGACATCATTCACCAAAGAAGCATAGTAATTCTGGATATAGCTTTCCCCATGCATCGTCCACCATTCTAAGGATTTTTCATAAGCTTTTTCTGGAATGATTCGATGATGAAACAATTCATTGATTGGAATAGACCATTTGTTTTCTAAAAGTTTATTTAACCACTCACTAAATCCATCTGCAGTTAAATGCTTTTTTGTAAATTTATTGAAAGCCTTCAAGGCATTGGCTAAAAATGCTTCTAATTTTTCTGATTGCTGGATATTTTCAATGAAATAATCCAATAAATGTATGGCACTCAATGAGCCTTTTTTAAACCAACGATTATCAATAAGTAATTCTTCTGTGTCATTATGGCGCCATTTGTCAATTGATTGAAGCGTATGTGTACGAATCCATTTTATTAAGCTGGAACATAATTTATATTGTTCCTTCTCTTCTGAATACTTTAAATAGAGTCTAGTCACCCAGTCATGACCCTCTTTATCATTTTCAAAAAACTGTTGAGTCATTCCTAACGCAGCTTCATTAAGCAGTGTCGCTTGAGGATTTGCCTCCTGAATACTTTCCTTTATCTTTTGTTCTATGCTCCCACGATTCTCCTTGATAAGAGGGTAAAATGCATCCAAGAGGGACTGAAAATGTAAGTCAAACAATTCTGGCACAAACCGCTCTGTCCATGCGAAAAAAAATTCCTGAAAGGTAGGGTGATTGGTAAGATGGGAGATTTTAAGATTTTTTAAACCAAATAGCTCTAGAATCCCTTCCCAAATTTTTGCTCCTTTTAACTCATAGCCTTCCAATAAAGACCATATTTTATGATTTGCATTGCTCTTTAAATTTTTAACAACCACTTCATAGATTTCTTGTGTCTTTGCCTCTATCAAACACTGCCATTCTTCATCAGACAACTGTTGTAAAGATGTCAGCATTTTGCCGACATAGTCTTTAAAACCCAGATCTTCAAGGTTGTAATTTCCTAGCGCTTCTAAGCTATGGAGAAAAGATGTTTTGAATCCTTCGGATTTCAAGAAGTTTTCAACCTCTTGGTGTAGATACGCTGCATGAATGGTGATATCGGAAAAATCAATGCGCAAAAGGTGCTCATTGATTATTTTTTTCAAATCTCCAAGACCATCTAAATCTTCTAAGGTTTGAGCTGAAAAACACTGTGGTAATAGGTCTGTTAGTAGAGTCTTGAGCGTCTCATCAAAAAGTGCAATGATATCTGGATTCTCTCTCATCGCAATAATAATGTCTTCACTCAGAATTTGCTCCTTAAGAACACGTACTAATAAATCAGTGAATTGCTCACGTTCACGTACCACAATCCCATTTTTTGAAAATAATTGTCGAATAGCGATGTCATTAGTCAAATAGCCTGTTAATGCACCTAGTATTGTTTCGACTGCAAGCATGATATTTCCCCTCCTAGTGACAAACGCTTTTTTTTCTGATATAATATTATAACATACAATATGTTGATTTACAGCATTCATACGGGGATGTACTGGCTTCGACGGGGGATTTCGGTTATCTTGTAAGCGTGTCGAGTTCTGCATGATCTTGTAAAATTGTGCAACTTAAACATAAACGCTAAAAACGAAAACTTAGCTTTTGCAGCGTAAGCTGTAAACTTCCTACTCACTGCGCCTGAGGTGTGAGATAGGGAGCCAAATTATCAGGCTACCAATCCGCCATTGAGAAATAAGGGATTGGGAAATTTATTTCTCTCGCATAATGACAGTTTGATTATGGACGTTCATTATGCTAAATTAAAACATAATCTATGCACGTAGAAAGCTTGATGATTGGTCTTTCGGACAGGGGTTCGACTCCCCTCATCTCCATAAAAAAAGAACGCTCAAAATGAGCGTTCTTTTTTTCTATAAGAGTTTCAGAAATAAAGCTTCTTCAAGACAAAATAAAAATGGAAAATCAATGGATATTTTTTATAATTATTGTCTTGATTTTTTCTTTCGCTATGATAAAATAGAAAAGATGGAAATTCAGATGGAGGGGTAGAAGTGTCCATGGTTATGCCGATTAAATACATCACTAATATGGCCAATATTTCTATTTATTTTATTCCTTCATCTTATTTTTTTTCATTGGTACCTAAAG
>CAMYDW010000021.1 GCA_947254645.1 uncultured Peptococcaceae bacterium | reverse complement strand
ATAATATATAGTAAATAAGTGGTACAATATATATAACAAGCAATTAAGTGTAAATTATTTTAAGGATAATTTATAACTAAAAAGCAAACTACATTATCTGTGCTATATTGTGTTGAATTTAGAATAAATTAGATTTAAAAAATCATGTAAAAATAACAAAGTTGTAAATAAATATAATGAAAAATATATAAAGAAGGACAGATGATGCAAAAGATATAAAAATAAAAGGACAATGGGATGAAACAAAAAATTATAGATCAATTAAAAGAATTAAGAGATCAGTTTTATTATGAGGTTGAAAAAAGATATGAAAATTTCACGGAAGAGTATGTTCGAGCTGCTTACTTAAATAAAGTATTAGAAATTTTTGGGTGGAATATTAACGACACAGGTGAAATTATTCAAGAAAAAGTCATAACCAACAAAGCTACTCTTGATAACTTAAAATCAATATCAAGCAGGCACAGAAAACCAGATTATCAGCTACTTGATAGAGGAGTGCTAAAGTTATATCTTGATGCCAAGAATGCAAGAATAAATTTCTTAAAAAATACTTCAATATCTTTTCAAATTCGTTCTTATGGGTGGTCAGCAGGACTAAGTTTTTCAATGGTTTCAGATTTTGAATATTTCAGGATTTATGATACACGAACTAAGCCAGATATTAAAATGGCAGCAGACTATAAAACAATTACCTTTTCAATTGATGATTTAATTAATGAGCCTGACTTATATTTCCAATTTTTATCTAAAAAAAAGATACAAAATAACGATTGGGATTTAGAGCCATTTTCTATTGAAATTAAAGAAGGTTACTTAAAATCAATTGGCCATGATTTTATTGAACTAATTAGCAGACTACAAATTAATTTAGCAAATGGGCTATTAGAAAATCCAAAATTATCTACAACTAACTTACAATATTATGCTCAAATAATCATAAATAGGCTCTTATTTCACAGAGTGCTAGAGTCAATAGAATATGAACCTGAAGGGAGACTTTTAGAATGGTTTAATAATGGCAATGGGTTCTGGGATCAATTTAACAATAGCTGTATAAATGAATATTATAAAAAATACGATGGTGCGATGTATGAATATACTATTCCCAAAAATATAAAAATTCCTGATCGATGTTTTGAAGAGTTTGTTGATAGCATATATATTTATTCGCCTTACAAATTTGATGCTATTGAACCAGAATTTATAGCTGAAATGTATGATTATTTTTTAGGAAAAGAGCTTGTTTTCCTAGAAAACAAGATAATGATTAAAAATAAAAAATTTCTACCTAAGGGGAGTGTCCCTACACCACCTATTTTTGCTGGTTATGTCGTTAAAAATATTTTAAATTATAGCGACTTAAAAACTGAAGAAGACGTATTAAAATTAAAAATCTTAGATATGATTTTCTCCAAAATGATACAAAAACCTACACTCTATGTTTGCTAAAATTCCTAAAATAGAGATTTTCTAAGTAGTGCTAGTATTTATTCTGTTAGTATTATAGAAAATATTTCGAAGACATTTTTGTATTTAAAACATGGGGTGTTTTATTTTATGGTAGGGGTGTGTCAATAAAAATAAGGGTGTTAAAATATATTATGAACTTGATAAATGAAAAGAATTAAAACATTTTAAATATAAATTGGTGGTGATTTTTTGAAAGAACAATACATTCAAAATTACGATATTAAAGTGCGAGAATTTAATAAAGAAAAGCAAGTATCATTAACTGATTATCTTAATCCAATTACATCAGAAATGAAGCAACGTGAAATTGTCCTTTCTAAAATTGCATATGAGCGATTGGTAGATGATGATAATCCTGATAAAGGTAAAATAGTTCATTTTTCATTATTAAATCAGGAAATGGTTGAGCTTGAAAATAAATTCTTTGTTGAACATGATTTTTTTGTTAGAGAAATATATAAACCATATTTTTATGGGATGGAAGTTTATGTGGATTCTGATATTAATCATTATTCGAATAGAGGTCTAAAAAATATACTTGAAAATCAACTTGAAGGGGGGATGGTGCGTTTTAGAATTAAGTAAGAATAAATCACTGTCTTTACCAAATGAGTTTATAAAAAAATATAGAAGTAATTGTAATGATTATCCGATAGAAACAATAATCGAAGATTATAAAAAAACATCAAATCAATTTGAAAACATCAAGTTAGCAATAGCTGAAAGTGGTGAAAATACTTTTTGTGGTTTCGGTAATGTTACTAGCATAATGTCTCCGATGAAAATAGCAAATAATGTAGTTATTGATATTGTAGGTGATGACAAAGTAGATCGATATAAGGATTTGATACGTAAAGTTAATATGACTTTTCAAACTAATGTTTCACAGGTGCGAAGTAATAATAAATTAAATGCTCTAGCGCTTTCTAGTGGCGTGCAGCATGTGGAAATGACAGTTTTCAATGTAGGTCAAGCAAATTTTATTCAAGGAATAACTGATAAAAATACTTCCTTTGTGTATGATGCTGGCGTACCTAATAGTACGTTTGATAATGGTTTTGGAAATCCAGATTTAATGATTGAAGCAAATAGGTTGAATCCAGTACTAGAAAATATATCTAATATCTGCACTATCACTCCGAATTATTGCTTTATTTCACATTGGCATGATGATCATATAAAGGGTTATTATGCAATGGAAAGAGTTAACATATTAAATGCAAAATGGATAATGCCTGCGTATTCAGGCTGGGGGGATACGAACAAGGCAAGATTGAGTAAATTTCTAAAATATAATGGTAATGTTTATGAGATATGTGGTCATGAGAATAGCAAGATATATTCTAATGATTCCTTTGAACTATATAGAGGTGACACCGGAAATGGAATGAATGGAAAGCCTGATATTAATAAAGATGGTTTAATTCTTTCGATTCTTAATAGATGCATATTACCTGGCGATTCCGAATATAAGTGTTGGCCACTTGAGCTAAAGAATAAATCAAATACTGTTACTGATTTAGTGGTTCCTCATCATGGCGGATACGCGGATTTACGTAATAAAAAAATTTTACCTAACTTTGATCCTGTTTTGGATAAAAGAGGATATCTTTCAACTGGTATCAGTAATGATATTTCTAAATTTCCAAATTCGTATCAAAGGAAATATTTGGGTATAGACTGTAAATTTAATCTTCACAATACTAGAGATTTGATAGGTAAAAAAAATTTAATTTCATCAACACGAGGCATAAAATTTAATATCAAGAGATAAAAATCCCGCAAGTATCTAAACTTGCAGGATTTTCTATTAGAGATAATTGTTTATAAATATATTCAAAGCGGTTTTCTGAGCTTTTTCTATGAATGCATAGCTCTGAGTTTTTCCCTTATTCAAATCAATCTTTTTTATAATTTCTCCTTTAGTATAGCCAGCGTATAGTAGCCTAATTATTTCTCCCATTTGTGGATCAATTAATTCTACATCTTTGATTAATTTATCTAGGACTTGTAATAAGAAAGCTGTATCTTCATTTTCTGTTGTCCCTGTCGGATCGAAACCGCATCCATCATCATTTTCTACATCGTCAATAAACTTGTCTAATGATAGAGTTTTTTTATCGGTAAAATCGTTATGTTTAAGATAGCGTTCAACCTCCCTATTGAACCACTTCATATATTCTTTTTTGTTTCCAATCTTATGAGGGACAAAAATAACAGTTATAGATTCCTTTGCATGAGGGAAATGCCAGGTTTCTACATTATTTGGATCGTATCCCGTTTTTCCCAGTGATTCTTTCATTTCACTGTTAAGTACTACTGGAAGTAACTCTTCATCAGATTTACAAGGGATGTTGTTGTAAGGTTTACGGTTGCTGTAATTGTGATAATTGTCATTGATTTTCATAGATTTCCTCCTGTTGTTTACTAAGAGGAAATCTTCGAAGTGCAACCTAAAATAGGCATGCTAACCACCAAGAAAGAAATCCTCTTCTTGTTCTGTGGTCAGCACGCCTTAAAGCACTGATCGTTATTCAATTTTTAACCAATAAGTGTTAAGGCAGATGGTCGCGAGGCATCTCACTATTGGTGAGAGTAGTTTTGTGTCTTGCTCAGGACAGCTTGTAATGCATTTAGATATAAAATTCTGCGATTGCATACTTTTTAATCTAAACGGATAGTAAAGTGTGCGAAAATTTGATATAATATTTATGTCTTAAAGTGTGCAAAATCTATATCTGATTACATATTCATTTTATAAAAGTAGAGTAGGAATGTATTTGCCAGCGTTTTGCCACTGTTTTGCCATTTTTTTTCTAATTAAAAGGGGAGGATTCTGGTTTGAACGAACTTATAATTTCTACATACATAAAAATCATGCAGCCATGTTTGATAAACCATAATAGGCAAGAAGAAGCTGGGAGATTTATTTTAGAATCGGTTTCTAGTCAGCCTGATAGTTATTGCACTACTGATTTAAGTTCAAAAAAAATAAGTCGCCTGGTTAGCAGGAAAGATCCTGTACCTGACGACATAAAGCAAGCAGCTTGTAAAAGTAAGATAATTGGTAATGTATATAAGTATTTTGATGATGAAATAATGAATGATATTAATCCTGTTTTAGAATCAGATTTGGTAGATAAGTTTAACCGAGTAATTGATGTCGATATGCAAATTGGCAAGTCTAAGAAGGATGAATTAAAGAAGCTATATGATGCAGGTGAGTATAGTAAATTCCTTGCAGAAACTTTTATATATTGTTTATTTAGAGATAATAAAAACTCATCAGAAGAAATTGAGTACCAAGATATCCCTTTTTTGGATGAAGTTAATTATGAATGCCCTCTAACACAAGAAAAATTAGTTGAAAATGTAAAGGGTATTTCTGTACGTAGATACGTAATTACTCAAATTTTCCCAGAAGATTTAACTGATGCTGAGAGAATTGCCTTTGAATCAAGTCATAAAAGACCATCATCATATGATAGTTCAGACAATTTAATAGCTTTGAGTGAAAGAGCGTCAGATAATTACCTAATGAATCCAACTCTGGATGAATTTAATAATTTGTATGAAATTAAACAGATTTTATCAAAAAGACATGCTGCAAAGTTAGCTATTGATAGAATGCAGCTTGAAGAAGAAATTAGAGATGTTGTATCTGCATTAATGGATATCCCTTCAACTGGAATGATTCAATTAGAATATGAAGCATTAAAGATTAAGCAAAAGATAAAGGATGATCCATTATTAAAAAATGAAATTCAGCGACAAGTCGTTGAATATTACAGGTTTATAGAGAATGTATTTAAAGAATTGGAAAGTGAATTTGATTTAATTGCTACTGAGATCAAATTGTCATCAATGAAGCTTGAGAATGTTGGAATGTCAAAAGAAGAAATAATATCAAGTCTATCAGATTGGATCCACTCAAAAACTAATCTAGGTTCTAAAGGAAAGATAGCATGTAGTATTGTTGTTGCATTCTTTATTCAAAATTGTGAGGTGTTTAGTAATGAAGTTTCCAAATAAAGTTATATCTTACAAAGAAAGCACCATCTCTAAGTTTCCTTATGTTTTGAAACAATTGGAAGATTCAGATTTAACGGCTGCAGAATTGTATAAGAAAGTAAAAAGCAAGGTAGAAGATGTGCGAGAGTTCTTAGATATACTAGATTGTCTTTATGCATTAAATAAAATTGAATTGGTGGAAGGGGTGCTTCACTATGTTAGCTGAAATACAGTGCGATAAGTTTTTCTCATACGGTAAAAAGAGACCGCCTATAAAATTTCATAAAGGGCTTAATGCGATTTTAGGTGACAAGAATAGATCTAATTCAATAGGTAAATCCACATTGCTTATGATATTAGATTTTGTTTTTGGTGGCACCGATTATATAAAAAAATGTGAAGATGTACAAAACAACGTTTTAGAACATACTATTAATTTTAAGTTTATATTTGATGAGCAAGAATATTATTTTTCTAGAAACACAGTTAATTATATGATAGTTAATAGGTGTAATGCCCAATATAAACCTTGGGGTGATGGTTCAGAAATGACTCTAGACGAATATAATACTTTTTTGGCTGAAAAGTATGAGGTGGATAAAGAAGGCCTTTCATGGAGAGGAGCAGTGGCCAAATATATAAGAGTGTACAAACGCGAAACAATGGATGAGGAAAGGCCACTACAATCTGCTAAGGAAGAAAATTTAAAAGATGCTATAAAAAAGTATATGCAGCAATTTGAAAAATATGGGATTGTTGAAGAGCAGATAAAACAAGCTGCACTAGCAGAAGATGAAAGAAACACATTTAAAAAATCTCAATCATACGGGCAAATCAGAGCGGCGAAAACTAAAAAAGAATATGAAGAAAATGAAAGTAGAGCAAAAGAATTAGAGAAACAAGAAAAACAGCTAGCTGAAAATAGCAATCAAGGATTACTTGATCTTGATAGTATACAGGCTCAAAGACTATCAGAACTTAATGATTTGCTGATTAATTATCGTAGGCAGAGAGCAAGAGTACAAACTCAGTTAAACTCAATTCGTAGAGAAATGTATGATGGGAAAAAGAGCTTTAAGAGAACATTTGCGGATTTAGAGAAGTTCTTCCCTGGTGAAGAGTTTAAGGAACTTGAGAGTGTTGAGAGATTTCATCAAAGCTTATCAAAAGTATTAACTGAGGAATTTAAGGAGACCGAAAAAGATCTTGCTACTGCATATGTAATGCTTGAAAATCAGATAGTTGCAATCAAAGAACAAATAGCAGAAGTGAAAAATGTTCCTAATGTTAACCAGGCTATTTTAAAGGAATATGCAAGGATTACTACTGAACTTAATAATTTAACGGAAGCAAATAAGAACTTTGAAAAGCTAGAGCAATTAAAGGCTGTAGCAAAAGAATACGGGGATACAAGAGACAGAGTCATTGCAACTCAACTATCTGAAATACAAACTATAATAAATCAGAGAATGAAAGTTATTACTAAGAGAATATTGAAGAATGAAATACAAAGAGCACCAGAATTGAAGCTTGAGAAACTTAATAAGTATTCTTTCAGTACAAAAGACGATGGTGGTAGTGGAGCGCAATTTAGAGGGCTCATTACTTTTGACCTAGCAAATATGAAAATATCAGGTATTCCTTTTGTTGTGCATGATTCAGATCTACTTGATCCAATTGAGAAACCTGCACTTACAGAAATAATAAAGGAGTATGAGGCATCAAAGAATAGAAATCAGCAAATTTTTGTTTCTTTTAGATCTTTAGATTTTTATGCCGAAGATGCTAGACCTTTGATTTCAAAAAATGCCGTTATAGAACTTTCATCTGGTGGAAATGAACTTTTTGGCAGAGCTTGGAATAAAGAACCTTTAAAAGAAGATGAATAAGGAGATTGAAATGTCTAAATGCAAAAGAGAACTCAAAACACAATTTACCTATAATCCATTATGGAAACTGCTTATTGATCGTGATATCCAAAAAAAAGAATTACAAAAGATGAGTGGTGTGAGTGCGGCATCAATTGCAAAAATGGGAAGATGTGAGAATGTAACTACTGATGTTTTGCTGAGGATTTGCGAAGCTCTGGATTGCCAACTTTCAGATATTGTTGAAAGAATAGAGAAGAAATAATAATTGAAATAGATACTGATTAAAATATTTTTTAGCTTGCTTTTAAAGGTAGGCTATATATTGTATTAAACACTCGCGAGAATAATATATAATATAATGCCAAAAATAACGTGTGGTGATAAATAAGGAGGAAAATCATGAAGTTTTTAAGTGTACATGATAAGCAATTACCAATACCATCTTTTTTTCAAGTGTATAACTATGGTGGAGGGAATGGAGACAAGGACAGAGAAATTGTTTATGCAGAGTTTACTGAAGATACACCAGCGCTAGTAAATTACTACTATATTAATAATCGTTACCCTCATTCGTTCCAGAGTCATGCATTTGATGATTTGTCCGATTATACAAGAATTGGAGATTTATATAACGATATACGAAATATGCTAATAAATACTAAAGGTAAGATTTACTCTGGATATACAAGTACAGCATTTGATTTCAATAAAAAAGTATTTTTATTAGACTCTGGCGCGGCTAACATTGTAAAATTTATTGCAAAAGAAATTGATTATGATGTATCTAAATTCGAGGGTGAAATAATTCAACATATGCGTGATTATTATGATTTTGCAGATAGATTGAAAGTTGACTTAGTAGTAGGTTTTGACTTGGGTGGTAAATATACAGAAAAAGATGGTGAAAAATCAAACAAAAAATTAATTACCTTTCTGAATAGTATAGATAATGAAAAAATAAATAAGTTGTTATTGGATGAAAGCATCAAGTACCTATCTTCAAAAAAAGATTATTATCCACATGTTATGGCAACAGTGCATGGTGCTCTTAAGAGTGATTATGAAAGCTGTGTTGATTATATACTTAAATTGGAAAAACAATATAATTACAATTTTTGGGGCTTTGCGTTAGGAGGAATTGCAAGCTATAAGAAGGTAGATGATTCATGGTATTCAGATGTTGATTTTAAGAGTACAGGAAAAAGAGGATTTGTTGAGACCGTAACACCTGCTAGAGCATGTAAAATTGTAAGAAAAAAGGTTGGAGCTAGACCAATACATGCATTAGGCTGTGGCGGTTATCCCAATATAGCAATGAACTATTATTGTGGAGCAACTTCGTTTGATGCCGCTTCACCGGTAAGAAGGGTTGGAGATGGAAATTTAGAGTCAACAAAGCTTGTATATAATCCAAATCCGATTCCAAGCGTAAGTTTTAGTAAATATTTTGTTGGGGGAATTAATGAAGATGGATCATTAAGACTTGAACCTTGCTCTTATGTGAAACTAAATGAAGTAAAAGATTCGATGTCCCTTTGTGGTTGCAAAGCTTGTAAAAGTGCAAAGAGTGTAAAAAATATTAAGGATCTATATCATATGAAAGAAGTTGATAATGAAGCGTGTTATTATAGCAGACAGCTGATGGGTTTACATGCTGTGAGACAGCACAGAAAATTATGTGAGATAATTGCACAATATCATACTTTAGAGGAGTTTTGCGATGCTTATCCTAGTGATTTAAATAAAGGATTATCAGTTATTTATAAACAGCTGTAGGGAGCTTTTATCTTGATATTAGACTGAAAATAAGCTATAATCAGACTAAAATTAGCATTAGGAGGACGAATATGAAAGACGATTTAATATATCTTGATACCTATGTGTTACAACAGGATATGAGAATTCGTATGCCGAAAAGTATAATAAGCAATTTGTCAGTAGAAAAAGGAAAGACAAAGTTTAAGATTTTTCTAGATAAAAGTAACAATGAATTAATATTAAAACCGGAACAAAATTGTGAAGAAAGTGAGAAGAACAGTTGAGATACTTTTTGGTTTCTATGAGGCTTGATAATTTTTTACAATTGAAAGATACAGGGTTTAACATGCTTTGCTTTCCTGATTATTCAAGGATGATTGAATCGATTAAACCAGGAGATAAATTTATCTTATATATTGGGCCTGGAGGATTACAAATTCCGGGTATACTTGAGGCAACAAGTGAAGTATTTATTAAAAATGATTTAATATGGGATGATTATTTTTCCAAAAAGATAAATACAAAGAAATATATAATTTTAAACAATGATACGTACGTCTCAATGCAAGAAATAAAGAATGGGCTTTTATTTATTCGACCTGAAGTAAAGAAATTTGGAGTATATTTCATGCAAGGATTGAGAGAATTATCAGAGGATGATTATTTATATTTATTAAAGAAGGTGAACGAAATTGGATGTAGATAAAATATATAACTGTTCAAGTGAAAATATGTCGCAGATAGAATCTGATTCGGTAGACTTAGTAGTTACCTCACCACCATATAATATTGATATCAAATACGGTAATAAAACTGCCAAAGGTAAAGTTTTAAAAAGCAAGGGTGTTAAATACAAAGATAATATGACGGAAGAAGAGTATAGAGCTATGCTTAATACTGTTTTCTCGGAATGTAAAAGAGTTTTAAAAGATAATGGTTCAATTTGGGTTAATATCAAGAATAGATGCGTTGACGGTATTGTGACGCCACCATTTTGGATTCAAGATTTTTTTGAAGATATGTACTTGAAAAACTTAATAATCTGGAACTTTGATTGGGGTGGTTCAACAAATAAACGCTTTGCACCAAGATATGAATTTGTATTTTGGTTTGTTAAGAATAAATCGAATTATAAATTTAATTTAAATGATGTAAAGGTTCCAGCCTTGAATTATAGGCCTGATAGATACAAAAGCCAGATGAAAAATCCTACAGATGTTTGGAGAATATCGATGGTTTCAGGAAACTTTGATGAACGAACTTCACATCCTGCTCAATATCCAGAAGAACTAATCGAGCGTATAGTTTTGACAGGAACTGATAGCGAAGATATTGTTTTAGATCCTTTTCTTGGAAGTGGCACATCTGCAGTTGTAGCAAAGAAATTAGGAAGGCATTATTTAGGATATGAAACAGTTAGGGAATATTGTGAAATTGCAGAAGATCGTTTAAGAAAGGTGGATGCAAAAGAATGATAGAATATAAATTTGGTGATTGTAGGGAATTGTTAAAAACAATTCCAGATAATTCTATCAATCTTGTTGTAACATCTCCACCTTATAATATTGGCAAACCATATGGTAAATACAAGGACAAAATTGCACTTAATGAATGGGAACAGTTAATCGACGATGTTACAAAAGAAGTTTGCAGAGTATTAACTCCAGATGGAAGTTTTTTCATTAATTTGTCTCCTGTCCCAATTGGTTCAGACAAAGAAATAGTACCATTACCTTTTATAGGGTATCAAATTTTAAAAAACAATGGACTCTATCTAAGAAATATGATTACATGGACTTTTAATAACATGCAAAATTGTACAAAAAGATTATCTGGAAGGTATGAGAATATACTCTGGGGAGTGAAGGATATTAATAATTATGTGTTCAATCTTGATGATATTAGAGTTCCTTATATAACTCAGAATGATAAACGACTTGTGGGGGGAAAAGGAAGGAATCCAACTGATGTATGGTATTTTGATCGCGTGAATAACATGACAAAAAAGAAACTTAATTTAAAGCATCCTACAGTGTATCCTCTCCCAATGATTGAGAGAATTATAAGAATGTCCAGTAATCCAGGAGATACGATTTTAGATCCTTTTCTTGGAAGCGGCACATCTTTAGTTGCGGCGAAAAGATTAGCAAGAAGTGGCATCGGTTTTGAATTGGATGAAACCTATGCTGCAGAGATTAAAATGAGATTAGAAAATGAAGGAACTATGTATGAATAAGTTACCTTGGAGAATATAAAGGAGGAATAATCCATGTTATATGAAGAACTTCTTGTTTCATGTAAGGAACGTTTTGATAAATTCTTTGAAAATGTTTCAATTTTTGAGAATCAATTTACATGGAATGATTTTAATGTTCATTGTTATGAATGCATGTATATAAACAATGATTATGATCAAATTGCAACAGTTAAGCAATTAAAAGAAGAAATTCCAGAACTTAAAGACATTTGTAAAAAATGTGGCAATTTCTTTATGCCGCAAAGGAACAAGAGTATACCAAAATATGATGTAATTCTTGGAAAACAGCATGAAGAAGCATTGATGGATTTTCTAGGAAAGAAACTAAATGCGAAAATAGATAGAGCTGATTTAGAAAACAGGAGCATGCCTGATTGTAAAGTTATGAAACCGGATGGAACAGTAGCAGCATATTTTGAGGTTAAATTTCATGGGGCACCATTTGTTTCTGCAATAAATTTAACTGGAAGATATTGCTATGAAGGTAGCGCAACTCTTGATCATAAGAAGATTGAAAAACAACTGAATATCATTGATGAATTAGATGCTCCTGTATTTTATGTCCACTGGTTGGAATATCCATGTCTCAAAGGAGTTTTTTATGAGACAAGTGAGCAAGTAAAGAATTATATTAGACAACAACATGAGGTTTTTGAAAGACAAAAAAGAGAAGGCGATGAACAAAAATCTAAGAAGGCAGTATACTTGAAGAAAATGTATTCTCCACTGCTATACTTAAAAAGTTTTGATGAATTCGTAGATGAATTGAGTATTTTGATTCAAGGTTGAGGTGTAGGATGAACACAGAATCATTTGTAGATAAATGCTTTTCAATTGACAATTCCAGACAAGTATTATTATTTGAGGATGGAAAAGTAGTAGAAGCAGAGTTAGTTGATTGCATAATTAATTATCTAAAAAAGAGGTTCAAATATAATATTTGCAAATGGGAAGCACCAAATAAATACTATCCAGACTACATGTTTTTAGGTGGAGATAAAGGAATTCTTGCATATGTAGTTTTTCAGTATTATTCAGGGGATAATTACGTAAAAGATTGTTTGTTTATGCCTTTGAATGATACTGTAAAAATGGTAAGTTATGCGGACTCACGTCTTGACCGTCCCATATTCTATCTTAAAATCTTTAATTTTAAAGATAAAGAGCTTGTTTTATTTGAGACAAGTGATCAGATAAAAGATCGATTATGGAATGACATAAATTCAGTTAAAGAAAATCTTTACATTCCTGATATTTCTACAATGGGTGATATCTATAATTTAAAGTTTATCTGGGATGAATTAAAGAAAAATAGCGTGAAGCAATATTAAAAAAAGAGCTTAACCTCTAAGCTCTTTTTCTTAGTCTTTCTTATAAAATTCAGTTTCATATCCATCGGCTCTTAGAAGCATATCTGGCATCCAAGAAGGAGATCTTCCCATTTGATCACAGATTGCTTTAAGGCTTACGTTCTTGCTGCATTCAATAATAAGTTCATCATGGACATGACCGCAGATAAAACAGTGGGAGAGTGTTCTCATTGAAAAAGCAAGGATATCTCTACTTATTGCCTGCACAATATTTTCTACAAACTTGGGGCCGTAGCTTTCGATACGTTCCCATTTTTTAGTTTGGCCAATTCCTTCATAGCTAACCGACTCACTACCAAACTGATTAAGGCATATTTTAGGTTTAACATAACAAAGGTTACGACCAGATGGAAGGTGAATAAATAAAATGCCGCATTTACAGATGAATTTGATTCCATGGGTTTCTGTTAATGTCTTTGTTTGAATGGCGGTTTTTACAGCTCTATCAACATCCCACCATAAGCTAACGATGTTTGTATTTGATGAGCGCCAAGCATCAACAAGTGGCTTTAGTTCATCTTCACTAAGTCCCATATCAAGAGCTCCCATCGCTTTAAGAGCACCCACAGATCCACCATAACCAAGTGCAAGCTCTGCTATTTTACCTTTTTGACGAAGGTGG
The DNA here is from genome assembly GCA_947254645.1 of uncultured Peptococcaceae bacterium. Classification (GTDB taxonomy): domain Bacteria; phylum Bacillota; class Peptococcia; order Peptococcales; family Peptococcaceae; genus UMGS1590. The sequence goes on along the minus strand of CAMYDW010000021.1, from coordinate 10,228 downwards.
CTGTTTATACCGTGCTTTTCAACTGGGACATGAAACATCTTTGATGCAGAGGCACAGTAAATGTCACCACCGTTTGCAAAGACTTCTTCACGCCAAGATTCACCAGCAAGATGAGCAATAACTCTAGCTTCTATAGCAGAAAAGTCACTGACGATAAATTTATAGCTTTCCTTTGGAATAAAAGCCGTCCTTATAAGTTGTGACAAGGTATCTGGGATATCTTCATATAGTAATTCAAGGTCATTATAATTTTGATTTCTTACGATTGCTCTAGCAGGACCTAAGTCATTCATATGGTTTTGAGGCAAGTTTTGCAGCTGTATAATACGACCGGCCCAGCGGCCTGTTCGGTTTCCGCCATAGAACTGAAACATCCCTCTAGCACGACCATCACTACAAACAGCATTTTGCATGGCCTGATATTTTTTGACACTTGATTTTGCTAGTTTTTGTCTAAGTTTAAGAACTTTGGTAAGTTCGGGAGATGCCGTTTTTATTAGTTCATTAACTGCCTTTTTACCAAGTGTATCCGTTTCTAGTCCATGTTCAGATAGCCAATCCTTCATTTGAAGGACCGAGTTTGGATTATCGAGTCTGGTAATATCTTTTAGGCAGTCGGAGATTTCACTTTTGGAAAGCTCATCAAACTCTATAGCTTTTTGAACAAGCTTCATATCAAGAGCGATTCCTCTGTCATTTATTTCTTGGTCTAGATGGTATTCCTCCCAGACAAAATCTGGTACAGGAAACTTTGATAGTTTTTCCTTTATTTTCATTTCTACTTCTACATCACGCTTATTATAGGCTTTGAAGTTAGCCCATTTATCCGGAGCATGTGATGGTAGGTTTTTTGTTCTATTCCCATTGGTCTTTGTTGGCTTACAGGGAGAGCAGAAGTATCTTATTAGATCTTTTCCTTCTTTTAGCTTTTGTTCTTCAAGTTTTAGAACGGCGCCTACGCCTTCAAGAGATAAGGGAAGTCCCATATAGGCAGACCATATCATTGTGCAGCGCCAAGAGGTTGGATCAAGATAGTTTGAAACGGTATCTTCAGGTATGCTATAACTCATAAATTTATCTGGATAGTTTTTCTTTAGCCAGTGGGAAAGACATATACGTTCAAATGAAGCATTAAATGCCCATTTGATTACTTCATCGCTTGCAATGGCATCAATAATTGACTCAGGTAGTATATCACCGCTTGCAAGATCAAAGACTTTGACTGGGTTATTATTAACAGAAACAGCAAATAATAGTATCTCAAAACTTGGAGACTCAGCATATTTATAGACTCCGCTTTTTTTGATGTCAACATTAGAGTAGGTTTCAAGGTCAATAGATAGTTCTTTTATTATTTCCATATTGTCATCCTTTCTAAAAACAGGGTGGCAGCAGATTACCACCACCCTTAGCTTTAGTAATAGTATTTTTTGTCTGGATTTTCTTTTCTTTCTTTTTCACGTCTGCGATCATCTCGTACTGTCGTATAAATCATAAAAGATAACCAAGTTACAAATAGCAGTAATAGAACTACGTACATACAATTTAAAAATATCTGAAACATTATTTGACCTCTCTTTCTTTTCTTGACTTAAACCATTCACATGCTGGAAACATATACTTTAGTGCAAGTATTACTTTTTGGATGAACCATTTTAAAAATGAAAGTATTAGTAAAGCCCATACTGTAAAAACAGCAAAGTTCAATATTCCATATGTTACTTGGTTCATGAATTCGTTTAGTGTGTTCATAATTATTGTCCTTTCTTGTCATATTGCAGGGAGGGGAGTGAAACCTCCCTGCACAGTTTGTCATTAGCTAAGGAAATCATCATCTTCATCAGTTGCAAAATCATCCTCAGCACGAGCTTTACCGCCAAGAGGCTCACCATCACGAATCTTCTGAAGGTTATTAAGTCCGCAGGCGATTCCCTTGTTACCATTGCTGTTAAAAGCATAAAGACTAATTGAAGCTCTGCCATATACTCCGGAATATACCTCAGATCTTTCTAAAATTGGCTGGCGGTCGCAATCAACGATTCCAGGTGCAGAAGCACTGTTTGCATTGATAAAGTAGCTGTCCTTGTATGCTTCATCGTCTGGTCTTTCAAGGTCTCCATCACGAAGTGGCGTTTTGATGACTGAAAGGGCAGGTACGGTTTTACCATTTCCTTTTAGTTTTGATTGACCTTCTTCATAAGCGGCTTCGATAGCTGCCTTAATCTTGTTTACGGTTATGGTATCTGACTTTGGGATAATAAGGGAAACACTGTATTTTGGCGTTCCTCCATTGATTGACTTTGGATCCCATACATTTGCATAGCTCCATCTAGTGTTTACTCCTGTGATTACTTTTGTTGAATTGTTCATCTTCATTTTAGTTTTCTCCTTTTTCATTAAAATCATTTGCCGCATTGTTCATTTCCGGTCTTTTATCGCTTTCCGGTACAAGCGTTGGTTTGCCGGGCGGGTTAAATACCAGATCACCCAGTAATTCTTCAAACTGTTTTTTACCTAGAACCTTTGTCATCGCGGTGATGCCAAGAAGCTTCTTTTCATATGGATCAAATCCTGCTTTTTCTACAAGCTCTGCCACTGTTATTTCATCTGAGAACTTTCTATTACTTCTTCCTTCAACTAGCTTAAAGCCTTCAAAGTGGACTCCTGATTGAGCTTTTACAAGGGCATATTCTTTGATGTCATTAGCCCACGAAATAAGCTGGTCAATTCTTGGAAGGATAGAAGCTATTTCAAGTTCGTCTAAGGTATCTGGAACTTCAAAGTCATACTTTGCAAGCTCTAGGTTATATTCAGCACGTTTTCTGCAGGTTGCCTTTGCTTTACAGAACTGACAATGATCACCGGCTTTAAATTCACCTTTTCCTTCATAGGCAAGTTTTGCGATAGGTGAAAGTACATTCTTAGCCCAGTCAAGTAGATCCTCTTTTTTAATAGAGAAGGTGCTGATGTTTTCTCGCCTTGGCTGAAAGATTGTCATTGATATTTCATTGATGTCATACAGACTTTCAAATATCTCTAAAGCACCAAGTGCATAGCACATCATTTGACTGTTGTTTTCTGCAGATACTAGGACTCCAAGGCCATGCTTGTAATCAATAATCTGAAGTACATCATCTGCCACAATTACGCAGTCACCTGTACCGAAGCCATTTTCAACCCACCTTGAAAAGTCAAGCCTTTGCTCAATAAATATGATTGGATCAGGGCAGTGCTTCTTTGTATTTACAAGCTGCTCAAGTACATAGTCACGATACTCTTCAGCGCAGTTTTGCATTTCTTGCGAATAGTAGGAAAGAGTATCAGTTGGATCTGCTACGTCTTTTCCTAACGCTTTTTCTACCAAGTAGGCGCATAACTCATGACAGTCAGTTCCTTCCTGTGCATAAGGTGATGTGGCCTCAGGGATGCTTTCACAGAGCTTGGCACTGGGTGGACAGTTAAGCCACCTATGACTTGCTGAAGCTGATAGGAAAGCGTGTTTACTCATTTCCGATCTCCTTTGCTTCAAGTATTACTTGCTCGTATGCTTCGGACTTTAGTGTAGAAAGCTTATCTGCACCATATTTTATAAGTAACGCTTTTACTTCTTTTCCAAATCCTGCTGCTGACTTTTCTGATAGCATCGCCCTTACATCTTCTTTGGAGTAGCTATTTGATTTTGGAGCAAGCTCTTTTTCTTCATCACCGTCAAGAAGTGATTTAAGGTTCTTTACGGCTTTTAATATGAGCTCAGCATTCGAAATCATTTCCCTTGCTGACTTAATTAATCCTTCTGTTCCTGTGATAGTGTCATTAACAATAGATAACAATTGTTTTTTCTTTTCCACTTGGCTTTTCCTCCTTTACTATGTTTGCTTCTTTGACTCTGTTTGCCAGTTTCTTAGAAACGATACTGATGGCCATGAGTGTTTTTATAAGCTCGTCAGCTGTTCTATTAGACTGGCTTGTTACAATTGACTTTTTCTGCATCTGCAGCACCTCTCTTTCCGAGTGGCTTTTTTGCCTCTCTGACTTACTAAGGGAAGTTTAATGTGCTTTTTCCGGTTTTTCTAAAAAATATTTTTAATTTCTTTTGGAATGCTCATTTATCTTCCTCTACCTACCTAAGGGAGATAAAGAGGCAGTTTTCCGGTTTTAAATGAAAAAATATAAAAATACCAGCTGGCAATTCTCCTATATAAGGAAGGAATTCGAAGCTAGTATATTTTTTTTGAAAATTTTTAGAAATAGACCGGAAAAACAAGACTTAAAAGCCCTTAGAGAGTTAGAGGAGAAATCTTCAAAAAATGAAAGGAGGGCTATGGCCATGTTCTATGTAAAAGAACAGCTGAGTGATACAGCTGAAATCAGAATTGATATCACAGATGAGAATGTCTATGGAAGCTGCCCGGTATGTGGCAGAGAAGTAGAAGTAAATCTTCATGAGCTTTTTGTAAGTGAAGATGTTGACCTATACAGCACGCAGGTGCTTTGTGAGTCTTGTTCAAAGCTCATTGTAAGAAAGGGAGATAAAAAATGCAGCTAACAATATTTACTTCAAATACTAAAGGTGACAAGGGTAACTGCATGTATCCAAATAAGGTGCGTGTCACAAATAAGGAAGAAATGAAAAAGGCTGCGGAGGTTGACCACGTATGTGCAGCCTTTCAAGGGAACTATCGAAGTAATGATAACTTCCTAGAATCAGACGATGTGGTGATGGACTGTGACAACGATCATTCAGAGGATCCGGCAGATTGGATTACACCTGAAGGTTTTTCAGAGATGGAACCAAATATTGATTTTGTAGCAACGCCATCAAGACACAACATGCTTGAAAAAGATGGGAAAGCAGCAAGACCAAAGTGGCATGCTCATTTTCCAATCGAGACCATTAAAGATAAGGATGCATATGTAGAGCTTAAAAAAGCGATTCATGGCAAGTATCCGTTCTTTGATGATAATGCGCTTGATGCTGCAAGGTTCTTTTTTGGTGCTGACTGCGATGAGGTTTTCTGGCAGGAAGGCTGGATGACTATTGTCGATGTCGTTGGAGAAAGCAGAAGTGAAGATGACGACTTTGATGAAGAGGAGTCTAGCGGCACTATTCTAGCAGGAAGCAGAAATAATACCATGAGCCATTTTGCGGGAAGGATTCTCAAAAGGTATGGAGTAACAGAAAAAGCAAGAGAAGCGTTTATGGAGCACGCAGAAAAATGTGCTCCCCCGCTTGATGACTCAGAGCTAAATACCATCTGGTCGAGTGCAGTTCGATTCTTTAATAAGAAGATTGCCTCTGCAGATGAGTATATTCCACCTGATGAGTTCAATGCTGATTTTGATAAGGCATCGCTTAAACCAGAAGACTATTCGGATATTGGAGAGGCAAAGGTGCTGGCTCGTGAATATGGAAATGAACTGAAATTCACTAAAGCGACAGACTATTTAAGACATGACGGTACTCGCTGGGTTGAGAATAAAGAGCTTGCACTTGGTGCAGCTGAGGAGTTTTTGGACCTACAACTTGTTGATGCAAGAGATGATCTTGAAGCAGCAGTGAAAGCCTTAGTTGGCGCTGGCATTCCAGAGGAGCTTGCAAGAAGTGGAGGAGCTGCGCTTCAAAAGGTATTAGAGGCAAAGCAAATGAAGCTTTATTACATGTTAGTAGCAGCTCAAACCTATCTAAAGTTTGTCATGAAATATCGAAATTATAAGAACATCGTAAATACGCAAAATGCGGCAAAACCAATGCTAGTTATTGATGTGGGTGAGCTTGATAATGATCCATTTTTAATCAACACACCAAAAGGAACCATCAATATGACGGATGGTATTTCAGGACTTAGAGGTCACAGGTCAGAAGATTTAATTACAAAGATTACGACGGTTTCTCCAGGTGATGCTGGTATGGATATTTGGCTTGAAGCTTTAGATACCTTCTTTTGTAGCGACAAGGAGCTCATTGAATATGTGCAAATGACAGTCGGCCTTGCAGCAATTGGAAAAGTCTATCAAGAGCACATGATCATTGCTTACGGCGGTGGTGCCAATGGTAAGTCCACTTTTTGGAACACCATCTTTAGAGTGCTTGGTAACTATGCCGGCAAGATATCAGCTGAAGCACTAACCATGAATAACAGACGAAACTTCAAACCGGAAATGGCAGAGTTAAAAGGGAAGCGTCTTATTATCGCATCTGAAATGGAAGAAGGCGTAAGACTTAACACTGCAACAGTAAAGCAGCTTTGTTCAACAGATGAAATACAAGCAGAGAAAAAGTATAAGGATCCATTTTCCTTTGCTCCTTCTCATACCTTAGTTCTTTATACCAATCATCTCCCTAAAGTTGGAGGTAACGATGATGGTATTTGGAGGCGTCTTGTTGTTATTCCCTTCAATGCGAAGATTACCGGAAATAGTGACATTAAAAACTATGCTGACTACCTATTTGAAAAAGCAGGAGGTGCAGTTCTTACTTGGATCATTGAAGGTGCCTTCAAGGTAATAAAGGCAGACTTTAAAACACCAATCCCAGCAGTAGTGAAAGAAGCTATTCAAAGATATCATGAGGATAGCGACTGGATGGGGCAGTTCATAGATGAGTGCTGCGAGGTTGATGAAAACAATGTAGAAAAGTCAGGTGAGCTTTACCAAGCATATCGAGCTTACTGCTTTCAAAATGGCGAGTACATTCGTAGCACAACAGACTTCTACGCAGCACTTGAAAAGGCAGGTTATAAGAGATTCAAAAAGAAAGATGGGATGAAGGTCTATGGTCTTTCACTAAAAGATGGTCAGGACTTTCTTGAATAAAGGTGCAGGTCAAATGCACTAAAATTTGAAATTTACAAATAGGATAAGTGTATTTTGACTTGCACGACCTGCATAAATTCTAAAAGGTGACAGTCGTGATAGTCTCTACCAAAAAGTCCTATAGAAGAAATTTTTAATAAAAAAAGCTCTATAGGAAAGTTTATGTGAAGACAGTCATGACCATCACCCTTCATTTTGATGGGGGATTACCATGCGAGAAAAATTTATAGAACAGAAGTTAGTGATGGAAGTAAAAAAGCGTGGTGGCATTTGTCCAAAGTGGGTGGCCGTAGGTTTTTATGGAATGCCGGATCGATTGGTATTTTTACCAGGACGAAAGTTTGGTCTGGTGGAAGTAAAAGCACCGGGAGAAAAGCCAAGAGCACTTCAAACTTCAAGACATAAGCTTTTATCACGTTTAGGCTTTCATGTTTACGTATTAGACAATATTGAGAAAATCGGAGGAATCCTTGATGAAATACAATCCACATAATTATCAGAAGCATTGCATTAAATATATCTTAGAGCATCCTATAGCAGCAATTTTCCTAGACTGCGGTTTAGGAAAGACCAGTATCACCTTAGCTGCTATTGAGAAGTTAATGCATGATTCTTTTGAAATTAGAAAGGTGCTTGTAGTAGCACCATTAAGAGTAGCCATACTTAGCTGGCCAGATGAAATTGAAAAGTTTGATGACTTTCAAAATCTTAGTTATTCCCTTGTTGTAGGAAGTGCCAAGTCAAGAATGGAGGCATTAAAAAGAAAGGCAGATATTTATATTATCAATCGTGAAAATCTTCAGTGGCTTATTGAAAAAAGCGGTATGCCATTTGACTATGATACAGTCGTTCTTGATGAACTATCCAGCTTTAAGAATTGGAATAGTAAAAGGTTCAAAGCCTTTATGAAGGTAAGAGCAAAGGTGAAAAGAGTGATAGGACTCACAGGAACACCTGCACCAAATGGAATGATGGATCTATTTGCAGAAATTAAATGTCTAGATATGGGCGAGAGGCTTGGAAGATTTATCAGCCAGTATCGAGCAGGATATTTTAGACCGGGAAGATGTAATGGAAATATCGTATATGAATATTTACTACTTCCTGGTTCTGAAGAAAGAATCTATAACAAGATTTCAGATATCACTATTTCCATGAGGGCAATGGACCATCTAAAAATGCCAGAGCTTATTAATACCAGATACCCAGTGTATTTAAACGATTATGAAGATGAGCTTTATCAGGAAATGAAAAAGGACCTGGTATTAACCTACACCGATAACAAAGAGATTACTGCTGCAAATGCAGCTTCACTTTCTGGGAAGTTGTGTCAGATGAGTAATGGTGCACTTTATACAGATGACAAGGAAGTCGTAAAGATTCATGATAGAAAGCTTGATGCTTTAGAGGACATTATTGAATCGGCAAATGGTAGACCAATTATGGTGGCATATTGGTTTCAACATGATCTTGAAAGAATAGAAAAGCGACTAATGGAAATAAAAGTTCCATTTGAAAGATTAACTAGCGAAGGAAGTATAAGAAGATGGAATGAAGGAAAGGTTAATGTTGGACTAATACACCCAGCTTCGGCTGGCCATGGACTTAATTTGCAAAATGGAAGTAATCATTTAGTTTGGTTTGGACTTACTTGGTCACTTGAGTTATATCAACAAACTGTAGCAAGACTGTGGAGACAAGGCCAAGAAGAAAGAACCGTTGTGGTACAGCACATCGTAGCCGCTGGTACTATTGATGAAGATATTCTAAAAGCACTTACTTATAAATGTGCAACGCAGGATGCTTTAATCAATGCAGTAAAGGCACGCCTGTAAGTCAGAGTCAATCAGAGTCAACCAAAGTGAATAAACTCATGGAGGTTTCTTATGACTGTAAAAGAATATCTAAATCAGGCTTATCGACTAAGCCAGAGAATAGAATTGCACAAACAAAGAATTGATGAACTTAGAAGCTTAGCATGTAGCGTTTCATCACCGGGCTTTGAAGAACATTTCAATCCTAATAGAAATAAAGAAGCGCCATTTGTTAAGATCCTTTATAAGATTTCTGAAAAAGAGAAACAGCTAAGTAAGGAGCTAAACCTTTTAATAGACCTTGAAGATGATATTAGAAAAACAATTAGTCTGCTTGATAATATTGATGAAAGGTTAGTTCTTGAATATAAGTATCTTAGTAATTACTCCTGGGGACAGATTGCAATGAAGCTTTATGTTGATGAGCGTACAGTTAGAAGATGGCATAATAGAGCTTTATCCCACATAAAACTTGAAGAATTCTAAAAAAACGCCGGAAATGTCCGGGTTTGTCCAGAGATGTCCAAGCCATGTTTGTGGTATTATATACTTAGGAAAATTGAATAATAGCTAAGCCTTGGAGATTTAATCTTCGAGGCTTTCTTTATGGAGTGATAAAGTGCCAAGTAAACCTAAGAGACCATGTTCACATCCAGGTTGTCCAGAATTAGTTGATGGACGATTCTGTAAGAAACATGAGAAAGAATACAACAAAAACTATGAAAAATATAAACGAGATCCTAAAACTCATAAGCGTTATGGAAAAGCATGGAGACTTATAAGGAAAAGATATGTAGCAGAGCATCCACTTTGTGAGATGTGTTTAAAAGAGAATAGAATGACAAAGGTAGAGGAAGTACATCACATACTTCCTCTTTCTCGTGGTGGAACTAATGACGAAGAGAATCTTATGAGTCTTTGTAAATCATGTCACTCAAAGATTCACGCTGAGAGTGGAGATAGATTCAATAATAAAAACGAGAGATAGAATTTTCTATCTCTCGTTTAGTGGAATTAATAGCTAAGAGTACCACAGTCATGGTTACCCCATCCCTCTTTGATAGCTTTTCCAATAAGATAATTAATATCAGCAATGGATGGAATTCTAGCTTGACCCCTTGCAGCTTGAAGAGTACCATCTGGGCGTTTCCAAATAAACCTGTATCCGTTTTCTTCGTTTCCATCTCCATACTCATATCGAACATATTGGAAACAAAGATTCCAACTGTCAGCTTCACCAATTTGTGTCTCATTTAAAACAACCACTCTTGTTTGACTCATAATGACCTCCTAATAAGTATCTAATAAGTACCTGATAAGATTAATATAATATATTTTCATAAAGATGTCAATAAAAATTTTATATTTTTTTCGTGGGGAGGGGGAGTCTTAATCTCTACGACTGAACCCCATACCAACGGTGCCGCCCTTTCACGCACAAAAAGACGGGTTCAAACGCCCTATTAAAAACATGGAGGTGATAGTATCGCTAAAGACGGAACATATAGAGGTGGAAGAAGAGTAAAAGCAGGGGGTAAACCACAGTCTGCTGCTGAAAAAATAGAAAAAGGTAAAAAAGTAGAAATACTAATGAATGATAT
>CAMYDW010000020.1 GCA_947254645.1 uncultured Peptococcaceae bacterium | reverse complement strand
AATATTTCAATTCATAAAATTACCCACCAACTTCTATAATAATTTTCTATCTTCAATAGTAATTTATTTCACAAAAAAAGTTCAAAAATTGAGACTAATCTGGTATATTTAGTATAAATGCAATGTTTATCAAATACATATGGACAATTGCGACTTTGTTTTTATGATTTGAAAATTTTCATTGTATACACAAGGAGGTAAGATATTTATGTTGTTAACCCTTTTATGCTGGTTTTCTATCATTTTCTTCTTTGCAGCTTCTGTTCGTAAATTCCAAGAATATGCAAAGAAACCAATGCACGGTCGACAAGATCTCTACCCAATTCCTGGCGAAGAGGCTGAACGTGCAAAATACGGCGGATCTTATTACGAAGATCAAAAATGGTTTGAAAAACCACGTAAAAAGAACGTTGTTGGTGAAGTTGTTGACATGCTCGAAGAAATGCTTTTCATCAAAAAACTTTTCAAAAAGCAAAAAAAATTCTGGTGGATTTCATATTCACTCCATCTCGGAATTTATGTCTGCATTGCAACCTTGATTTTAACTGCAGCTAGTGTGTTGTTGCCATTTTCTGGTATTCTCGCAGCACTATTAACTCTTGCTATCGGTATCCTCGGATTTGCTTCTGGTTTACTTGTATGCATTGGGACTGTAGGATTAATTGCAAAACGTATTGTAGACCGTGAGTTCAGAACCTATACCACACCTCAAGAATATTTTAATCTCGCATTTTTGTTTGCAGGAGCCTTCTCAGGTTTAGTCGCATTTGCAACCAATAAATTTAGCTTCGGTTTTGTAAAGAATATTCTTTCGGGTATGTTTAAATTAAGACCAATCAAAGGTCTCAATAAGCCAGCAATTGTTCATGTAGTGATTTTTTGTGGCTTATTGATCTATATTCCACTCTGCAAAATGAGTCATTATGTTGGTAAATTCTTTACCTTCCATAATGTTATTTGGGATAATAGACCAAATGTTCCTGGTAGTAAAGTGGAAGAAACTGTCATTGCTGAAGCAAGCATTAAACCAAGTGCTGATATGCAATGGGCTGCACCACATTATCATCCAGAAGAAAAATCTGCAGATAAGTAATATAGAGGCATATTCTATTTTTAAGGAGGAGTAATCTTGATCGATGGAAGACTTATTCGACCACGTGATATGGCAATCAGAGGTGAACAATTAACATCTGTCAACGACAAAAAGAATCTTATGCCGTTGCCAGCGCCTTTTGAAGATCCAGCAACTTGGCCTGAAATGATGACAGTAAAGCCTGAATGGCGTGACAAATTTTATTACGACCTTGATGGTTTTGTTGCAATTGATACTTTTATTAGACCACAAACCCCTGAAGAAGAACAAGAAATCTGCAATAAATTCTTAAGAGGTCTTGAAAAATTATTAAATGATGAATCTAATAAAGGGATGATTCAAGTACTTAATCTAACCGTTGAGTACTGTGCAAAATGTAATACTTGTTCTGATGCTTGCCATTTGTTTGTTGCTACAAATAGAAATGAAATTTATAGACCAACATTCCGTGCTGAAGTACTACGTCGTATTATTAAAAAATACATCAATAAAGAGGGTAAATTGAAAGCTTTCTTTACTGGTGCAGATGTAGATTTGAACTGGGAAACTGTTGCGCGTCTTGCTGAAAGTGCTTATCGTTGCAACCTTTGCAGACGTTGTGCACAAGCTTGCCCATTAGCATTAGATAATGGTACTCTTGCAAGAGAAATTCGTAAACTTTTCAGTCAAGAATTTGGTATTGCACCAAAACCAATATCTGAAAAAGGGGCGCAAATTCAATTGCGTACTGGTTCTTCTACTGGTATTACCCGTGCAGCATTCCTTGATACCGTTGAATTCTTAGATGAAGATTTGAATGATCTTTATCCTGGTAATGACTATAAAACGCCAATTGATAAAAAAGGTGCTGATATCCTTTTGATTCATAATGCCGGAGAATTTATGGCATGGCCAGAAAACCCTACTGCTTTCACAATTCTTTTTGAAGAAGCAGGTTTAGACTGGACATTAAGCTCTGATTTAATGGGCTATGACAATGTTAACTATGGTATCTGGTATGATGATAAATACGCAAAAGATGTTGCAGTTCTTCAAATGGAAGCTGCAAAGAAACTTGGCGTTAATCGTATTGTTATTGGCGAATGCGGACATGCTCATAAGGCAGCTGCAGTTATTGCCGATAGATATACCCCTTCTACTGGACGTGTACCAGTAGAAAGTTGCTTACCATTACTTCGTGATTTGGTATTTGATGGTACATTCGACTTTGATCCTATGCGTAATGATTTCGATGTAACATTGCATGACCCATGCAACTATGTACGTCAAATGGGGATTGTTCAACCCCAACGTGATATCTTAAATGCAATCATGCCAGAAGGCCGTTTCAAAGAAATGTATCCACACGGTGTAGATAACTATTGCTGTGGTGGTGGTTCTGGATTTGCAATCATGCAATCTATGAACTTCCCTGATTATAGAGAAAATATTTCAGCTCGTATGAAATTAAAACAAATTTTAGATGCATTTGGTCCTGAATCTATTTACAATAAAGATCTTGTAAAATATGTATGTGCACCATGCTCTAATTGCAAAGGAACATTCCGCGAAATGTTACAACATTGGGGCTTAACCAAAAACTATAACTTCCAATATGGTGGTATCGTAGAATTAATGGTTAATGCCATGACCAAATTTGATAAACCATTCTTTGAATGGGCTAACTAATAGTAAAAAAAGAAACTACATCTAACGATGTAGTTTCTTTTTTTACTATTTATATAAGTCTAAAGGAGCGTCTGTGTAATGGTGATGGTCCGTGCATTTTTAGTGCTTCATAGTGCACACTTGTACCATACCCTTTATGGCTTGCAAATCCATATTCTGGATACACTTGGTCATAAGCTTCCATCAACTGATCTCTATGAACTTTTGCAAGTATTGACGCTGCTGCAATAGAAATACTTTTGCTATCTCCCCGTATGATATTTTTAAACGGCAATGCAATGTTAAGATTATTCTCTCCATCGACTAAAATATAATCTACAGCTTGCAGATTTGTAATAGCATTCTCCATGGCTAATTCCGCAGCGTGTAAAATATTAATTTGATCAATAACTTCAGGAGATATTTCTTGTATGCTAAAGGCCAATGCTTGTTCTTTAATAATCAAACTAAATTCTTCTCTTTTTCTTGCAGTCAATTTTTTTGAATCGTTGATACCTTTTAACATAAAATTGTTTGGTAAAATAACCGCTGCCGCAACAACAGGACCAGCTAAACAGCCTCTTCCTACTTCATCGGTTCCAGCGACAGCATGATAACCCTCTTTATAACATTCCTTCTCATAAAGCCACATCTTTTCGAGACGTTCGTCCTCTAATTTAGCTTTCAAAATATTTTTCTCATATTTGAGAACTAAAGATTGCACGCCCTTTCTTTGATCCTGTTTAAGGAGATCGAGGATTGCATCATCAATTGAGGATTCTGATAATAATTGACTAATTGCTTTAATGCTCATATTGTTTACATCTTTTATCATAATTTTCACCTTTTGCTTTTTAAATTCTAATCTTATATTACCATATAAAGAGTGCTTAAGCGTAACTCTAAATGAAGTCATTGATTCTCTTCTTTTTTTATGTAGCACTTAATGTTATAATATTTTTATAATAATATGAGGAGGTTATTTGATGAAATTCAATGGTGCACTTGTAAAAACAGACGCACGTGTTATCGGTGTAGCTGTAGTAGATAAAAATTTTCTAGATAAAGAACCTTTGGAAAGAGCCAAATATATGCAAGCTTTTATTGAAGGATTTGGCGGCAAGGTTCCTGTGGTTTTATTACTTGGTTCAAAAAATTTCTCTGAATCTGAAGAGTTCTGGGGACGACCAGATTTAGTTCAGCACCTAAAAGAAATTCCACTTAATATGATGACATTTAAACCATATACCGCTCCAGATGTCGAATAAACTAAAGGAGATATTAAAATAAATATATAATGTCTGATATTTTACTATAAAATAAAAACATGGTCGATAAGCATGAGAGAATCTCAAATACTTATCGACCATGTTTTTATTTTTGAGCTGTCACTGAAACAACATTATTCGTTGCATTATATTCTATATTCATTCCTAAAGCTTCACTGATAAATCGAATTGGTACCATTGTTCTATTATTGATAATCTGTGCAGGGGTATCAATAATAATTTTTTTGTTATTAACTACTATTTCTGCTTTATCAATTGGTAATCGCAGATGGTTATTTTGGTATTGCACTTCAGCAATTCTATCATCTGAGTTCCAGCTTACTTCACCTCCTAAACTTTCTGCAAGCAAACGGAGAGGAATCATCGTTCTGCTATTAATTATAATTGGTGGCTGATCTGTCATATATTCTTTTCCATTAAGCCAATAAGTTGATTGATTAATATATAAGTCGAGTAAATTAAAGGCTTCATTACCTAGTAACGCTTCCGCTTTTAAATCACCAACTTCAGCAATAATTTTACCATTGGCTAAATTATTACAACTGGCAATAGTGCTATATCCCTCATTCACATTTCCTGTAAACCCTTCTATAGACCAAGTCGCAACTTTTGGGCTTAGCATGACTTTTCTACCATCTTTTAATGTTGCAAACAAGGTACTATTAAACGATGAATTTTCTCCAACAATAAAACGTTCTGTTTTTAAGGAAAGACTCGAAATAAATTCAGAACCGTGAATATGTACTTTCTTTTCTTCTGCAATTCCCTCTGCAGAGGCTGAGCGAACAGATATATCTCCTGGTTTCAATGCTAAAAAATATTGACCTGCCCAAGCACCATATGTTGGATGATCAATGCTCCATGTATAAGATGTGTCTGTTGGTTGTTTAGGATGTAAATTCGTATCCCAAGCTTTTTGAATGTAGAACAGTCCTGTTTCACCAATAACCATTTCATCAGGTCCTGATAAACGATATCCGGCAATGGTGCTTTCTGGCATAGAATTATAAATCCCAATGCCATTGACAACAGAGCGTTGTCTTCCATATCCTTCTGGTGCGACAACAGTAGAGCGATTAAAGTCCCCTAAATGCTTTAGCACCATTGTCGTTGAACCGCCTCCATCTAGGTTCACACTCTTATATCCACCTATAGATTCAATGAAATAGCCAAGGGATGACAAATGAATGCCTGCACTCCTCGCGGTACGTCCCTCTGCACAAATGAACCATAATGTTTTGCCATCTTGAGAAATTGCAGCAGCACTACGAGCTCTCACACCCGCTAGCGCATTTAAGTCTTTTGTATAAGGCACCATATGACCATTTTCAGTGAGCAAACCATGTCCACCAACTAAAAATTTCCAGTTTTTGTTTGGTGAAATATCAGATTGAATGATTACTTTAGAACCAATCGGACAATGCTCTTTTATAAAATTTTCAGCTTTACCATTCACTTGAAGAATATATTTTGAATCAGGCACCTCATAAGGCAACGTGCTATTCTGAGATATATTTTCTACAACACCTTGTGCATTGACTAATACTTCTGTATTGGTCGCATGTCCTCTTGAGCTTGAACCCCAAAAGTCGTTATATAATTGAATGGTATCTGTATGACTTTCTTGACCAGATGGATCATGCCAATAATAAGTCTTATTTAATCCATCAATCGGATAGCTGACTCCATCCTCGGCTGTTAATGAACCTCTGTAGCTAAAGGGTTCAATATATGCAGTATTATTTTGATCAATCCCTAAAGAGAAAATACCTGCGATTTTTGCAGGAGAAGATTGCAAACGATTATTAACAATGGATGGACCAATTGGTGCACCTTGTAAACTCATATTAAAAAAATCGCCATTCAATAATGCTACTGCATTAGTTCTATTTGCCATAGCAGAAACAGTCGCTCTTTTTGTATATTCCCCTGCCCCTGCAACTAATTTTAAATCCAAATTTGGATTATTCAAATCACATTGTAAGATATCAAAATGAATATTGCCATAATTAGTCATCCACTCATAAGATTGATGTAGCACCCCTGGGGCAATGGGCTCCTCAAAAGTTTTTTCTGGTACATCAGATGCCATTAACACGCCTGAAAATAATAGACTACATAACCCGAATGCTGATGTATATTTAAAGATTTTTTTCAAGTGATTCAATTTCATGATTTTCCCTCCTTGTCTATTTATTATAGAATAATTTTTCGGTGAACTCAACAATATATGATTTCGTACTTCACCTTGACCAAACCTCAGGAAAATTCGTATAATAATATTAAACATCAATTAAGGAGTGTATACATATTTGAAAGCAAAAGAATGGCGTCCCTATAATAAGGATTTATTCTCTAAAATGCGTAAAGCTAGTCGTGATTATCATCTCATTGAAGAAAATGATACAATCGCAGTTGCTTTATCAGGAGGAAAAGATAGTACATTAATGCTCTATGCATTAGCCGTATTACAACGCACCTTACCTTGCCAATTTAATCTAAAAGCAGTTTCATTAGATATGGGCTGGAATAACGACTATACTTCATTAAAAGCATTATGTGAAAAATTAGAAGTGCCTTTTGAAATCATACCAAGTCAAATTGGTCCCATTATTTTTGAAGAAAGGAAAGAGAAAAATCCCTGCTCACTATGTGCACGGATGAGAAGAGGCGCCATCAATAGCTGGGCACACGAAAACAACTGTAATAAAGTTGCTCTTGGACATCATTTGGATGATGTTATTGAAACATTTCTCATGAGTACATTCTATGAAGGACATATTCAAACTTTTGCACCAAAAGCATATCTAACAAGAGCGGAAGTGACAGTTATTAGACCAATGGTTTATGTCTTAGAGTCTGATATCATAAAAATTTCTCGGCAATTATCTCTGCCAGTCATCGTCAATAAATGCCCTGCTGACGGCTACACCACGCGTAGTAAAGAAAAACAATTGATTAAAGAGCTTTCCAAAGATAATCCACTGATTCGTGAAAGAATGATGAGTGGAATTGAAAAGGATTTATGGCATAAATACAAAGTATAGCTACCTATAAAGGAGAATGCTTATGTTGGCTAAGATTAAGAGTGCTGCACTTATTGGCTTATCCGTTCATGAGATTCAAATTGAAATTGATAGTAGCCACGGACTTCCTTCTTGGGATATTGTTGGCTTACCCGACACGTCTGTTAAAGAAAGTAAGGAAAGAGTTAGAACTGCTTTGAAAAATTCAGGGTTTGACTTTCCACCGAGACGTATTGTTATTAATCTCGCCCCTGCTGACTTAAAAAAAGAGGGCCCCTCTTTTGATTTGGCGATTGCTATTGCAATACTCGCTGCGACTGAACAGGTGCCATTAGAGAGTTTGACAGATAAAGTTTTTCTAGGAGAATTAAGTTTAGATGGGGCTATTCGTTCTATCAAAGGGCTACTTCCGATCTCTATTTACTTCAAGGATAAAAATATTTCGCTTGTAACTCCTAAAGAAAATGCTGTAGAATCAGCCATTGGTGGTACTAAAACGTTCGGGTTTTCTCACCTAACAGATGTTATTAATTTCTTAACTATCCCAAATAACTACTCTTCTGAACCAGTTCCAGATGTTGCAAACTATCTCCAAAAGGCACAAAATACAGAAAATGATTTTTCTGATATAAAAGGACAACACGAAGCAAAACGTGCCTTAGAGATTGCTGCTGCTGGCGGACACAATATCATTATGATTGGCTCTCCAGGGTCAGGGAAAACCATGCTTGCTCGAGCATTTCCGTCTATTTTACCACCATTGACAACAGAGGAAGCCATAGAGTGCACAAAGATTCATTCGATTGCTGGCTTACTTCCAAACGATTTTCCTTTAATTACTACTAGACCTTTTCGCGCTCCACATCATACGGCATCACCTGCAAGTCTTATTGGTGGTGGACGTATTCCTTCTCCTGGTGAAGTGACTTTAAGTCACAATGGTGTGTTGTTTATGGATGAGTTTCCAGAGTACAGAAAAGATTTAATGGAAGCATTGCGACAACCTTTAGAAGATGGCGTTGTCACAATTTCACGTGTCAACGCCCAAATGACTTATCCGTGCAATTTTCTTTTAGTCGCTTCGA
This sequence comes from uncultured Peptococcaceae bacterium, assembly GCA_947254645.1. GTDB lineage: Bacteria > Bacillota > Peptococcia > Peptococcales > Peptococcaceae > UMGS1590. The sequence goes on along the minus strand of CAMYDW010000020.1, from coordinate 20,322 downwards.
TGAACCCATGCCCATGTGGCTATTTAAATGATCCTAAACACAACTGTACATGTTCTTCTGGAGCTATCACCAGATATCAACATAAAGTATCGGGTCCATTACTCGACCGTTTTGATTTACAATTGGAATTGCTTCCAATTTCATTTCAAGATTTATATAATCCTGAAATGATTGAAGAATCTTCTGCAATCATACGACAGAGAGTGATAAAAGCTCGTAATCTTCAATTGAAAAGATTTGAAAAAGATCCTATTTTTTGTAATGCAAATATGAATCAACAACATATTCGCAAATACTGTCAATTAGATACAACATCCAAAAATTTATTGGAACGTTCCTTTGATAAATTAGGTATTTCTGCAAGAGCACATAATCGTATTTTAAAATTATCTAGAACCATCGCTGATCTAGATAATTCGCCCTCTATTCAATCTCATCATATTGCTGAAGCAATTCAATATCGTTCATTAGACAAAGCCGTATGGCATTAAAGAAAGGGATAATATATGGATCCACGTATTAACAAATTAGCTCATAATCTTGTACATTATTCAACAAAACTAAAGAGAAAAGAGAAAATCCTTATTGAAGTTACCGGCAAAGAAACGTACCCTTTAGCAAAGAAAATCATTGAAGAAGTTTACGCTATTGAGGCTTATCCATATTTAAAAATCTCCGATCCACTATTAAGTCGCACCATGTTAATGGGTGCTACTGAAGAACAGCTTCTTTTTAATGAAAAATTATTGCTTGAACAAATGCAGGGTATGGATGCCTATATCTCTATTAGAGCGAGCGATAATATCGCTGAATTTTCTGATGTGCCGACAGAAAAGATTATTTTACAAAATAAAATTTACTCAAAAGTGCTAGATCAACGTGTGAATCATAGTAAGTGGGTCATTCTACGTTATCCAAATGCTTCCATGGCACAATTAGCAAATATGAGTACGGAAGCATTTGAAGATTTTTATTTCGATGTTTGTAATTTAGATTATCAAAAAATGAGTCAAGCCATGGATGTACTCGTTCGTTATCTCAACCAAACTGATCAAGTCCATATTGTTGCACCTGGAACAGATTTAACATTCTCTATAAAAGACATTCCAAGCATTAAGTGTGCAGGTGAATGCAATATTCCAGATGGAGAAGTTTATACAGCACCAGAAAAAAATAGCATTAACGGCACCATCACATACAATACCCCTTCTCTTTATCAGGGATTTGTTTTTGAAGATGTATCCTTTACTTTTGAAAACGGAAAAATTATTCAAGCTACCTCAAATGATACCGAAAGATTAAATAATATATTAGACACAGATGAAGGTGCTAGATATATCGGTGAGTTTGGTATTGGTTTGAATCCTTATATCCAGAACCCTATGAAGGATATTTTGTTTGATGAAAAAATTTCTGGAAGTATTCATTTCACGCCAGGAGCATGTTACGATGATGCACCCAATGGTAATAAATCCGATGTTCACTGGGATCTGATTCTTATGCAAGACATCAATCATGGTGGCGGCGAGATATACTTTGATGATAGACTCATAAGAAAAGATGGTCTATTCGTTCCCACCGAGCTACAATGTCTTAACCCTGAATATCTCAAATAAAAAAAGAAGGAAGAAAACTCTTCCTTCTTTTTTTATTTGAGGGTATTTGTGACAATAACAGTACCTTGTGTAGCAGTTGGTTCTGCATCCTTATGCCATGGTTGAACCATAATCATCCCTAGCACGAGGCCAATAATTATGCCGATGATAATGACAGGAACCATTATTTTTTTTAGACTTATTGACTCATCATAAGAATCCGCCTCATCCTCTTCAAAAGAGTCTGTTTCAACCAAATCTATTGACTTTTCTTTTTTTAGATTACTCAAAAAGCCCGGTATGAAACTAGCAAAATTCTTTTTTGATTTTTTTTCATCTTCCAATAAAGAATCTTCTTCGATATCATGTTCTGAAAAATAATCAGAAAGGGGTATATGATTTTCTTGTATGTCTTCTTCTGAAAAATATATAACTGGAATTTCTGGAATATCTGCTAATGCGTCTGGTTCTTTTAATAATTCAGGATTAAATAATCTGGTTTCATTAAGATCAAATTCCTCTTTTAAATCCGATAGATGATTGTCTGGAGTAACAGTTTCTTCTTCAAACAATCCTTGTCGTGATACAGGTGTACCGCAATTTGAGCAAAAGAAGTCGTCATCAGATAATTTCTTTCCGCAATTGCTACAATACATGCTCTCACCTTCTATTCTATTTTACTTGCATAAAATATCATAACAAAACATTATTTCCATGTAAAGCAAGTTTCTAAAGATACTCTTTACATTAAGATTTTAGATTTTGTTCTACTTTTAATGCCTTCTAATAGGAATTGGTTGAGAAGTCTAATATAAGTACCTTTCATTCCTAATGACTTTGATTCAATAACCCCTGCAGATTCAAACTTTCTTAATGCATTTACAATAACAGAGCGCGTAATACCTACTCTATCAGCAATTTTAGAAGCTACAAGAATACCTTCGTCACCTTCAAGCTCAGAAAAAATATGTTCAATTGCTTCCATTTCAGAATAACTTAAGGTATCCAACGCAATTTGAACAGCAATTCTTTCACGACTTTCTGCTGCTTCTCTTTGAGTTTTACTTCTCAAAATTTCGATTCCAACCATGGTTGCACCATATTCTGCAAGAATCAAATCGTCATCGGTAAATAAAACATCGAATTTTCCTAGCATCAAACTTCCTTGACGCTTATGCCCTGCATAAACAGGAATAATTGTTGTAATTTTATCACCAAAGTCACAGTCCTTACCTTGGAAAATGCATAGTTTATTTTCATTTGGCATATTTGCAATGGTTTTTTCCGTGGCAATTAAATCATCATTGTAATTTTCAGGCATTCTTTTTTCATCAAGAATAATATGTTCCATAATACTACAATTAAATCCCTCTAAAAAATGGTGGCCTAACAATGCACCATGTTCTCCTAAAATATAAACATTACATTCAATCATTTCAGAAAGTGTATCAGCAATCTGATTAAAGTCAATATAATTTTCATCTTCAGCTGATCCACTTTGAAGCATTTGATTTAATTGACGTGTTTTTTCAAGTAAACTACTCATTTTTGTTCCCCCTATAATATATATTTATCCAATTGGCAATTTTTATTTGGTTGATTACTAAATTTCTCAACAAAGTCCTCATCGATAAGAACTGATCTCTCGCTACCATCTGCTTCAAAAAGCAAATTACTCAAAACTTTTTCCATTACAGAAGTTAATCGTCTCGCGCCAATATCTTCTTCATTTTGATTGAGATCATAAGCAATTTTTGCAATAGCTGCTATACCCTCTTTAGTAAATAATAAAGATAACTGATCCGCTGCTAGAAGTTCTTTATATAATAAAGGTAACGAATGTTCTGTATCGCTAAGAATCTTAATAAAGTCACTCTCAGATAAAGAATCTAAATTTACACGGACAGGAAAACGACCTTGTAGTTCTGGAATCAAATCTTCTGGTTGACTTACATGGAAAGCACCGGCAGCAATAAATAGAATATAGTCCGTTTTAATATTTCCATACTTTGTTTTTATAACAGAGCCTTCAACAATTGGCAGAATATCACGTTGCACACCTTCTCTTGAAACGCCTGCACCATGATTCATGGTATTTGATTCTGCAATTTTATCAATTTCGTCAATAAAGATAATACCATGATTTTCAGCTAGCTCAATGGCTTCTTGATATAAAATATCTTCCTCAATCAGTTTCTCAGCTTCTTCCTCTGTGAGAATCTCATGCGCTTCAGAAACAGTCACACGTCTTTTTTTCTTTTTTCCAGGCAGCACATTTTTCATTAATTGATTCATATCGTCCATTACTTGATCCATGCCTGTTGCTGCTAACATATCATTTGAAGATTGACGTTTATCTTCTACTTCAATATCAATGACTTCGTCATCTAATTCATGACGTCTTAATTTCTCTTTAAATATGACTTTCTGATTACTACGATGCTGTTCATCATTTTCTTCATCATCTGAGTTTTCATTTGTAAAAGAACTGTTCAAGAGCATTTCAAATGGATTATTTGGTGCTTTTTTCTTCTTTTTGGGAACCAATAAATCAATCAAGCGTTCCATTGCATTTTTTTTTGCCTGTTCTTGAACTTGTTTTATTTTTTCTTCACGTACAATTCGAATAGAAGCTTCTAATAGGTCTCGAATCATGGATTCTACATCACGACCAACATATCCTACTTCTGTAAATTTCGTCGCTTCGACTTTTACAAAAGGCGTTCCCAAAATTTTAGAGACACGTCGAACGATCTCTGTTTTACCCACACCTGTAGGACCTATCATGATCATATTGCTCGGTGAAATTTCTTCTTGTATCTCTTTAGGCAGAAGGCTACGACGATATCTATTTCGAATTGCAATAGCAATTTGTTTCTTGGCTTCATCTTGTCCAATAACATACTTATTAAGATGTTCAACAATTTCTTTTGGCAATAACTGTGCCACCTGAATTGTTTGTCTAGACTCCGTTGACATTTGTTTCTCCTTCAATCTTTTCAACAATAATATTATCATTTGTGTAGACACAAATACTTGCTGCAACTTCTAGTGACTTTCTTGCTATCTCTTCCGCTGATAGATTGGTGTTTTCTACCAAAGCTCTTGCAGCAGCTAAAGCGTAGTTTCCTCCTGAACCAATTGCAGCAATACCATTTTCAGGCATAATAACTTCACCATTGCCGCTGACAAGTAACAAATCTTCCGCATCTGCAAGCAATAAAAGTGCTTCTAAGTTGCGAGTCATCTTATCATTACGCCATTCTTTAGCTAACTCTATTGCTGCTCTAGACAAGTGTCCATGACATTGTTCCAAATATGCTTCAAATTTATCAAATAAAATAAATGCATCTGCAACAGATCCTGCAAAACCTGCCAACACAGTATCATTATGCAATCTGCGCACTTTTCGTGCAGTTGCCTTCATAATCGTGGACTCACCCATCGTCACTTGCCCATCTCCAGCCATGGCAATGCTATTTCCTATTTTTACTGCAACGATTGTTGTTGAATGAAAATTTATCATTTATTTGCTCCTTATGCATGCGGATGTCCATTATTATAGGCTTCTCTCAATCTCGTTGCAGAAACCTTGGTATACACCTGCGTTGTCGCAAGACTACTATGCCCTAGTAGTTCTTGAATTAATTTTAGATCAGCTCCATGATCTAATAAATGTGTTGCAAAGCTATGTCTAAAACTATGTGGCGAAATATGATACATTAAGGCCCCTTTTTCGATGTATTGGTCAATAATATATATTACACCACGTCTTGTTAATCTTTTACCACGATAATTTAATAAAAGTGCATTCGATTCAGTTTTTTGAATTTTTGTGCGACCTTCATTTAAGTATTTTTCTAATATTTCAATACTCTTTTTACTCAAGGGAACGATTCTTTCTTTGTTTCCTTTCCCTAAAACTCTAATAAATTCTTTGTGTGCCACATCAGACAAGTTAAGTTGTACCACTTCTGAAACTCGCAAACCAGAACCATACAACAATTCAAAAAGCACTTGATCTCGCTGGTGAAGCGGTTCATCGGATGTATAAAGAATTTCAAAAAAATGAGTCATATCGGTCTCGTTAATGACTTTAGGTAAATACTTATCTTTTTTAGGCATACGAAGATTTTTAAATGGATTACCATCAATACGTTTATTTTCTAGAAGAAATTCATAATAATGTCGTAGGCTTGAAATATGTCGTGAGATAGAACTTTTGCTAAGACCAACTTTATTTAAATAAAATAAATAGGTCCGTGCAATAGATAAGTCTACCTCATCGTATCGGACGGATTCCGCACTTAACCATTGGAGAAATTTAATGACATCGGTCAAATATGCTTCAACAGTATTGTGGCTAAAACCTCTTTCTTGAGCAAGATGCTCTCGATAATTCTTAAGCCTTTCATTCATATTAGACATCAATATTCACTTTCCACTCTTCAAGATCGTTTAGGGCTCGCTGAGAGAGCAATGCGTTTCGCTCCTTTTTAGAACGGATTTTTGATGCTAACGGTGGTAATAAACCAAAATTGATATTCATTGGTTGGAAATTTGAAGAATATGACTCGCTTACATGATTTTGAAGACTGCCAATAGCCGTTGTTCTTGGCCAGATCATTGGTGTTTTATAATTTGCTAACCTTGCTGCATTAATACCTGCAACTAAGCCACTTGCTGTCGATTCAATATAACCCTCTACACCAGTTATTTGACCAGCAAAGAAGATATTATCTATTTTTTTGAGTTGCCCCGTAGGACGTAATACCTTCGGACCGTTCAAAAAAGTATTACGATGCATCACACCATAACGTACCACTTCAGCATTTTTTAAAGCTGGAATAGCACTAATGACTTTCTTTTGGTCTCCCCATTTCGTTCTAGTTTGAAAACCGACCATGTTAAAAAGACGGCCTTCTTTATCTTCTCGTCTCAGTTGTACAACAGCAAATGGGGTCTGATTTGTTTTAGGATCAATTAAACCAACAGGCTTTAAAGGGCCAAACAACAAAGTTTGAAAGCCTCTTTTTGCCATTGTTTCTACAGGCATACAGCCTTCAAAAAAGATTTCTTTTTCAAAATCATGTGTTGGTACCCATTCAGCATTCATGAGTGTTTCATAAAAAACTTGATATTCTTCTTTGCTTAATGGACAGTTCAAATAATCTGCGCTGTCTCCTTTATCATAGCGCGATTGCCAAAAAGCATGTGACATGTCTATGCTATCAAAATCAACAATTGGTGCCGCAGCATCATAAAAAAAGAGCGTGTCTTCACCAGTTATTTCTTTTATTGAATCGAATAGTCCGTCTGAGGTGAGTGGTCCTGAAGCGCATATAGTAATACCATCTTCCGGAAGTGATATAAGCTCTTCATTAACCACAGTGATATTTGGATGAGATTTGATTTTATTTGTAATATACTCTGCAAAAAGGGTACGATTGACGGCTTGAGCACCACCTGCAGGTATTTCACAATAATCGGCCGCTTCTATGATTAAAGAGGACATGCGACGCAACTCTTCTTTTAGAAGTCCTGGACCGCTTTCAAGTTGCTTCGAACGGAGAGAATTACTACATACCAATTCACCAAACAATGCTGTTTGGTGAGCAACGGTATTCTTATTTGGTCTCATTTCGTATAGAACAACTTTAACGCCTCTATTTGCAAGTTGCCATGCAGCTTCACTGCCAGCAAGCCCAGCGCCAATAACTGTCACACTATTATTTGTCTTGTGATTCATCATTTACTTCACCTTTATAATTACAATCTTTGCTTGTACAGACAATATGGGTACCATTCTTTGTTTGATGCTCTACCAAATAACCGTCAGCACAATTAGGACAACGTTCTCCAGTCGGTTTTTCCCATGTGACAAAATCGCATTCAGGATAGTCACTACAACCATAAAAAACACGACCTTTTTTCGAACGTCTTTTTACAACATTGCCTTTGCCACATTTTGGACATGTTACACCAATTTCTTCAAGTAATGGTCTTGTATTTCTACATTCAGGAAATCCTGTACAGGCCAAAAACTTCCCATATCTGCCCATTTTAATGGCAAATGGTTTACCACATTTTTCGCAAATAATATCTGTAATTTCATCAGGTATTTTAACATCGCCAATATTTTTTTCTGCGATATCCAATTGCTCTTTAAAAACAGTATAAAAGTCGCTGATGACGGTCTTCCATTGTCGTTCACCAGATTCAATTTGATCTAGCTCGGTTTCTAAATTTGCAGTAAAGTCTACATTGATGATACTACCAAAATTTTGTATTAAAAGCTCATTGACCAATTCGCCAATTTCTGTCACATAAAAACTCTTTTTCTCACGATAAACATAGTTTCTTGCGATAATAGTTTCAATGGTTGCAACATAGGTACTCGGTCTACCAATACCTTTTTCTTCAAGGGTTTTGATCAATGAAGCCTCTGTATAACGAGCTGGCGGTTGCGTAAAATGTTGTTTACTATCATTTTTTATATGAGATAAATGCTCATTTGATTCAAGGATTGGCAACTCCTTGCTTTCATTTTGTTCATCAGTTTTATCATCATATAGAACCTGATACCCTTTAAACACATTAATACTACCACTGGCCGAGAAATTGTAGATACCTGCATCTATCTGAACATTCGTGACATCAAATTCAGCAGGGGACATTTGACTTGATAAGAATCGAGACCAAATCAACTTATACAAACGATACTCGTCTCTAGATAAATATTCTTTAATGCTTTCTGGATCTCTATCTATATAAGTAGGACGAATTGCCTCATGGGCATCCTGTACTTTTTTTTCATTTTTCTTTTTGGCAGTTGTTTTACCAGTTGGAAGATATTCTTTGCCAAAATGATCTAGGATATATTCTTCGGCCTGTTCTTTGGCTTGGTCTGAAATACGTGTGGAATCTGTTCTCATATAGGTAATTAAACCGACATTCCCAGAACGTCCTAATTGAATCCCTTCATAAAGAGATTGGGCCAATCGCATGGTCTTTTTGGCAGTAAAATTAAGTTTTCTATTTGCATCCTGTTGCAAAGCACTTGTCGTAAATGGCAATGGTGCATTTTTCTTACGTCTATTTGTTTTAACATGAGATACAATATATTGCTCTTTTGATAAATAAGAAAGAATTTCATCCATTTCTTTTTCACTATGGATATCGATTTTTTCACCATTTTTTTTATTAAGTTTTGCCACGAATTCTTTATTAGTATTATTTTTTAAAGTAACTTCTAATGTCCAATATTCTTCTGGCGTAAAATCCATAATATCTTTTTCACGTTCGCAGATAAGACGTAATGCCACAGACTGAACACGACCTGCACTTAGTCCTTTTTTTACCTTTCTCCATAAAAGCGGACTTAATTGATACCCAACAATTCTATCCAAGACACGTCTAGCTTGCTGAGCGTCCACTCTTTCAGAATTAATGGTACGAGGTTCTTTGATCGCTTCTTTGACGGCTTCTTTTGTAATCTCATTAAATGAAACACGACATTTACTGTCTTCCTCTAGGCCCAGTACATAGCGCAAATGCCATGCAATCGCTTCTCCTTCGCGGTCAGGGTCACTTGCAAGAAAAACTCGATCAGATTTCTTTGCGAGTTTTTTTAAATCATTAATAAGAGGAGCCTTCCCTCTAATATTTATATATTTAACATTAAAATCGTTTTCAATATCTACACCAAATTGACTCTTGGGCAAATCACGTACATGACCCATTGATGCAACTACCGTGTAATTTTTACCTAAAAATTTATTTATGGTTTTAGCTTTTGCAGGAGATTCAACAATGACTAATGTTTCTTTCATAATTTAACAAAACCTCTATTTTCTAAACTTCGATTTTTGAATATTGTCTTCCCAAATGTTGGACGGCTAAATCTTTTAATTCTAATGATGTTAGAATACTATTTAATTTATAAACAGGTAGATGACAATCTATACTTAATTGTTCTACATACTTTGGAACACCGGATAAATGGCTTAAAACATTTTTTTCATCATCAGTTAGAGACACGATGCTTGTTTGAGTTGTTTCTTTAAACAAACTTAATTGTCCATATTCTTCCAATATATCATTTGGACTAGCAACTAATTTAGCACCATCTTTAATAAGTCGATGGCAACCAACCGATGCCGCACTCGTGATCATGCCTGGAATAGCGAAAACATCTTTGCCATTTTCTAAAGCCAGATTTGCTGTAATAAGAGAACCGCTTTTAGCTGCAGCTTCCACCACTAAAACACCATCACTTAAACCAGCAATGATTCTATTCCTTTGTGGGAAATGATAGGACATCGCAGCTGATCCTAAAGGCCATTCTGAAATAATCCCACTTTGTGGCGTCTTTAAAATCTCCTCGTATAATTGTTTATTTTCTCTTGGATATATTTGATCTATCCCACAGCCAAGCACACCAATTGTGCCTCCATTTGATGTTAAAGCCCCTTTATGAGCACTTGCATCAATGCCTTTGGCCAATCCGCTAATGATACAGATACCCTCTTTAGATAAAGCTTTAGCCATAGAAAATGCAACATCTTTCCCATAAGTTGTCGCTTTTCGACTGCCTACCATTCCTATCATTAAATGAGAGGACAACTGCCCTTTTAAATAAAGAATAGCTGGCGGACGGTGAACTTCCTTAATTTTTGAAGGATACTCTTCATCTATATATAGCAAAACACTTATTTGGTTCGCTTTCAAATACGCTTCCCTTTGTTTATATCGTAAGTCTGTAAAATAAGCTTCCCACGCTTTCCATTTTTCCATAGAAATTTCTGGGACCAAATTTGCTAGTTGAAATGCAGATGCTTCTTTTAAAATTGACTTAGGAACTCTCATCTCTACAAGGCGTATACTCTCATTGCTTGAGTCGCCCCAAATGTCATGTAAAAGCGTAAAAATAGCATTCGATACCATGCCTAAGCACCTCCAGAAAGCTATATGTATTTAATTCTAACATTATTGGTTAGAATTGTATAGTCGCAAGATGATAACAATTTTAAATTTTCTATCTTTTCATTCTCTTTAAATTATTTTAAGAAACAAAAAAGAAACGCTATATTAAATAGCGTTTCTTTTTTGTTATAGATTCATAGATTCAATAAGTGTTCTCATTTCATCTTCACTGAGCGTAATACCCTTGCCCATCTTTTCATGGTCTGGGCTCCATTCTCTGATATCATATTTTGCTGGTCTGTTATTCCATGAAACCATATTCAATTCTTTTTGCCAGCCTTTGTTGCTAGTGGAAAGCACTGCAATATGCTTTTCAATATCAAATGTAATATCTGCCATAACTCTTAAATCCCCTTATATGATGAACATTCTAACAGAACAAAAGATTCCTTTTCAGAACCCACCTTACATTTTTTCAAGCACAGATAAAATCATTTCATTTACTAAAGCTGGATTTGCTTGTCCTTTGGTTTCTTTCATCACTTGTCCTACAAAAAATCCCAATGCTTTTTTCTTTCCAGCCTTAAAATCCTCAACAGATTTAGGATTATTATCAACAATTTTTTGAATCAAAGGTTCTAATGAAGAAGAATCTGAAATTTGTTGTAATCCCTCTTCTTCAACAATCTCTTTTGGATTTCTATTATTATCGAAGGATTTCATAAAAACATCCTTAGCGATTTTACTACTAATGCTACCATCTTTCATAAGACGTAGTAATTCTATCAACCGTTCAGGAGTAAAGCCTGATTCACTGATGCTTTGATTTGAAGTGTTTAATTTAGCCATCACATCCCCAATAAGCCAGTTCACTATCAGTTGTGGCTCATCCATCAGTTTCACAGCTTCATCATAAAAATCTGCCAATTCTATATTTTGTGTGACAATTGCCGCTTCTTTGCTACCAATGCCTTGTTCTACTAATCGAGAGTGACGTGCTCTTGGCATTTCAGGCAAAGATGCTTTAACTTCATCAATCCATTCTTCAGTTAGAACGATTGGTGCTAAATCTGGTTCTGGGAAATATCTATACTCATCAGATTCTTCCTTGCTTCTCAAGGAGAATGTCATCCCTTTTCCATCATCCCAGGTTCTTGTTTCTAATTTTACTTTTTCTCCATCATCAAGTAATTCGCTTTGTCGATGGATTTCATATTCAATGGCTCTTTCAACTGCTCTGAAAGAATTCAGGTTTTTAATTTCTGCACGAGTACCGAAAGCTTCTTGACCTTTTGGTCTTAAAGAAATATTGACATCGCAACGCAAAGAGCCTTCTTCCATTTTTGCATCAGAAACCCCTGTATAAACGATAATGGCTCTTAAGGCTTCTAAATAAGCGCGTGCATCTGCAGCACTTCTCATATCTGGCTCACTGACAATTTCAATCAATGGTACACCAGCGCGATTGTAATCTGCCAAAGAAGAATTCGACGTGGTGATAGTTGCACCTTGGTGAACCAGCTTACCTGCATCTTCTTCCATATGAATACGAGTCAGTCCAATTTTTTTATCTTCTCCGTCAACTGTGATTTCTACAAAACCATGTTCTGCAATTGGCAAGTCAAATTGAGAAATCTGATAAGCCTTCGTTAAATCTGGATAAAAATAATTTTTTCGGTCAAATTTACTAAATAGTGCAATTTGACAGTTTGTAGCGAGTCCTGCTTTTACAGCATATTCCAGTACTTTTTTATTTAAAACTGGTAATGTCCCTGGTAGACCAAGACATACTGGACATACATGAGTATTTGGGGCACCACCAAAGGCGGTAGAGCAATTACAGAAAATTTTTGTTTCTGTTTTTAATTCAACATGGACTTCAAGACCAATGACAACTTCATAATTCATTTTATCTACCTCCTTTAATTATTTTGCTTGCTCAATGACATGGGCAACTTGTAACAAGAATGGTTCGTCAAATGGTTTGCCAATTAATTGAATCCCAATAGGCATATTGTTTTGATCCATTCCAAACGGAACTGAAATTGCAGGTAAGCCAGCCAAATTACTTGTTACAGTACATATATCTTGTTTATACGCTGTCACTGCATCTGTTTTTTCACCAATTTTCGGTGCTGTCATGACAGATGCTGGTGTTAATAAACAGTCATATTTTTTAAAGGCTTCTTTAAAATCATCCTGAATGAGATGTCTTACTTTGAGCGCTTTTAAATAATATGCATCATAATATCCCGCACTCAACGCATAGGTTCCTAGCATAATGCGACGTTTGACTTCATCACCAAATCCTTCGTGGCGTGTTTCTTTAAACATTGAAATCATATCATCGGCTTGTGCGCGCAATCCATAGCGTACACCATCATAGCGTGCTAAGTTAGAACTTGCTTCTGCTGGTGCAATCAAATAGTAGGTTGGAATAGCATAAGATGTCGTTGGCAAACTACATTCTTCAACAATGGCACCTTGAGATTCTAAAACAGTTCGAACAGCATTAATTTGATCTTTGATTTCACTTTGAATACCATCACCCAAATATTCTTTAGGCAAACCAATTTTAATGCCTTTAATATCTTTGCCAATGAGTTTTGTAAAATCATCTATTGCTATATTTGCAGAGGTAGAATCTTTTTCATCATAACCAGCAATCACATTCATGATATGAGCGATATCTTCAACATCATTCGCCAATGGCCCAATTTGATCAAGAGAAGACGCAAATGCGATTAATCCAAATCTCGATACTCGACCATAAGTTGGTTTCAAGCCAACAATCCCACAATAGGAAGCTGGTTGTCGAACAGAACCACCTGTATCACTACCAAGAGAATATGGCGCTTGTCCTGCTGCGACTGCTGCTGCAGAGCCCCCACTAGAACCCCCTGGTACACATTCAATATTGACAGGATTTTGTGTCGCACCAAAGAAAGACGTTTCTGTCGTTGCCCCCATGGCAAATTCATCCATATTTGTTTTACCAATGATAATCGCACCTGCTTTACGCAACTTTTCAACAACAGTTGCATCATAAGGCGGTACAAAATTTTCCAAAATATGAGAAGCACAGGTTGTACGAAGACCTTCTGTACATAGATTATCTTTAATAGCGACAGGAATGCCTTCTAGCATGCCAATTTTTTCACCATTATTAATTTTTTCATCAATACGAGCGGCCATCGCCAATGCTTCTTCGTTGTTTAAAGTAATGTAAGCATTAATGGCGCTGTTATTCTCAATTTCCTTGATATAATATTCTGTTAATGCAGTTGATGTAATTTCTTTGTTCAATAATTTTTCATGCAATTCATGAATAGTTATTTTTGAATGTAACAACTTGATTCACCCCTTTTAAACAATTTTCGGCACTTGAAACATGTTTTCTGATTCACTTGGTGCATTTTGAAGAATTTTTTCCACTTCCATGCTTTCATGCACCTCATCAACTCTAAACACGTTATAAATGTCCATAACATGGTTAAGAGGTGTAATATTTTCGGTGTCAATCTCACTTAAAACATCCATCATTTCAATAATAGATTCCAACTGTTGATATTGCGCTTCTAATTCATCTTCTGTGAATTGTAAGCGACTTAAATGGGCTACTCGTTCTACGGCTTCTTTAGTCAGCATCTTGTAATCCTCCTAATAATTTTATGAATTCTTCTTCAGATAAAATTTCTATATTTAAAGACATTGCTTTTTCATATTTAGATCCAGATTTTTCTCCAGCAATTACATAATCTGTTTTTTTGCTAACACTGCTACTCACCTTGCCACCATGTGATTCTATGATTTGCTTCATTTCATCACGACTATAGTTTGGCAATGTTCCTGTAAGAACCAGCGTTTTGTTTTCTAATACATGTGACTGAACTGTTTGCTTGTTTTGTAGCACTAAGCCGCTATCAATAAATTTTTGAATCAATGCCTTGTTATGAGCATTCACAAAAAACGCTCTTAATTCTTTTGCTATTAATCCACCAATTTGCTCTATCCGTTGAAATTCTTCCTCACTGGCATTCATTAATTCTTCTATAGAAGCAAATTTTTTTGCTAATATCTTGCTTGTTACCAGACCAACCAGTGGAATACCTAACCCATAAATGAAGCGGTATAGTTCAGTTGTTTTTGATTTTTCAATCGCTTTTAACAAGTTATCTGTAGATTTTTCACCAAATCGCTCCAAGGATAATAGTTCCTCTTTTTTGAGATGATATAAATCAGGCAGTTCTTGGATAAGTTGGTGCTGATAAAGCTGATTAATGATTTCAGCACCTAATCCAGAGATATCCATTGCATCTTTTGACACAAAATGTACCATTTTTGCTCTTATTTGGGCAGGGCAAGCCATCGTATTCATGCAACGTATTGCTGCTTCACCTTCCACCTGTACCAGCTCACTTCCACATTCTGGACAGATATTCGGAAAAACAAAAGCTTTGGCATCATTTTCACGCTTTTCAAGCACAACGTGATCTACTTCCGGAATAACATCGCCAGCTTTCTGCACAACAACTGTATCACCGCATCGAATGTCTTTTTCAGCAATAAAATCCTTATTATGTAATGTTGCACGACGAATTGTTGAACCTGCAATAAACACTGGTTCTAATTCACCAACAGGGGTTGCAACCCCTGTTCTACCAATTTGTAATGTAATATCGTGTAACTTTGTTATTTGTTGCTCTGGCGGAAATTTAAATGCAATTGCCCAGCGAGGCGATTTTGCTCTTACACCTAATTGTGCTTGAATCTCCAAATCATTCACTTTTATAACCATGCCATCAATTTCATAAGGTAACGATTGGCGATGTTCATTCCAGTACATACAATATTCATACGCTTCTTCAATTGTATTAAAAATTTCGTGTTGAATAGGCGTTAAATTAATGGATTGAATGAATGAAATCGCTTTTTCTTGGCTTTCCACATCAAAAGTGCTGGCATTTAGCAAAGTATAAAAAATACCTCTTAGCTGACGTTTAGCAGTCACTTTTGAATCCAATTGTCTCAAAGAGCCAGCGGCTGCATTGCGAGGATTGGCAAATAAGGATTCGCCTAATTTTTCTTTTTCTTCATTTAACTGAAAAAAAGATGTTTTAGGCATGTATATTTCACCACGTAAAATAACCTCTTCTTTTACAGGAATCCTTAAAGGAATGCTACGTATCGTTCGTACATTAGTTGTGACATTTTCTCCATTGCTACCATCTCCACGTGTAGCGGCAACTTTTAAAACGCCATCCCGATAATATAACGCAACAGATAAACCATCTATTTTAAATTCTACAGAATAATTAAATGATTTATGTATATCTTTTCTAATACTTGTATCAAATGCTTTTAAATCACCAAAGTTAAAAGCATTTGCAAGACTCTGCAAAGCAATAGGATGCTTGAACGATTCAAAACCTTCTGATACAGCGCCACCAACGCGTTGTGTGGGAGAGTCCTCTGTGACAAACTCTGGATATTTTGCTTCTAAATCTTGTAGTTGTCGATACATCGCATCATACGTTGTATCGCTTATTTCAGGATTATCCAACACATAGTAAAGATATTCATTTTTTCTGATTTCGTCTACTAATTGTCGATATTGCTCTAGTGCTGTGTTTTTTTCATCCATCATGATTTCACCCTATACCTATAGCCATTTCATTAAAACATATCTTTTATTATATCACAAATTCATTTATGAACAAACCGTTTGGGAAGATTTGTCAAGGACATAAATAAAATTTCTTTGATAAATTTATATCTTTTCTGCTTCCCTCTTAATTAGTTTTAGTATTTTATCTTTGTATGTTTCGCCTGTTCCTTGCTTGAAATGTAGGTTTACAGTGTATTTTGTCTTTCCAATATCCATAATTAACTGTTTATTAGGTGGTGCTTTTATTTCTCTTTTTTCTTCTTCCATAAGTCCTCCTTTTCGTTTTTTAGGCAAAGAAAAAACAGTAAACCTTTTTTTGATTTACTGTTCCTGTGTTAGTTGTTATTAAATTATTCAATTTACAAAATTGGATTTACCTATTTTCAATCATCAATTCTTTACATTTCCATTCTTTTCCCAAAACATTATATATTTCTGTTTTATCAAGAATTACATCATCAAAACCAACTGCTTTATAACATAAATATGCTGGTTCATTATTTTCAAAAACGCTTAATGAAACCTTTTTTGCTCCATAGATTTCAAATGCAAACTTTAAACCTAACTGAAGCATTACCTTCCCATATCCTTTGCCACGATGTGAAGGGTCAACAACTATGAAACCAAACCTCAATTCATCAAAGTTTTCTAAAGGTCTTCTCATTGTAAAAAAACCTATTATATTATCATCTTCAATAGCTGTAAAAGCCATTAGATTATTAACAAAATCAAATTTTTCTTTTGTTATTGGATATTCTCCCAAAACACCAGCAGACCATTTGTAAAAAGACATTTCATCTTTACTCCAAGAAAGAATTGTATCTGCATCATTTATATTATAAGGTCTTAATCTCAACATTACTTACCTCCATAACTGCAATTTATTTGTTAACATTAACTAATATTATACCATTTTTACGCCTTTTTTCTATATTGGCTTTATATGCCACTTGACAGTTACCTATAAAGTTAAAATATCCTACCTTTCCTCATTTCTATAATAATCTTTTGTTTTCTCTTTTTTCTTTTCGTATTTCTCCTGTTGCTCTTGGTACTTTTTAATCTGTGCAATTACACTCGGCTTTTCTCCTCGCTTGATTGCCTTGTCTATCTCAATGGATAGGTCTATTCCATAATCATCATTGACTATCTTTACTACATATTTGATATGGTCAATATTTTCGTATTCTTCTTTGATAGCTTGAGAGTGTTTATTTAGCTTAGTAATTTCAACTTCAAGGCTTTTCATTTCTTTTTGCCAATCCTTACTCTTAATTGCTGATGAACCTGTAAACTGTTCAATCATTTTTCTTGCTCTTTTGTATTTGTCTATTTCATCTTTATGGGAATTGTAAAAGCTATCTTTGAATAGAGTTTTATTGTTCCATTCCTCATAGGTTGCTTTGTTGTCCTTGATAATGTCCGCATAAGTAAAACACTTATTTAAGTTTTCTATTCTTTTACTTTTAACCTTAACTTGTTGATTGATGTTCTTATTTTCTGCTTGTAGATTACTTATTTTTTCTTGTAAGTCTGCTATGGTTTGTAGCTTATTATCTCTAAGGTAATAGATTGCTTTTGAAAATCGTCTAAGGTCAGCAGCCATCTTTTTGTTGCTTGCATAAGGCTTTAATGCTCTTGCTTTTTCTCCCTGTAAGTCGTGATAAATAGAAATGTATTCATAAAGGTTAAAGAGTTCTGCTTTGTTCTCCAGTTCGTCTTTTTTCTCTTGCTTATATTCATCATACTTTGTTTGAAGTTTTCCAACTAAGGAGCCTATCCAAGAAGTCAGTTTTGATAGTTCTTCTTTTAATTTCTTAAACTCTAAATTAAAGGCTATGATTTTTCGGTTGTGATTTCCTCTTTCTGTGGCTATACCTTTCTTCTCCATCTGGTAGCTTGCTGTTCCTAAATGAACTTGTGGCAGTTCTTCTCTTCCTTGTTCTTCAAAGGTGCGTGGATCTATTCTTTTGTCAATACCATTTTTCTCTAAATATTCATTTGCCTTTTTAGAAAAGTTTTCTCTCCATTCTTTTGCTTTGTCAGGTTCGTTCCAATCGTTTAGATTTACTTTTCTTGATTTATAGTTTCCACTTTTTAGTTTTATCTTTTCCCCGTTTTCATCAAGGATATATTCTTTTCTGCATTTAGGTTTCCATTTTCCATGTTCGTCAATTTCTCTAAGAGTAAGTAAGATATGGGCATGTGGTTGCTCTCCATTATCACTTGCCAAAGGATTATGGATATTACAGTCTGCTATCATTCCTTTAGAAGTAAAATTTTCTTCTATAAACTCACTGATTAGCTTTATCCTATCTTCTTCATTTAATTCTCTTGGAAGTGTAAAAAGTAAATTTCTTGCAAGCTGAGAGTTTTTACTTTTCTCTATTTTCTCTACACTATTCCATAGGTATTCTCTATCAGAAAACTCTTTTGGGATATGTTCCGGCAGAAATATTTTTGAAAATACGAGGTCTTCTTTTTTAGAATAGTCATGAACTTTTCCATAGTGTTCATCATTCAATTTATCTCTTGCGTTATATGCAGCTTTCGCAATTACGCTTGCTCCTTTTGACCTTTTAACTATATCTACATGGGTATGCAGACTTTTTGCTTCCATTATGGTATGCTCCTTTCTGCTTTAATATTTTTAGAATTAGCAGATAGGTTATCTTACTTTCATCTGCTCATTTGCTTTCTTTCGATATTTTATTTAACTGTTTTCTTATCTCTATATGTCGGAAGTATCTTCGCTCCCTTTTTCAAAGGGCGCAAAGATACACCGACTACATTCGGTGCTTTGCGTTCTTTCAGAAAGCTATACGCTCCGCTAAGGAAACAAAAACGCTAAAGCATTTTTATTTGTTCAATGGGGCTACTCCCCCTTAACCCCTGTGGACTTTGTTTTTTGTAGATTTTTCAAATCAACAAAAAAACAAAGTGTTAAAATGATTTCACTCTGCTATGCTCTAATTTTCTTATTTAATTTTTCCGATTGCTTATATCTCATCTTCAAATTCTTCCAAGTCCTTTTCAGTTTCTTCATCGTCTATCCCATTGTTTTCATTTTCAGTATTTGAAGTTTCTTCTAAAGATATTCCCTTTTCGCTTAAATGCTTTTCAGTTAGTTCCTTTAATTTTTCTCTATATCTGTTATCTGAAAATACATAGTCTAAAAAGGCATAGATTAAATCATTATCTGTATTTTCTTCTGCACCTGTTATTTGTCTTTCAAACTTTTCAAATACTCCACCTTTCTCTACTTTTCTTTTTGTATCTGCACTTCTTTTCAGTTTGCTTTTTTTCTGTTTTAATAACTTAATCTTATTTTCTGCTTGTTCTTTTTTCTTAGTTTCTTTTTCTAATTGGCTGATTACATTATCTAATTCTTTCATTGTCATTTCCTCCGTTCTAATGTTTTGTATTGAAAAAGGCTAAATACCTTTTTATGGGTAAATAGCCTTTCTCTTTCTACTCTTAGATTTTATCTTTTAATATCTCTCTTAGTTTTTCTAAAATCTTATCCCTCCTTTTGCCGATTGCTTGATAACTTACTCTTTCTTTTTTACCGATTGACCTTAGACTTTCTTCTCTGTAAAAGATTGCTTCCATTAACTCTCGTTCTTCTTTTGTCAGTGTAGCTAATGCCTTGTTTAGTTCTTCAATTTGCATTTTTACTTCTACAATTTTTTCTAAGTCTATTTTTTCATCTATAATGTTATCTACAAAATGTCCGTCATAATCCAATGCTAAAAATGATATAACATTATTTTTCCAATCTTTTTTTCGAGATACTTTTCATACTCTGCTATCTTCCAGTAAGCTTTGTAGGCTTCTTCACTTACAGATACAGCTTTCCCTTTTACATAAAGGTAATATTCTTTCTTAGCCACTTAGTTATCCTCCTTTTCCTGTTCTCTGTTTTGTTTTTTTGAAAGTAAAAAAGGAGGACTTCTACACTTTGGCGTAAAAAGTCCTCCGAAAATAACAATTAAATTAACTCTTATTGTTATTAGATTATTTAATTGTTCAAGAAAATATTCATATAAAAATGAACCAAAAAGGTATTTTCAACCATAATCTATTTAAAAAATATGAATATACGCTCATTCACATTACCTCCTTAGCTATTTC
>CAMYDW010000019.1 GCA_947254645.1 uncultured Peptococcaceae bacterium | reverse complement strand
GGGAGGGATTCCGCCGTAGTTGGCATTGTAGGAAAATCCAAAAGTTTAGATTTTCCCACAATGCTTATCTTTTGGTCTTTGGTTCGGAATAGTGTAGTGCTGGCGGTCTATCTCTTGTTTTCGGTTGCTTGCTTCCTTACCGTACATGAGCATTAGCGCCCGGGTTGTCGTTCCCGTACCCTTCCAAAAGGTTTACGATGCCCCAGATTCCAAGTCCTGCACCAAGTGCGATCACAAGTGTCTGTAATACTCCGACTGCTGAATTAAAAAATGCCATAGATTCATCCTTTCTGCCGCCTTTGCGGCTACACATAGTTTTTATTTTTCCTCATTAAACTATCCGCTTTGTTAGCGGATAGTTTTTCGGGCGTCGGGCGCCCTCGCTCTATATACTGCTGTTTTGTAGATCAAGCGTTTCCTCCTTCTTATTCTTTCGCTAATTTCTCCGCATCGATTTCATAGTAGTCAAAGACTTCATTTTGTCTTACAACTGCGGGGCGGTGCTTGATATACCTTTCCGCATCAAAAGAGTTTTTCTTGTCATAGTCGGAAAGGTATTTGTAATTAGGGTGCGCTGTAATATCGTACTTATCCGAAAAGAACGGTCTTACGCCTCTGATTTGCAGGATGCATTTACCGCCGTCCATAACTGCGATTTCATCCTGTGTCATCAGCTCCTTCCCAAGCTTTTGATAGTTCAGTCCGTGAGATAACTCCCGACCTCTTGTTTCAGAGGTGTTAAAGCTGTCGATGGTTTCCTTTCCCAGTATTTCCGATACTTCCTTTAGTGTTGTTTTTTCCTTGCCGCCAAGAAAAAGGAAGCTGTCGCAGTTACCGACAATGGTGTCCGCATTCTCCTTATATATCGCTTTCAGCTGGGACTGGGACTGCAAAATAATAGAAGCCGATATTTCACGGCTTCGGATGGTGGCAATCAGCTTTTCAAACTTTGGTATCTGCCCGATATTTGCAAACTCATCCAAAAGGCAGCGCACATGGACAGGCAGCCTTCCGCCGTACACATCGTCCGCCTTATCACAGAGAAGATTAAAAAGCTGGGTGTATAAAATACTGACAACAAAGTTAAAGGTATCGTCGGTGTCGCTTATGATGACAAAGAGTGCGGTTTTTCGATCCCCTATGGTATCAAGCTCCATTTCGTCCTTTTCTAAAAGTTCTCTAAGCTCTCTGATGTCAAATGGGGCAAGGCGGGCGCCGCAGGAGATTAAGATGGAGGATCTTGTTTTTCCGGCGGAAAGAAGAAACTTCTTATACTGTCTTACCGCAAAATGCTCCGGGTCTTTCTCCTCCAACCTCTGAAACATTAAATCCACCGGGCTTTGAAATTCCGGATCATCCTCCCTTGCCTCCGATGCGTTTATCATTTCAAGAAGCGTGGTAAAATTCTTTTCTTCCTCCGGCGCTTCATAAAAGATATATCCGATCAGGGCAGAGTAGAAAAGACGTTCCGATTTCGTCCAGAAGTCCTCGGCGGCTTTTTCGCCGTCGCCTTTGGTGTTCATAATGATTGTGTTTACCAGCTTCAAAATATCCTTTTCGCTTCGGATATATGCGAAAGGATTGTATCTCATAGATTTTTTGAAATTGATGGTGTTAAGCACCTTGATTTTATATCCGCCTCGCTGCAGTAACTTCCCGCAGGAGAGAAGCAGCTCGCCTTTGGGATCGGTAACTACATAGCTTGAATGCATCTGCATAAGGGACGGCTTTACAAAAAAACGCGTCTTTCCGCTGCCTGATCCTCCGACCACAAGGATGTTTTTATTTCTTGCATACTTCGGATTTTTCGGGCGGCTGTTCATGGTAATGCACTCCGTTTTGGTAAGAGGAATGTTGTTCCTAAATACCGGATCAATATATGGCTTAATGTCTTTTTTATTTCCAAAACGGGCGGATCCGTACTCTGTTCCTTTTCTGTACTTCTTTGCATTTTTCCCTTTCACATAGACGGCAAGGCGAATGAGTGCCGCCGCTATGATTCCGATAAAAAGATCGGATAAGTGAAAACTGATAAGGGGAGAAGAAAAGGCTTCTGTCAAACCCTTTGGGAAATGCAGGAGCCTTGTTCCAAAATCCGCCCCGTAGGATAAGCGAAAGCCCTGTGCTATCTTGTCAAAGAGATAGACAAAGAACAGATATGGCAGGTGCAGTAAAATTTGTTTCTTTGTTTCTTCCGTCATCTCTCAATCTCCCTGTCTTTATTTTTCACAACCTCCCGATCTTTATTGATTGCCTTTGCCTGCTCCTTGAAGGCTAAAAGCACCTTTCTTACAGAGGGGAGCTTTTCTTTTGTGAGTTTCTTTTTGGAAAACTCGTCAAAGGCTGCCTTTAGAACATCCGCATCCCGTCCCTTGAAAAATACAAGGTGGCGGGGCGGTGAAGTGCTTCTGTCTTTTTTTAAGGCAAAGTCGATTCCGTATTTCTTTGCGGTCGCTTCAAAGGCTTTGATATTTTCATCGGTGATTTCGATATTGGAAACGCCGGCATTCTGATTCATAAGCTGTTTTAGGCTCTGCTTTCCGTGAGGAATCTGCCGTCTTGCTTCCTGCTTTTTCATCTCTGCAAGGAAAATCCGGATCGCCTTTTGAAGCAGCTTTGCCGTGATTTTTCCGCCCTTGATATACAGGGCAATCACTTTTTCGTTTATTTCATCCTGCAATTTTCTCCTCCTTTCTTTTCTTTCTGCGGTTATATGGATTAAATCCGTACCAAAAGTCCGTTTAAGTCCTCGGTGCGTATGCCCGTAAGATACCAGTTATTGCCGTACTCCATTCTTGCAGGCTTCCACTTGCCGCGGGTAAATACCTCCAGACAGTCCCCGCAGTGCAGCCCTCCGTAATATTCGGTTAAGTCAAAACGAATGTCATAGCGGTCGCGATATTCATCAAAGATAAGGGTTCCCTGTTTCATACATTTTCTCCTTTAGAAGTCATTTCTTCCGTACATATCGTGATTGACAAGTGCGGTGTAATAGTTTCCGATGGTGGACGGGGCATTAAAAAGCACCGCCTTTAGATACTGCTTGATGTTTCTTACCTTTGTGGTGTTTTCCTGCATACAGTCAAGGACAAACTCAATATGGCTGCTGTCAAGCTTCATGAATTTTGCCTTTACAAGCTCCGCCGGGTATTCATCACCTGCAATTAAGATTTTCTTTCTTTTACTGCATACGGTTTCAAGAATGAGGTCAAGTATTTCATCGATGCGATCACGGTCAAGGTGTTTTGCTTTTATGAGGTGTTCATACTCGATATTGTCCTTGATAATTTCCTCATAGACTTTGTATGCATCTTTCTGTTCCTTTCCATTCTTTTCCGGTAAGGACTTCTCCAAAGGAGAGGGGTCAGGGGAAAGGATAGGAATGGAATCGGTATTTAATCCATCTTTATTTTTTTCTTCTTTTTTTGATAGATCCGTATTTTGTATATCTTTATTTAATTGCATTGGATTTTCCGATGTCGGATTATCCGCTTTCGGATTTTCCAATATCGGCTTATCCGATGTTGGATTTTCCAATACCGGACTAATCGGCTGCTCATAAATGGTATAGGTAATGGCTGTCATTTTTCCTTTCTCATCTCTGCCTTGCGACCTTTCGATATATCCCGCTTTTTCAAGCTCCAAGACAGCTGTACGAATGGCGTCAATGCTTTCTTTGTTGATATGGGACAGTCCTGCAAGGGTATAGTCCCAGTTTTCCGGAAGTGAAAGCATTTGAGAAAGTAAGCCTTTCGCCTTTAGGGTCAGTTCCTTGTTTCGCAGGTGGTGATTGCTCATGACGGTATAGCCCCTGTTTTTCTCTACTCTGAAAACTGCCATGATTTCTGCTCCTTTCATTTTTATTTGTTACGCAGTTAAAGGGCGATTTTGAAAGAAAAGGTATATTCCCTTTGCTTTGTCAAAACTGCCCTCAAAAAGCCTTGTATTTCAAGCCTGTATATGCCTCTACTTCGTAACATGGGCATGAAAAAAGCGGTGTCCTTATACTTCCTTTCCAGAAGCAAAAGATCACCGCTTTTACGATTTCCTATTTAATTTTGATCCCCGCAACATACCTTTCGTATCTGTGGTAAAATACTTTTATCTGCAAGAGTTTTTACAGCACATCAAGGCTTTTTCCTCAAAAGTAGTAAATTGGTAGTAAATTCAACTTGTTCTCTTGCAAATATCCTTGTATTTCAAGGGGTTTGAGGGTTAATTATTAAAGTTTTTATTAAAAACTAAATATAATTCAAAAACAATAGATTTATTATTCATAGGTAAATGCACATATCTGGAAAAACATTGATGGACTATATATGGAGCAAATGAATACATTAATGAATCTCCTCTATCTAATAAGACCTCGCTCATTTTATAGTTATTGGTAGATAATAATACTTGAAAATCACCTTCATTTTGATATGCATGAACGCCTTGCGGACCTCCTACTTCATAAACAATTAACGGAAAATCTTCTATTGATTTTAAAGAAAGACTTCGTTGCTTTGCCAGAGGATGCTTAGGTGACATTGCCATATATATGGGATAACTAGCAAGTTTTCTCATTTCTACTTGTTCGGGAACTTTTTCATGGAAATTAGGAATACTATTTGGCATCAAAACATAACCAACAGCACTAGTATTTTCAGCTACAGTAGCAATGATATCATCACGATATTTTTCTTGACAAAATACTTTGACTTGAGGAAATTGATTCATATACTCAATATAAACAATTGGCATAAAAGAAATTCCTGCCATAGGAGAAGTGTGAATATTCAACTCTCCTGAAAGCAACATACTATTGGCATCGCTATTTTCCAATTCATCCATCATATGATTCCAACGTGATGTAATAGATTGAATGGCACGAAAAACAATTTCACCTTTTTCAGTTAAAGTCACTCCATATTTTGTTCTGTTAAAAAGAGAAAAACCAAATTCATTTTCCATACTATGAATTGATTTATTCAAACTTTGTTGTGAAATAAATGTTTTTTTACTCGCGGCATTAACAGAACCAGCTTTAACAACTTCTAAAAAATATTCTAATTGCTCAATTCGCATTCTTATCTTCCTTATTAATATATTTTGTGTTTAATTTGTTTAATTATATTCCAAACAGATTTTTCAATATACCACTTTATTTTATTTTATAATAAAAAAGGCTACTATCTTTAAAGATAGCGGCCCTTTTTATTAGATTTCATTATAAGAAGAAGATAATGGTATCAAGTACAAACAATGGTACTAAAATACCAAAAGACCATGCCATATAACCAAAGAAGCTTGGCATTTTTACGTTGTTTTCATCGGCAATAGAACGTACCATGAAGTTTGGTGCATTACCAATGTAGGACAATGCGCCCATGAATACTGCCCCTGCTGAAACTGCCATCAAAAGGTGTTCTTCGATGGTACCAATGGTGGTTGCCATCCCTTCTGTTCCTAAGGATACAGCAGTTGTTAAGAAAACAAGGTAGGTTGGGGTGTTATCAAGGAACCCTGACAACAAACCAGTTGCCCAGAAGAATTTCCATTGGTTATCAATACCAAGGTCTGCACCATGAGCACCGAGAAGTGCCAAAGCAGGAATCATGGTAATGAAAATACCAAAGAATAATTTCGCCACTTCTTCAATTGCACCCCAGTTGAAGTTATTGTACTCACGGGAAGCTTTTGAAGTGGTTTTCATGGAAAGATATGCAGCAATCAACAAGATGATATCACGCAATAAGTTTGGATATGCATACACTGCTGCATGATTATTATGAGTAAACAAATGGATCCCTTTGACATGACCAGATGCATCCAAGAACATTGGCACTTGTTGAAGTACACCACTCATAACAACAGCAAACAAAATCAAAGCAATAAAGAGCAGATTATGCAAGCCTTCAACAGTGATTTTTTCTTTAGCTTCTGGCGCATGAAGGCCTTCAGCCAAGTCTTTTTTGTAAGCTCTGGTTTCCATAACAAAGTATAAAGCAAATAAAACAATGCTATTGAAAATAAGCAATGGCATTAAGTGAATAGCTGTCCAGAAGAATGGTACGCCACGCAAAAAGCCCATAAATAATGGTGGATCCCCTACTGGTGTTAAGCAACCACCAATATTACATACTAAAAAGATAAAGAAGATGACAGAGTGCAGCTTGCGTTTACGCCATTCATTGGCACGCAAGAGTGGACGAATCAAGAGCATTGCTGCCCCTGTTGTACCAATAACACTCGCAAGGATTGTACCGATTAATAAAATAATGGCATTCACTTTTGGTGTGCCCACTAAGGAGCCACGCATAACGATACCACCAGCCACGGCATATAATGCAAATAACAAAATGAGGAATGGTACATAGTCTAATATAATTGAGTGAATCAATTGATAGATGGTCTCATTCGCACCATAAGCAAAGAAAAATGGTACTAAGAATACCAATGCCCAACCAACAGCAACCTTTCCTTGATTATGTTCCCACCAGTGTGCATTAACAAGCGGAAAAATTGCAATTGATAAAAGCATGCCAACAAATGGAATAATGCTCCAGATAGGCAACATATCACCAAGTGATTGTCCACCCTCTGCAAACGCTGCGGTTGGTGCCGCAACCAAAGCGAGCATTGATAACGTTAGCATAGAGAACTTTTTCATACGCTTCATTTCAACATCCCTTTCAAATTTTTTGCAGATTATCATAAATAACCTGCGGTCGTTTTTGCCACATACATTTGTCACGGCAATAAAGACATATTAACAAATCTTATTTCAAAAAACAAACAAAATATTTTTATTTCTACAGGCTTTTTTAGTTATATTATGAACTCTTCATGATTTCCTTCATATTATAAGAATTGTAATGACATTTAAAAAAAATAAAAAAAAATCTCTACGAAAACTCGTAGAGATTTTTCTATAATTGTAATTAACGGTTGTATTTCTTGTTAAAGCGTTCAACACGACCCTTCGCACCATGGGTACGTTGTTTGCCAGTATAGAAAGGATGGCAAGCAGAACATACTTCAACCTTAATGTCAGATGCAGATGTTGAACGAGTGGTGAATTCATTACCACAAGTGCAGATAACATTTACTTCCTTATATTCAGGATGAATCTCTGGTTTCATCTCTTACACCTCTTTCATCAAAAGAATTACTAGATAATCAGACTATCTTATTATAGTCTTTGATTGTATCACCGTCAAGCATTTTTATTATTGAAGATGGGCATTTTATAACACATATCATTCAATCTCCTCTCATGCTATAATAAGGCAATCAAAAATACCTTTGCAACCGCTTATGCAACCACCTGTTGACAAATTGTCAACAGGCCTTGCTAGTAGTGCGTTGCCTTTCATGCTAAGTTAATTTTAACAAATCCCAATGGAGGTCAGAAAATGATTTTAGCAGATAAAATTATCGAAGAAAGAAAACGCTTGGGTCTTTCTCAAGAACAACTCGCCGAACAAATGAATGTAAGCCGTCAATCCATTTCAAAATGGGAGGGTGCACAGTCAACTCCTGATTTAAACAAAATTATTAAGTTATCGGAAATATTTGGTGTGAGCACAGATTATTTATTAAAGGACAATCTATCCTCAGATGGCATCAATGAATTAATTTCTTTGAATCCACGAGAGTTTTCTACAGGAACCAAAAGAGCAGTGTCTCTCGATGAAGCGCATCAATACCTTGAAGCAAGCACTCGTGCCGCAAGCCATCTTGCTTATGCTATTGTCGCTTTTATTCTTGCAATGATTCCACCAGTATTGTTTGACGGCTTTGCTCAAGCAAACAAGCTCCCTTTTAGCGGTGATACGACAGATACCATCGGTGCGATTTTATTTTTTCCCTTCGTTGCACTTGGTATTGTATTGCTCGTTCAATCCCATGCCGCAATCAAATATTTTAAGTTTTTAAAAACAGAACCTATCGAAACCGACTATGGGGTGACAAGCTTTCTCAAGGAACAACACACCAACTATGAACCCATTCACACACGGCGCCTTGTTATTGGTATTGTCGCTTGTGTTTTAGCCCTTCCATTGCCACTTTTTTCAGAAATCATTGATGCCGAAAAGGCTTTAACCGAAGCCCTTGGTATCAGCGGCTTTTTCCTCCTCATTGCTTTTGGTTGTTATCAGCTCATTTTTACAACCATGATTTACCACGCCCCTTCTACAATCTTAAGAGCCGAGCAAGATAAAATGCTCGCAAAAGGAAAGAATTTGACCTCTACCGTTTCTACCATTTATTGGTGTGTGATTTCAGCGCTTTATTTTGGCTATAGTTTTATCACAAATGATTGGGGAAGAAGCTGGATTGTTTGGGTGATAGCTGGTATTTTATATGCAGCCATAGAGGCTTTTGTGAAGTATAAATATCAAGAGGAATAAATAAAAAAAGACATTTTCTTTTTTAAGAAAATGTCTTTTTTTATTTATAATTAAGAAAGGGATGCCACCACACCTGCTGCAAAAATCTTAACCGCTTTCACATCATCAGCAGTTGGATTCCCTGGGTGAAGGGCATTAAAAGAGCCACGGCAATGGAATTCATTGGTATCAAGGGGAATATAATAGTCAAAGGCGATTTTTTTCATTTGCTTGTAGGTGGATTCAATAATTCCTGCAGTGGACACATTGATAATGCGACCAATTCTTGCCCCTGGGTTTGCTAAAAAATCCTTTACCTTCGCATCAACACCTGCCCAATAGACAGAGTTGCACAAAAACAAAACATCCACATCCTCTGACAAAGGAACATCTACAGTAAGGGCTTCCAAGCCTAGCTGTTCGGCTACAGCATCCGCTAATTTTTTGGTGTTCCCTGTTTTTGTATAATAGCGTACTGCAATTTTCATCTCTACATCCTCGCTTTTCTATGATCTTGCCCGCAAAACAGTTACTTGGTTTTTGCGAGCAAATCATTTCAAATTTATGATAAATCTTTAAATATTTAAATAAAATAATTTGCTCTGTGCTTTTCATCCATAAAAACAAATTAATATATTATTTACCAAACTTTCATCAATGATAGTTTGCCAGAGATTTCACACCAAACCCCTTCTTGCCAATCCATTATATGATCTTCGATGTGTTCTCTTGGCACAGGTGCATACAACCGCTTTTCCCCTATCCACAATTCTACAAGGGAATAAATCCATAGCTGGCTCAATGCAATCGGTGTGATTTTTCCTATTTTAGCAATCACTTTTACATCATTGTCTATCGCTCTTATGCCACTCTCCACAGATGCAAAAACGCTCTCATTTTTACTAAAATCCATTTTATCAATATAGAGCATTGGTGTCCATATTTTTTGTTGTGCTTCTATGGGGTGAATCACTTCTACTGGCCACTTGTTTTGTCCATCATAAAAGAAGGATTGTGTGTCTGTTGTTTCAATAGTGCCTTGCCAACGCACCTCATTTTTTAAAAATGTATGGGCGATCACATTTTTTGGCGTCTCACCATCTACAGCAAACTCAAAACAAAGAATCAACAGCATGTTGGTCGTGCCTGCTTCATAGACAATAAATTCTTTGTCGCCAATAAAATGACTTTCTCCCTTTTCAACGGCTCTTTGATAGAGCACTTCTACGTTGCTATCATAATCTGGAATCCCAAAGTCTAATAATCTAAACGCCATCTACGACCCTCTTTTCTCATCTAATATCGCTCTTAAATGTGCTATTTCATTTTGCCATCCCTCTAATTCATTAGGGGTTTCCATAATAATAGGGATACCATTCATTGCTTCATCTTGAACAATCGTCTCAAAGGCTTGCCAGCCGATAGACCCTTCTCCTAGCCGTTCGTGTCTATCTTTATGGCTTTCAAAAGGTGTTTTGCTATCATTCATGTGCAAGCACCCAATAACCGACCAAGGCAAATCCATACACCATTGTTCTTTAAACTGCGCCCACGCTTGCATATCATAGCCTGCAGAATGGAGGTGGCAGGTATCCAAGCAAACCCCTAAACGTTCCGGCGCATTGAAATAAGTTAATATTTTTTTGATTTCTTCAATGCGACTCCCAAGCTCGCTGCCAGAGCCACTCATCATTTCTAACAGCAATCGTGTGCCCTTTGGCATCACTGGAAGTATCTCTTCAAGGCCTTTCATCACCCGCGCAAGACCTTCTTCTATGCCAGCGCCTGTGTGGGCTCCCGTATGTAGCACCAAGCCACAGGCACCCAAGCGTCCTGCACGAAGCGCATCTTCTTTTAGGGTGTCAATGCCAAATTGTCGTACTTCCTCATTGCTTGAAGCCAAATTCATGGTATAAGGTGCATGACATACAATCGCTGCCAATCCTTTTTTACGCACCTCTTGCAAGCGTATGATTTCATCCTCTTTGAGAATACGCGCACGACCACCACGCGGATTGCGTGTAAAAACTTGCATGGCCGTTGCCCCAATAGAAAGTGCATCCATTCCTGCACGATCAAATCCTTTTCCTATTGTCATATGAGCGCCTAAAAGCATGGGCGATCCTCCTTCTGTAACATTATATAAAGTATATCCTATTTTAAAAACAATAGCAAAATGCTCCTTTTTTATGTGCTTGTTCATGGTATAATAAAGCAAGCCTTATTTTATTATTTCAAGGAGGAAAGCACCATGGCAGAAAAAACATCTGAAGACATGAAATATTTTTTCCGTCAAGATGAGCAACTATGTTTTTTAGAAGAATACCTTTCACATGCTGAAAAAATTCAATTTAAAAAAGGCAGTTGTATCATTCCAAGTTGCTACACGGTCGACTACCTCTATTACTTGCACAAAGGGGTGGCTTACCACAGTATCCTCACACCCAATGGCAAAGAACGTATCATTCGTGTATTGATGTCCCCTAGTTTATGCGCTGAAACACTGTTTTTCCTAAAAAAAGACAGTGACAGCAGCGAACAAATCACTGCTAAAACAGCCTGCACCTTCTATCGTTTTGAGCGTTCCTTCGTGGAAGAAGTGTTGATGCAAAAAACGAAGTTCAATCATACCATCATTGATTGGCTCTGTACCCTGACAGTAAATGCAAATATCCAAGTTGCAGATGATTTGGTAAAAGATCCTCGTTATCGTGTATGTAAATTTATATATAAATATGTGTTAGAATATGGTCAACGCTTAGACAATGGTCATTATCTTTATACTGGCAAACTTTCCCACTATGATATTTCCAAATACATCGGCATTAATCGTGTGTCGGTTTCCACTGTCATGCGCAACCTAGAGCTTGAAAATGTCATGCGCAAAACCAACGATGAAATTGAAATCATCGACATGGATTATTTTGAAGATATGTGTGATCTGCCTTTCCAATGTATATAACATCGTCCTGTGACGATTGCTATAAATCAACAAATAACAAATATTGAGGTGTTTCTTATGGCAAAAAAATTATTACGTCCTATCGCCGGCAGAAAAATCGCTGGTGTTTGTAGTGGACTCGGAGAATTTTTTAATGTTTCTCCACGAATTTTTCGTGTAATCTTTTTATTACT
Source organism: uncultured Peptococcaceae bacterium (assembly GCA_947254645.1). Classification (GTDB taxonomy): domain Bacteria; phylum Bacillota; class Peptococcia; order Peptococcales; family Peptococcaceae; genus UMGS1590. The sequence continues at coordinate 19,603 of CAMYDW010000019.1, read as the reverse complement.
CTGTGCGCCTGGTGGCGTACCAGGACCAATTTTGTATCTATTGGCTTATATTTTCATTCCGGCACAACCACTGAGTGAGCATCCTTCTTTCCGACGCATTTATGATCAACAGCCAAACACCCTTGGCGATGATTATAAAGAAACCATTGATGTGTAATCCTGAATGAAAGGAAGTGATAGAATGTCTGATAAAAGACCATTACGTCGTTCAACAACAGACAAAAAAATTGCTGGTGTTTGTGGAGGTCTCGCACAATGGCTCGATGTGGACAGCACCGCTATTCGTGTAGCTGCTATCGTGCTTTCTTTCTTGCCGATGACCTTCCCAACTGTCATTATTTATATCTTATGTTGGCTCATTATGGATGAAGAAGAACCAACTATGTAAGAAAGGACTTTCATTTGATAACCCTACTTATTATTGCACTGGCAATTATTGTTGGTGCAACGATTCAACGACTTTCAGGCACAGGGATTGGTATTGTTACCAGTCCCTTTTTGACGGCTTTAATCGGGCCTATTTCAGGGGTACTAATTACAAACTTGGTAGGCCTTTTAGGCGCTTTGATGATGATTTACCCCCTCAGGCATTATATTGAGTGGAAAAAATATGCCATTATCACCTTCAGCGGCTTTTTGGGGATGATTCCAGGTCTCTGGCTCATCAACCATCTTCCTACAGGTTGGTTAAAAATCATCATCGGCGGCTTTGTTTTCTTTTCCTTGATTACCACTCTAGGTGTCAAAAACCTTCCTGCCTTCACTGGAGAGAAGTGGCGTATTTTGGCAGGTGTTTTCAGTGGGTTTTCTAGTATTTCTGCAGGCATGAGTGGCCCTGCTCTTGTTTTGTACTCTCGTATTTCCAAATGGAAACAAGAAAATTTTGCAGCCACCATGCAGCCTACCTTCGCCACCTTTGCCACCCTATCTGTGGCTCTTAAGCTCATGAGTGGGGTGTCCTTGCCAGAGAATATTTCTTTGACTGCCATTGCCATCATCAGCGTTGTCAGTATTTTTATTGGCACCCATCTAGGAGACTGGCTATCTGCGTATATCAAGCCAATCCAAGCCCGTAACATGGCATTATTTCTTGCAACTGTTGGCGCAATCGTCGCTATTTATACTGGCCTCCAAAGCTTATAAAAAAAGAACGGCTTCTTTGAAAAGAAGCCGTTCTTTTTTTAGTGCATGTCTCGATAGACACCAATCACTTTGCCGATAATCATTGGATTTTCTACATAGATTGGTTCCATGGTGTCATTTTCTGGTTGTAAGCGCACACGATTTTTTTCACGATAGAAGGTTTTACAAGTGGCTTCATCGCCAATCAACGCCACAATAACATCGCCATTGTTTGCCACCTGTTGTGGGGCCACAATAATATAGTCGCCATCCATAATACCGATATTAATCATGCTCTCCCCACGAATACGCAACATAAAAGAGCCTTCTGCACGAACAAAACGCATGGAGAAGGAGATTTGATCCTCCACATTTTCATCAGCGAAAATCGGTTCACCTGCTGCCACGTTGCCAAGCACAGGTAGATTCACCATTTCATCAAAGGTTTCTTCGTTTTCCTGATGATATAAATCTCCACCAGCAGAATAATCGCTGCCATCGGTATTTTTAAGAATCATAATGGTACGAGGCTTGGTAGGGTCGCGCTTGATAAAGCCCCTATCTTCCAAGGAATGCAAATGACTATGAACAGTAGAGCTAGAGCTCAAGCCCACCGCCTGCCCAATTTCACGCACTGCTGGTGGATAACCTCTGTCTTCAACATAACTAATAATGTAAGTCAAAATATCTTTCTGGCGCGGTGAAAGATCTTTTCCATTTTTTTTGCTGTGTATTTCTTGGCTCATGCCAATACCCCTTTCAGGAACGAGTGTTTGTTTTCTTTTTATTATACAATATTTACCAATGATAAGCAAACGTTCATTCGTAAAGGACATCCCTTTCATCTTGACTTTTACTTGGACAAAGAATATAATTTATTAGATTGGGCGAATACCCAATTTATTTTCTATGTAAAGAAAAAATGATTTTATTAAAATAAATGGAGGCAAGTGAAACATGGAAGAAGCTGTTATCCTTACACGAGAAGGATTTGAAAACCTCAAAACAGAACTCAATAACTTAAAAACTGTACGCCGTAAAGAAGTGGCTGAACGTATTAAACAGGCCATTGATTTTGGGGATCTCAGCGAAAACTCTGAATACGATGACGCAAAAAATGAACAGGCATTCATTGAAGGCCGTATTCAAACCATTGAAGCAATGATTCACAACGTAAAGGTAATCGAAGATGAATCTATGCCAAAGGGTGTCATCAACCTCGGTTCTTATGTCACTGTTCTTGATGTTGAGCTTGGCGAAGAAGAAGAATATCGTATCGTTGGGACCAATGAAGCAGACCCAATGCGCAACAAAATTTCCAACGAATCTCCATTAGGCGCTGCCCTCCTTGGCAAACGCAAGGGACAATCTATCAGCGTAGCTGCACCAATGGGCATGTTGGAATATACTGTTGTTGAAGTAAGACACGAATAGAACGAGAGGCAAATTATGAGTGACGCTAATAATAAGAAAACCGATGGTGGTTTAAAGCAAATTATGAACGTCCGTTTGCAAAAAATGGACGCATTACGTGAACGTGGTATTGACCCATTTGGGCATCGTTACGAAAGCACCCACCACATTAATGAAATTATCGAAAACCAAGAAGCGCTTTTAGCATCTGAAGAAGAAGTAAAAATTGCTGGGCGTATCATGGCCAAACGTGGCCAAGGGAAAGCTGGCTTTGCCAATATTGTTGACCTTAGTGGCAACATCCAAATTTACTCCCGCCAAGACCTGATTGGCGAAGACATGCACTGGCTTTTCAAAAAAGCAGATATTGGTGATATTGTCGGGATTAAAGGGAAAGTATTCATCACTGAACGTGGTGAGCTTAGCATTCAAGTGCATGAATTTGATCCTCTTTGCAAATCCATGCGTCCATTGCCAGAAAAATTCCATGGCTTAACAGATGTGGAAACACGCTATCGTCAACGCTATGTTGACCTTATCATGAACGCAGATGTCAAGAAAACCTTTATTTTACGCACCAAGATTATCCAAGCGATTCGTCACTATTTAGACGAACGTCAATTTTTAGAAGTTGAAACCCCAGTGCTTCATACAATCGCTGGTGGGGCAACTGCACGTCCATTCATCACCCATCACAATGCATTGGACATTGACCTCTATATGCGCATCGCATTAGAATTGCACCTCAAACGTCTCATCGTTGGTGGGATGGAACGTGTTTATGAAATTGGTCGTGTTTTTCGTAACGAAGGGATTGATACCCGTCATAACCCTGAATTCACCTTGCTTGAAATCTACCAAGCATTTGGGGATTATGAAGACATGATGGATCTCACCGAAAACCTCTTCCGTACCGTTGCGACCAATGTACTTGGCAGTGCCATCATTAAAAATGGCGATGTGGATGTTGACCTCGAAACCCCATGGCGCCGTGTATCCATGAGCGATGCCGTGAAAGAAGCCACTGGCATCGACTACATGAGTGATATGAGTGATGAAGCATTCCGTCAAGCAGCACGTGAACGTGGTTTGGATATTCCTGATGATATGCCACGCGGAAAAGTGCTTGGCGAGTTGTTTGATGGGGCTGTTGAACACACCCTTATTCAACCAACCTTTATCACAGATTATCCTGTAGAAATCTCTCCGTTGGCACGTCGTAAGGCCTCCAATCCAGATTTAACAGACCGCTTTGAGCTTTTCATTGTAGGTCGTGAGCATGCCAATGCCTTCTCTGAATTGAACGACCCAATTGACCAACGTCAACGCTTTGAAGAACAGGTAGAAGAAAAAGCAAAGGGCGACGATGAAGCCCATCCAATGGATGAAGACTTTATCCAAGCCCTCGAATATGGTCTACCACCAACAGGTGGTCTCGGAATTGGTATTGACCGTATGGTGATGCTCCTCACTGGCGCAGAATCCATTCGTGACGTACTCCTCTTCCCAACCATGAAACCAATTGACTAATCATCTCAAGGAGTGTCTGTCTTTATAAAGACAGACACTCCTTTTTACTTCAGTTGCAGCATTGACAAGGCCCAATCCCCTTGCTATGATGGCAAAACAGACTCGCATTCGAAGGGAGGCCCTTTATGCCCATTGAATTTCAGCTACTAGATGCCTTACAAACGATTCACACCCCATGGCTGGATCCTTTCATGGTTTTCATCACCACGCTAGGAAATGGCGGCTTTATTTGGATTATCCTGACAGGACTCTTTTTACTTTTCCCAAAAACACGCTGTCTTGGCTATGCCATGGCTCTCAGCTTGCTACTGGAAGCCCTTTGCTGTAATGTGCTCCTAAAACCACTGGTAGCACGCATTCGTCCCTTTGATATCAATATGATGATTCCCCTATTGATTCCGACTCCTCATGATTTTTCTTTTCCATCTGGACATGCAGGGGCTTCCTTTGCGGTAGCTTCTGCCCTCTTCTTTGCCAAAAGTCGCTATTGGATACCTGCCTGCATCCTTGCGTGCTTGATGGCTTTCTCACGCCTCTACCTCTATGTTCACTATCCTAGCGATGTCCTTGCAGCCATTGGCATTGGTTTTCTCACAGGGTGGATGGCGCATCGCTTTCTTAAGAAACGATGTCATAAAATGACAGATACAGATTGAGGCAAAAACTTTTTTACAAAAATAAACAGGATTTGTTATACTGCAATCAACAAACAAATTTAGGAGGTCCTTACAATGCTCACTTATTATGGAACACCCCTCTGCCCAGACTGTGTGGCAGCCACCAAGACCCTAGATGAACAAGGCTTCAACTACACCTTTATCGATATCACTGCCTCTACTGCCAATCTCAAAGCATTTTTAGCTTTAAGAGATAGCCGCGAGGAATTTGCCCCTATCAAGCAAGAGGGCCGCATTGGTATCCCATGTTTTGTAGAAGACGATGCCATTCGTTTTACCATCTAATGCAAAAAGCCGTTTAGTCTGCAGACTAAACGGCTTTTTTTAGAGTAATCCCATATATTCCAACACCACTGCTCCCATGCTTTTAGCAGCAATAATCATGGATTCCTCAGCAATTTCAAACTTCGGATGATGATGTGGATAATTGTCCTCCTTCTTGGAGGCACCAATATAAAAGAAGCAGCAAGGCATTTCTTTGGTATAAAAAGAAAAATCTTCTGATGGTGCTTGTTGCCCACCATCTACCACCGCTGTCACTTCATCAATAGCAGCCTTTTCCAGTGCTTGTACTAATAGGGCAGTCATAGCGTTGTCATTCATCAGAACTGGATAATCCTTGTGATAATCCACTGACACCTCACAGCCAAAGGCCATCCCAATTCCTTGGCTGATTTGATGAACCTGTGCTTCAATCAATTCGCCAACATCCTCTGAGATACAACGCACATCCCCTTGAAGCAGCACGCTGTCTTTGATAATATTCGGCGTGCCTTGTCCATCAAAGTTACCAATGGTCACCACCCCAGCTTCAAAGGGATTCACACGGCGGCTGATAATGGTTTGTAAAGCCGTCACCAAAAAGGAGCCAGCCACCAAGGCATCATTGGCTTCATGAGGGGCTGCCCCATGGCCACCTTTTCCCTGTAGGGTGATGCTAAAGTTTGCTCGTGCCTGTTGCGTGGCACCTGCATGATAAAGCACTTGACCTAAAGGAAGCTGGCTCATCACATGACAGCCAAAAACATTGTCCACACCCTCTAGCACCCCATCTTTGATCATCAATGAAGCGCCGCCTGGCGAAACCTCCTCCCCTGGCTGGTGAATGATGACAATTTTTCCTTTAAGGGCATCCTTCATGCCAATGAGGATTTCAGCCAATACCATCAAATAGGCAGTATGGGCATCGTGTCCACACGCATGCATCACCCCTTGGTTTTTCGATGCATACGCCAGATTGGTCTCTTCAACAATTGGCAACGCATCAAAATCTGCACGCAGAGCGATGGTTTTACCTGCACGACCAGTATCAATCGTCACTACCACCCCATTGCCGCCAACCCCTGTTTGCACCTTTACAGAAGAATCACTTGCAAAACGGCTATAAAAGCTTTCAATAAATCGACTGGTTTCCTTTTCTTGAAAGGACAGCTCTGCATGCTGATGGAGCCAGTGATAGAGTTCGATGATTTTCCCAAAATTTTCATCTAATTGTTGAAACAGCTTTTCTTTCATCACTTGACGATTTCTCCTTACTCAAAAAATGATTATTTTCCTCGGTGTTTTAATTATTTCTTTCGTTGCTTCAACTCGAATTGACGCAACTTCTCATCTCGTTTTTTGACAGTACGTGCCTTTTTCTTCTCTACTTTCATCAATTCATGCTGGGTACTCAATGCCTGTTGAGATTTTGTGCCAAGGCCACACTGTTGACATTGCTTTTTTACTTCTCTCTGACGACATTTTGGATTCTGATGCGTTTTTATCTTTGAATGCCATCTAATGATAGCAGTATTATTATACAACAATCTTCTCAAAAAACAAAAAAGACCCCTAAGGGGTCTTTTATTTTTCTTTGCTACTTGCCAAATAAAAGGTGGCATAAAAGCCTAACAAATATACTGCCAACTGCCCGTGCAAGAGTCCTTCAAATATTTTTAGTAGCCATGGCAATGGCATGTAGCGAGCAGACAAGGTCGACGCCACACAGATTCCCAATACCAAGAGATAGCAAATCAAAAATAAATAAGGATATCTTCCTTGATGCTCAAAATTAAATCCACACAGCCCACCTGCAATCGCACACAAAAGCGACACAGCCACCAATTTACATCCCATGCGAATCAAAAAAGAGAGTTCTTCTGTACTGTGATTCAGATAGTATGCCACGACACAAGCACACCCAATAACCACCAAAGCCAACAGCTGTCGTGCAAGCCCTTTCATGATTTTCCCTCATTTCTATTGTGCCATCGTCTGCCACTGTTTCTTTATTTCATTCTACCTAGGAATTTCTCTTACTGTCAATAAGAATTATCCTCATAAAAAAACAAGCAGGAGATGCCTGCTTGTTTCTATTGATATAAAATATGAAGTTGTGCCAATTTTTCCTTTACACGCTGAAAGTGGACATCATCGGGACATTGCAGGGTGTGTATATGAATACCATCGGTTAAGTATGAAATCGGCATCGAAGAAACGTTCTTTTCTATTTTTTCGATGAATTTATCCACATCATAGCGACTAGACAAATTGAGCATCCCCGTTAATTGTCCATAAATGGCATGCTCCACAATCACATCACAAACCGTGCAGCCATTATCAACGATGGCATATAATTCCTCGCGCATTTGATTTTCCTTATGACGGCACACCACTTGATGGCTCTTTGTTGTTTGTACAGCGGATAAAACATAGCCTCTTGGTGTTGCCACAATGTCCTCCCCTTTGGCACGCAACAACGCCACATCTCCCACAATGCTTTGACGGCTCACTGAAAGCAGACGTGCCAACTTGGTCGCATTGATGGGCGCATCGGCCTCTTGCAAAAGTGCTAAGATTTTTAGTCGTCTTGTTTCTGCATCCATTTTCACAACCCCTTTCACGAAAGTTCTTATCAAAACCTTATTATAGTTTCTTTAATAGATTTGTACAACTGACACTTTCTTTTCCATTGACAAAACTCTCATTTACCACTACAATCTCTATTGTCATATCATGTGTCAAGACATATATTTAAAGGAGAGATTGTATGGAAAAAGTGAAAGCGTTTTTACATCGCAAGGATATTGAAATTTCTGCGAAGCGTTATGGTATTGATGCCTTAGGCGCAATGGCACAAGGGCTATTCTGCTCCCTATTGATTGGTACCATTATCAACACCATCGGGATTCAATTTCATATTGGTGTCCTTACCAAAACCATCGCCACCATTGCAGGCATTGATTACACCATTGGCGGATTGGCAATGGCCATGAGTGGCCCTGCAATGGCAGTGGCCATCGGCTATGCCCTAAAGTGCCCCCCATTGGTGCTCTTTTCCCTAATCACGGTTGGCTTTTCCTCCAATGCCCTTGGCGGCGCTGGTGGCCCTTTGGCAGTGCTGTTTGTATCCATTGTTGCAGCAGAATGCGGCAAGGCCATTTCCAAAGAAACCAATGTTGATATTCTCGTCACCCCGCTAACCACCATTGGCATCGGTATTGCTTTGTCCGCATGGTGGGCACCACTACTCGGACGCATAGCGATGGAGGTGGGGCATTTCATCATGTGGTCCACTGAATTACAGCCATTTCTCATGGGCATATTTGTTTCTGTGGTGGTTGGTATCGCTCTCACTTTGCCTATTTCTTCTGCTGCCATCTGTGCAGCCTTAGGGCTCACTGGCTTGGCTGGTGGCGCTGCTGTGGCTGGTTGCTGTGCGCAAATGGTTGGCTTCGCCATCATGTCCTTCCGTGAAAATCGTTGGGGTGGACTCATTTCCCAAGGCATCGGCACCTCGATGCTTCAGATGGGCAATATTGTACGCAATCCATGGATTTGGTTGCCATCTATTCTCACCTCTGCCATCACTGGCCCTCTTGCCACCTGTCTCTTTCGTTTAGAAATGAATGGTACGCCAGTTTCATCTGGAATGGGTACCTGCGGATTGGTAGGCCAACTCGGTGTTTATGCAGGTTGGGTCAACGATGTTTCGAATGGCCTAAAAACAGCCATCACTTGGTGGGATTGGGCAGGCTTATTGACCATTTCCTTTGTATTGCCAGCCATCCTCACACCAATTTTCTATATGATTTTGAGAAAAGTAGGACGCATTCAAAAAGGCGATGTCACACTCTCTTCTTAAAATAAAAGAACCATCTCTGCATCAGAGATGGTTCTTTTATTTTAATCTTCTTTATAATTATAAAATCCTTCGCCAGCATTGACGCCTAGTTTGCCTTTATCAATATAATCCTCTTTAAGCAGCTTTGCGATACGAGCAAAAACAGAATTTTCATCCTTTGCCTGTGGGTTATTTTTGACAATATTATAAGCAGTGGTGATACCAACAACATCCAGAATTTGGAATGGCCCCATTGGCGCACCTGTACCAAGCTTCCACGCAAGGTCGATGGTTGCTGGATCAGAAATGTCATCCACCAAGAGCCCCATGCCTGCATTGAGGAATGGCACCAATAGAGAGTTTAATAAATATCCTGCACGTTCTTTTTTTAGGCAAAGGGGCACCATACCAATGGCTTCAGCAAAAGCAACCACTTCTTGATAAATCAATTTATCTGTTTCGGCATGCCCCATGATTTCTGCAATATTAAGTCGCCAAATATTATTGGCAAAGTGCAGCGCCAAAAATTGAGATGGACGGCCAGTAGATTCAGCCAATCGGCTCGGCAACAAGGTAGAGGAGTTGGTTGCAATGATGGTTTTTTCTGGCAACACCTTTTGTAGGGCTTCGTAAAATTCAACCTTTTGTTTTGAGTCTTCAGCCAGTGCTTCAATCACCAAATCTGCATCCTTTACTGCTTCTGCTAAATCCGTTTCAAAGACCAGGTTCTTGTAAGTTCTTTCAGCAATCGCAATTTGTGCATCATAATCAATGGCATCTGGCTCTAACATATTAGGTAACAGCCCATTTCCTATAAGACCGCCATGCACCTTGCCATTGGTAAGTTCTTCCACATAAAGATGACGTAGGCGTTCAAACTTTGGTTTTGCACGCTCAATAGAGCCTTCACTTCTCACCCATGTGACAACATTAAACCCTTTATAAGCTGTTTGATAGGCGATTTGACTTCCTAATACGCCACCACCGATAACCGTTACATTTTTGATCATTTGAAAAGCCTCCCTCAAAATTATCTATAGCTATCACATACCATAGTCTTATTGATTATTAACACTAAATAAATTGCATAATTAAGGCTAATAAGATAATCATTTAATATATTTGATGTTTTTTTCTCACAAAACACCCTCTTCCCCTTGACCTTTCCCTTAGATGGAACGTTTATACTATCCACAGAACAGTCAACGAGGAGTGAGACTTGATATGAAATTTAAATACGAATGGAGTATGCTTTTTGTCACGATTCTTTGGGCAAGCAATTACGTTTCTGCAAAAATTGCCATGGAAACCTATGGTGCAACCCCTAATTTCTATACGGCAATGCGCTTTTGTCTTGCGGCATGCATTTTAGGTATTCTATTTTTAAAAAAAATCAAAAAGATGTCCTTTGCCACCTTCAAAATCAGTTTGTGCATAGGGGGCTTTGTCGGACTAGGCTATGTCATGCAAACCATCGGCCTTACCATGACCACTGCATCCAAGGCTGGGTTTCTCACAATTCTTTATATCGTCCTTGTGCCATTTTTTGATTGCATGCTCAAGCATAGCTTGCCAAAATTCAATTGTAAAACAAGAAACAAGGCTTTATAAAACTCTGTTTACAAGAAGCTTTCCTCTCCTAAGATTTCTGCTACATCTTTTCCGACAAATCATGGTTCGCCTTCGACATCTAAAACTCGTACGTTGCCAAATTGTTCGTTTTTAAATACTTGTAATTTTTCCATTCATTTTCCTCTTTCTATGATTATTTTTGTATATAAAAAAAGCAGGGCGGTTTTTCGCTCTGCTCTGATTTCCTTATTTATGCTTTTTTCAACAAATCTTCTATGCGTTGTGGTTCTTTGTCTTTCCATGCGACATCTGGGAATAGGTCTTCTTCGATGGTGAGTGTTCTTCTTAATTTTGGATTGACAAACCAGTTTCCACTTAGAGTATCTTTCACCCATTTGGTTTCTTTTACAATAGATAAATACAAATCATCATCTCTGAATATATAAACAAATCCATCGTCTAGGAAATTTTGCAACAATTCTTTTCGTTTTATTTTTTCTTCATCATCTAACTCTCTTCCTATTATCTCTTGTTTATAACGAAATTCTGTCATAACTCTTGCAAACTCTTTTCCGTCTTCCTCATTTTTGAAGGTTTTACAGAAAATTTCCTCCCAGCTATTCGTATGTTCGTTGATTTCACTTTGCTTCATGTCGTTTTCTCCTTTTCTAAATGATGGTTTTTTCTGGCAACACCTTGACCAAGAAGAAACCTATGGCTACGAAATTGTCCAAGCTCTCAAAGACCTCGGCTTAACTGATATGACCGAAGGAACCGTCTATCCACTTTAGCTTCGATTACAAAATCATTGGTGCTTCTATTGGACTCATTGTATACCTCACACGCCATGCATTGAATACGCCTGATAAGCAAGTATCTTTGAAAGAAAGAATCGTCATAGGTAGCCTCTTTGCCATGATTTTTCTGCTATCGCTATATATTTACCTCTTTGTACCAGAAATCTCTCTTCTTCAACTACCCCTATGGATAAGTACTTCATTGATAGCCATCAGCATATTGGGAATACAATTTTATAAGCGTAAAAAATGAATACAAATCAATATCATCATAAAAATAAACCAGATAGGCTTGCCCTATCTGGTTTATTTTTATGATACTTTTTTCTTACCAATCACCAATAGAGCCATTCCTGCAGAAAGCAACATAAACAAATATATCAAAATATCATTTATATCGCCTGTTTGTGGCACGGCAGGTGGTTCAGGTGGTTGATGTGGTTTATGTGGTACCAATGGCGTTGGTGGTTTCGGCAACTTATTTTTTTCGTTGATAATATTATAGCCATCATAACGCACCGTATAGCCTGCAGGAACCATTTCTTCTACACGATAAGAGTGAATAACGTCTTGCTCATCTTTTAGTAAAATATGTTCAAAATTAAAATGCCAATTTGTTTCTGCTGTTACACTAATAGTTTTAATCGTTTTTCCTGTTAGTGTATCAATAAGTTTCACTTTAATAGCATTAGGTCTATCGGCTTCTGTATCACCAATCCAGATTTTATTACCTTCAATATTCGTATATTTAGGCTTTTTCACCTTGGTATTCGTAATATCATAGCCGTTATAGTGTACAGAATAACCTTCTGGTACAACTTCCTCTACCCTATAGCGATATACTTTACCAGAGGCATCTTTTGCAAGAACATGATCAAATGTGTATTGCCAATTCGTTTTTTCACTTACCGTAATTTTTTCAACTATTTTTTCGTTGTCTTGATTCACCAAAAGCACTTCAATAGATTTTGGACGATTGCCTTCTTCATCTCCAATCCATTTTTTTGTTCCTTTGATTGTTGTATACACCGGTTTGTTTGGTGTATATGATGGCGGAGGTGGCGTCGGCTTATCATTTTTAACACGAATCACAAAGGCTAGATTTGCTCCATCATTGGTATTTCCTGTCACAATATTTCTTACTGAAAGAATTTTTTCATTGGTTACTTCTTTACCATTTTTATCGTACATCATTGGATAAAGGTATGGTATCTGTAAAACCCAATTTCCATTTTTATCTTTTTTCAAATATAAATCATATTCAAAAAGATTTGGTTTAAAAAAGTTTTTCCGATGAGGATCATTATCAGATGTGCCGTAATACTCAATAGCGATATCATCACCATCAAAAGGTATTTTTGAAAAACGAGCAATTTCACTCCAACTAAATGATTCTGATTTATAATTCATCGTTTCAGTATATGTATTTGGATCTCCTTCTATATGAAGATGAAATGCCACTGAAAAATCATTAAAATCCCATTTATCCCTATCAAAAGCTTTGGTATTTTGATAAGTCGCTCCAATATTTTCATAATCTGAAAATTGTGGACGAAACAAATCAAAAGATAATGTTTTTGGTGCTTTTCTCTTCACAGCCTTACTAATAGTCGTTCTGAATTTATCGCCATTTAATTCCTTCACATAAACAACGTCTTCGAGATTTTTTCCTAAAAAAGAAGCAGGTAAATCCTTAATCACTCTTTCAAAATGATTATTTTCATTCAAAGTAAGGGTCTCAAATGGAATATGTTGACCATCTATATCAACACCAACTTCTAATTCAATAGATTCTGGCGTCACACCCTCGCCCCATATTTTTTTAAGATAGAGGTCTTTTTTAGGCGTATCTGTCCCTATTGTGACATTCCCATTTGAACCAATTCCTCCACCACGTGTCACAGAGTAATTTCCTGCAATTCGTACTCTGGCAAGTGCCAATGTGAGTGGAGAAGCTACTTCATCTGTATGTAGGAATTTCTGTTCGAGACTGCTACTGTCTAGCGTTCCACTAAGCAGATTTTTGTCAACAGGTTCATTATTCTCATTTTTCCAATTGTATGGCTGTCCGCCTAACATGCGTTCACTAATGGTATAGGCAGGATTGCCACCATGGCTGCCAAAATAGCGAGACGGAACTGCAGCAATATAGATTTCATTGGAATTTTTCCCTTGCGCCCCTTTAATATCCATATTTTTTTCAGAGGTATTTTGATAAATTGCCGCACCATCCGTCACATATATCCTGGTATTTGATACAGGACATGCAGCATAACCACCACCTGCAAAGGCTGCCTTATTATCTGTGATAAGGGCATTCTTTAGAATCAATTCGCCATTAGTCCACTCAGAATATTGCGCATCAATCCCGTTTACATAAATGCCGCCACCACCAAAACTTTGTTCTGTAACACCTGTGCCATTCATCACATTGTTAGTGATTTCGCCACCTTCTATGGTTGCAGTTGCATGTCTATTGCCATAGCCAAGTTGTACAAAAATACCACCGCCTGCTGCACCTGCTTGATTGGCATCAACGATACCACCAGACATATTAAGATAGTCTTTTCCATTACTCCAAGTTCTGGTGCCTACACTAATCCCCCCGCCCACTTCAGCGGATTTATTATTTGTGATAGAACCACCTGAAAAATTCATGACAGAACCATTATTGATACAAACACCACCGCCTGCTGCATAATACTGAGTAGGCGTAACAGTTGTATCTTCTACACGTGCTACTTCATTGTGATGGATACTGCCCCCAGACATATTAAGGGTAGATTTACTAAGATAAATGCCGCCACCATTGGTTGCTTCATTTTCTGTGATTTCACCATCGATCATATTAATAGTACTATTGGTCGCATGGATTGCACCACCTTCAGCAGCACTTATACGATCGACGCCAGTTTTATTAGGATCCTCTAACACCTTGATTTTATTATTACGCAAAATGGTGTCTTTTTGGATATTTAAAATACCATTTAATACCTGAATCATTGACAGCTTATTTGGTATACCATCTCCTGCACCATCAACAATGATATTGCTCAATGTTGCTTCATTACCAGTATTTACACGCAACATATAGCCTGAAAAATCATTGTCTCTTGAGAGAATCGCTTTTGTACCTTCTAAAGAAATATCACCTTGTATGTCTGTCGTTCCAATAACAACAATCTTCTCAATACGAAAGTTGTTGCCTGCCAATTCCTTTGCTCTGGCAAAAGTTTTGACAGCAGTGTTTTTTGTAAGACCATCATTCGTATCATTACCTTTTACACCATCTAAATAGATAACATTGTCACTACTCACAGGTGGGGTTAATACTGAATCCGCAGATAAAGGCTTGGCATCAGAATTACCAGTTTCAGCTATTTCTGAAATATTTCCCTCTACATGAGATGTCGCACTTAATCCATTGCCATCTTTATTTTCTGCTGTGCTTTCTAGTGAAGAATTTTCATTTGTCGAAGGTTTAACTTCTAAAGTCGTCACCCCTTCATTATTTTCTAGCATGGACGCATTTTCTTGTGCGTATACTAAAGTTGTACTAAAAAGCCCTCCAAAAAAAAGCATTAAGGAAAATAAGATGCCAATGAGAAAATATTTTTTTTCTTTTCTTCTCATAAGATTTCCTCCTTTCTGTAATATTTTAGTGCTTACATAACATATTATTTGTTTATTTTCAATCCTACTCAATCATGATTTATTAGTGCTTTTAATTAAATCTTTTTCTGAAATAATCCACGAAAAAAAGATTGAGCCATTCGCTCAATCTTTTTTTATAAATACATAGTTTGTTTCTGTGGAATAACTTTCTGCAAAAACAAAACCAAGTTTATCAAATTTCTTTGCGTCCTCCGGAGCGGTTCCTTGGGATTCAGCAAGGAAACGCACCATTTCTCCTCTTGCCATTTTAGCAAGGGTGCCTTTTTGCTTGAGTTTTCCATCAATCAACTCTACAAATTGACAAACAATAAAACGATCCTCTGCGGTGAGATATTTTTCCACGCATTTTGAATATTCTTTGGAAGCCAGATTAAGTACCACGCCATCTTCATGGATGATTTCTTGATAAATTGCCTTGCCCCAAAAATCATAGAGATTGGTGCTATTTGGAAAATCCCCTTTTGCCTGCATCTCTAGTCGATAGGGGACAATGCCATCTAACGGTCTGACCACACCATAAAAGCCTGAAAGAATACGCAGATGCTCCTGCACCCATTCAAGCTGCTTTCTATCAAAAACCTCTGGTGCCATGTGCTGATATTGCAGCCCTTCATAGGATAAAATTGCTGGAGATAGGCCCTCTGTCAACGACATATTGGCAAAGCGTTCCACATTGAGTGTGGCAATTTTGTCGTTGCACTTCCAAAGCGCTTTGGCGTCCTCATAAGAAAGCGCTTGAATGCCTTTCATCAACAAGGTCGTTTTTTCTAAGAATATAGGCACCCCTTCATAGGAAAGGCTATCCTCTTGTCGCATTTTTTTTGCTGGTGAAACAATGATTTTCATAAGCCCTCCTTTTTTGCATCTTACACTCTTTTAATCATACCCTTTATTCTTGAAGTTGTTTTTTTCTGCGTCTTAATTTAAAACCGACTCGTACAAAAATATAACAATAAAGCACAAACAATAGCACAAGGATGCTAAATAAAATAAAACCAGCGATGGTTTCTCGTTCGCCACAAAAATTTTATTGTTGTGGTGTTTTGATTGCTTCGACTATTCCAAAGATTTGAGGGCTTCTAGCATATCCACCCGTTGGATTTTGCGATGCATGATGACACTAATAAAGAGAGTGATGGCCATTGTCATCAGCGCCGATAAGCCAAGATTGCTCCACTGCAGCGCCATATTAAACATAGAATCATAAGGCGGCAGTGCTGTAATAATGAAACGATGCAACAAAAAGCCAAAGAAAAAGCCGATCAAAATACCAATTGCAGAAAGAATAAGGGTTTCTCGATAAATATAGCTGGTCACTTCTTGATCATAAAAGCCAAGGACTTTTATCGTCGAAAGCTCTCGTATCCGCTCCGACACATTAATATTGCTCAAATTATAAATGACCACAAAGGCCAAGAGCACCGCACAACCAATCAGAATCAAAATAACATTGTCGAGCCCCATCATGAGGGCATTGATTTTTTTCTTTAATTCCGTATTTTGAACCACCCCTGCCACTTGGTCCATCTGAATCAACTCAGCAGCCACTGCTTGTACGTTTTTCTCATCGTGATGTGCCAGTCGAATAAGGCTGGCATTGTCTGTGGGCATTTTCCCAAAAAATTGCTGATACGCTGCTTCATTCATAAAAACATAATGTCCCATATACATTTCAGCAATAGCTGAAACTTTCATGGTGTGCTTTTGATGTTGGGCATCGGTCAGGGTGATGTGATCTCCTCTTTCGGCATTGAGTAACTTTGCCAATTTTTGCGATACCACGACGCCTTCATCATTCAGCGCCAACGCTGCACGTGAAGGTTTGCCAAAGGTGAAGGGAAAAGCCCCTTGTCCTTCTCTTAGGTTTATAAAGGGCACAAGGGAGGAGGTGCCTTTTGGCACAATGACACTGATTTGCTGGCTGACATGCTCAATGTCTTTGGTAACCACCTCATAATGCACCGACTTTGCCCCTGTGATGTCCCCTTTCTCCAGATAACGCTCCAAGGCTGCACGATCATCTGCATTGTGCAGGGTGGCTTCTTCTTTTATCGCCACAAGATCGTATTGGAGAATATCCTGATACTGTGTTTCCACCAAGCCAGAAAGAGAATCCTTAATCCCAAAGCCCATCACCAACAGCGCAGTACAACCAGCCACCCCTAAGATGGTCATGAGCATACGTCTTTTATAGCGAAAGAGGTTGCGTGCTGTAACTTTTTTGGAGAAAGAAAGGTGTCGCCAAACAATGCCAATCCGTTCCAAAAAGATGCGTGATCCTGCCTTTGGCGCCTTTGGCAATAGTAGATTGGCTGGTTTTTCCTGTAACGCCTTGACTGCCACAATCAACGCAGAAGCGGAGGCACACAGAAGGGCGATGCCAAAAGCAATCAACGTGTATTTCCACGAGAATAATAATTGCACATCAGAAATGGTTGACGTGGTGGCATAGGCCTTAAAGATTTCTCTTGGCAAAATGAAAAAACCAATGAGCGCACCTAATATCGTGCCCCCTAGGCTTGAAATAAAGCCATAATTGACAAATTTCATGTAGATATCTCTATTGCGATACCCTAGCGCTTTGAGCAGTCCCATGTATTTTCGTTCTTCTTCTACAAAGCGTGTCATGGTTGTCAGGGCCACCAATGCTGCCACGGCAAACATAAACACAGGGAAAATCCTCGAAAGCACGTCAATCCGCTCGGAGTTTTCTCTATAAATCGTATAGCCTGGGTTGGCCTCTCGGTCTCCAACTTGATAAATAGGCGCCGAAAAATGCTCAATTTGATTTTTTTGTAAAAGCAACGCTTTTTCCTTCTCTGCCAATGCCTGCGTCATTGTCTGATCAGGCAACTGAGCGAGAAGCGCCTTTTGCTGAGCAATTTGAGTCAATGCGGGAGAGATTTTCGCCAATTTTTCTCTTTGATAAGCCTGTCGTCTTTCGTCAGCACGTTGATCGAGGGCATTTTCAATGGCTGATTGATGCGACTTCATGGCAGCCTTGTAGCCATCGCTATAAGGCGATAGCCCCTTGGTATCCTTGAAGCACAAGCGTGCAATAGAATATCCCTCGGCGCTAAATTGCGCCTCTTGAATGACACCATAGCCGTCTAAAGAACCTGTACCGACAGTGGTCTGTCCAATAAAATTCTGGTCAATGTACTCACTTGATTTAACAAACCCAACAATTTGATACGTCTTTTCTTTTAGTGTTGGCATGCCTTTATCTACATCGTCAAAGGTAATGGTATCTTTCAAATCATAAATATTGGCCAAGCGATAATCCAGGGCAATTTGATTGCCTGCAGTCGGCAAGCGCCCTTCGACGATTTTATATTTTGATAAGTTTTTGGGTTGAGAAAGCAGGCGAAAGCTTCTCAACGAATGGGCCTCCTTGACATCTTTGATATAGCCATACTCTACATCTTGTACCTCTGGGAAATGCGCGATGAGTTGCTGGTCCTCATGATTCAGCCCAATAGGGGAGGTAATTGTGAGATCTGCCAAATGCTGCTCTTGATAAAAAAGCTCTGCAGTACGTCTCATATCTGGTCCAGAAATATGAAGCCCAATAAAAACAAATATGCCCAATGTCATCAATGAAAATATGGATAGAAAACGCCCTTTAGAGCCTACAATCGCCCTTCTGCGTTCTTTTTTAAGCATCTTTTTTCCCATTTCATCACCTACCATTCAATATCTGCAATATCCTTAGGCGTGGCATTTTCTTCAATCTTCGACACACTGCCATCATGCATATGAATCACACGGTCTGCAATTTGAGCCAATGCTGCATTATGTGTCACGATAATCACCGTGGCGCCATTTTTGCGACTCATGTCCTGTAAAATTTGTAAAATATGCTTGCCAGTGTGATAATCCAGCGCCCCTGTCGGCTCATCACATAAAAGAATTTTTGGATTTTTGGCAATGGCTCTGGCGATCGCCACACGCTGTTGTTCCCCACCAGAAAGCTGCGCAGGGAAGTTGTTGAGACGATGTCCCAAGGCCACACTTTCCAAGACAGCCACTGAATCTAGGGCATCTGCCACAATTTCCGAGGCCAACTCCACGTTCTCAAGGGCCGTCAAGTTTGGCACAAGATTGTAGAATTGAAAGACAAAGCCCACATCATGGCGTCGATAGGTGGTTAGCTCCTTTTTGGAATGACGTGCAATGTCTACCCCATCAATCAGCACCTGACCACTGTCGTTTTGATCCATGCCACCGAGGATATTTAAGACTGTCGATTTTCCTGCACCAGAGGTGCCTAGAATAACCGCCAGCTCGCCTTTTTCAATGCCAAAAGAAACCGCTTTATTTGCATAAATGGTCGTTTCTCCTGTCTGATAGGTTTTGGTACTGTCAATCATTTCAATATAGGCCATAAGCGTCTCCTTTGCATTGCCGTAGTAAAAATATGCCATCGTGTGATGTGAATAACCCTATTATACCATAAAGTACAAAACACATTGTACGGTTTCCAGCATTTGCCAGACATAAAAAAATATATGGTCCAAGTTTTATCCCTTAGACCATATATTATAACTTCATCATTAACAACAACTTTAACCGCTAAAATTTTAAGATAAAATCTCAATAAATGTTGTTAGATCCTATATTAAATTATTTTTCTTCACCATAAGGTGGTACTGGGAAAGTAAATCTCTTTCCATTTAACCCAATCCATCTTTCACTCTTACCGTCAGAAA
>CAMYDW010000018.1 GCA_947254645.1 uncultured Peptococcaceae bacterium | reverse complement strand
GTATGGCTGAAATACAAAAGAACTTATCTCGATCACCTAAAAAAAGACAAATTATAGAGTATATATATACCGAAAAAAAAGTCAATTATGATAATTTAAAAGGAAATTTTGGTAATGTAAAAAAAACACTAGAGTATTTATTAAACCAAAATTATTTGTCTGTGACCGAAGCTTCGAATAAGAAAACAACAATGACGCCATTAAAAATAGAGCTTAATCCAGAACAAGAAAATGCTTATAAATTATTATCAAAAGACATTGTTCAAAAAAAATACTCTAAGAATTTGCTGAATGGCGTTACCGGCAGTGGTAAGACGCTCGTTTATGAAAAATTAATCGAGGTTGCTTTAAATGAATCACGACAAGCGTTGATTTTAGTTCCTGAAATTACTTTATCAACAAATATTTATGAACGATTAGCCAATCACTTTTCCGAAGGAATTGGCATCATACATAGTCAAATGTCTGAAAAAGAAAGATATGGCATATGGAATAAAGTAAAAAATAGAGAACTTGATGTTGTCGTTGGACCAAGAAGCGCAGTGTTTCTCCCTTTTCGTGATTTAGGACTCATTGTTATTGATGAAGAACATGAGGATACATTCAAGCAAAATGAGCCAGAACCACGATATCACGCAATGATTTGTGCGGAATATTTAGCGAAACATCATCACTCTGTTTTGCTATTAGGTAGTGCAACGCCGTCTATCCAGACATTATATGATGTCGTATTGAAAAATTGCCGTATTTTTAACTTGCCTCAAAGATATCAAGGGATACCGTTACCTGAAATTAAAATAATAGATATGCTTCAGGAAAGGAAAATAGGTAATCAGTCTATTTTTAGTAGGGAGCTTAAAAAATCTATAGAGGATACACTTTCAAAAAAAGAGCAAGTGATTCTTTTTATCAATAAAAAAGGGTTTTCATCATCTATACAATGCAAAGAGTGTGGAGCGACAATACAATGTCCCAAATGTGATATACCACTGACATATTATAAATCTTCAGCGCGTTTAAAATGTAATTATTGTGACTTTGAGCAGCATATTCCTCATATATGCCCAAACTGTGGTAGTAAAGATTTTTATCAAAATGGCATTGGTACAGAAAGTATAGAAGAAATTTGCAAAAAACTATTTCCAAATGCTCGATGTCGCAGAATAGATGGTAAAATATTAGAAAATCCGACTATGAGAGAAAGTATTTTTTCTGCATATGAAAATAATGATATTGATATTTTAATCGGTACACAAATTATAGCTAAAGGGCTAGATTTTAAAAATACAACATGTGTAGGTGTTATTAATGCCGATTTAACTTTGAATATGGCAGATTTTCGCGCAAGTGAAAGATGCTTTCAGCTCATGGTTCAAGTTGCAGGACGTGCTGGTCGAGATAAAAAATTAGGGTATGTATATATACAGACCTATCAACCAAATCATTATGCCCTTATCGATGCTCAACATTATGATTTGAAAAGTTTTTTTAAACATGAAATAGCCATTCGACAACAGTGGCATTATCCACCTATTATTTATCTTACACGAATTATTTTATCTGATACTAACGTCAGCAATTTAGAAGATACCTCTAAAAAAGTACTCCTTTATTTAAAGAGTGTTTTAAAAAATGTTGAAATATTAGGGCCGGCATATGCACCAATTCTAAAAAAAAACAATAGATATAGAATGCATATTTTATTAAAAACCTCGGAGTTGTCTTACATACAATATCATATGAATCTTTTTAAATATCAATTTTCTAATCTAAAGTTAAAAAAAACATCTAGAATTTTAATTGATATAGAACCTGAAAATATTCTATAGACCAAAAGGAGAGAATTGCAATGGCAAGATATAAAGTTGTGACTCAAGAAGATCCTGTATTACGTAAAACATCCTCAGTAGTATCTGAAGTCAATGATCATATAAAAAAAATAATGTCAAATATGGCAGAAACAATGTATCATTACAAAGGTGTAGGACTGGCTGCTCCTCAAGTTGGAATCAATCGTCGTATTATTGTTGTTGATGTTGGGGATGAACTTTACAAACTCGCCAATCCGGAAATTTTAAGTAGTCAAGGTATTCAGGATGGCCCAGAAGGTTGTTTAAGTGTACCGAAAACTTATGGAAATGTAAAAAGAAGTAATTATATTAAAGTAAGTGGCTTAGATGAAAATAACAATGCTGTCGTTATTGAGGCTAAAGGCTTTAAAGCTAGAGCATTTCAACATGAAATAGATCATCTTAATGGGATTTTATTTACAGATAAAGCAACAGAAATTGAAAAGGAAATTTAAATATGAAAATAATTTATATGGGAACACCAGATTTCTCGGTGACAATCCTTGAAAGCCTCATCAATGCAGGACATGAAATTACAACTGTAATTACTCAGCCTGATCGTCCAAAAGGCAGAGGGAAAAAGTTGCAAGCGCCACCTGTTGCGGTTTATGCAAAAGAAAATAATATCTCTTTAATGCAACCTTTATCAATTCGTACATCAGAAATCGAAGAATTTTTTCTTGAGCAGAAACCTGATGTAGTTATTGTTGCTGCTTATGGTCGAATTATACCAGAAGCATTATTACAGATACCTAAATATGGTTTTATTAATGTTCATGCTTCGCTCTTGCCTAAATATAGAGGGGCTGCACCAATTCAATGGGCTTTAAGAAATGGTGATAAAACAACAGGTGTAAGTATTATGCAATTGGAAAAGGGGCTAGATGAAGGACCAGTTTATTGTATGGAAGAACTTGATATTCAACATAATTGGAATAAAAAAGATCTTTTTGATGCTTTAGCATTGTTAGGTTGCACTTTACTAAATAAAACCTTAGAAGCATTATCTAGCAGTGAAATCGTTCCTAAAGCACAAGAACATGTAAATGCCACTTATGCACCTATGTTTGAGAAAAGTGATGCTAAAGCTGATTTCAACTTGCCTGCATTAGCTTTATATAATTTAAATAGATCTTTATTACCTGATGATGCTATTTATACATTCTTTAATGAAAAAAGAATTACTTTAAGAAAAACAGAAGCAGTGCCTTCTTGTGATTTCACTCAATATGAGAATGGTACTATTGTAGATGTTACAAAAGAAAAAATCTCTGTAAAAACAAGTGATGGTATTTTGAATATTTACGAAATACAGCCTGCAGGAAAAAAAACAATGTCCATTAAGGAATTCAAAAACGGTAATCCAATATCTATAGGAGATTCATTCCAGTCATAAAAAGGAGCTTTTTCATGTATATGATGAATTTTTCAATGATAATCCTAATTCCAGGATTATTACTTGGTTTATATGCACAAAGTAAGGTAAAATCAACTTATTCTCAATATTCAAAAGTCCTTGCCCAATCTGGCTATACCGGCGCCCAGTTTGCTCGTAAAATGCTGGATGACAATGGTTTACATCATATTAGTATTGTTGCAATTAATGGTGAACTTACAGATCACTACGATCCTAGGGCAAAACAGGTAAGATTATCTAATGCGGTCTATTCTGGTAATAGTTTAGCTGCATTAGGCATTGCGGCTCATGAAGTTGGTCATGTTCTTCAGCATTCAGAAGGCTATTTTCCATTAAATATTAGAAATGCTATTATTCCAATGACAAGTATTAGTAGCTATATGTATATGCCTTTGATTTTTTTAGGCTTCGCAATACAAAATATGTCCATGATTAATATCGGGATTATTCTTTTTTCAGCAATTGTATTATTTCAACTGATTACTTTGCCAGTTGAATTTAATGCAAGTAATCGTGCAATTATGACATTAAAAAATGATAACATACTGAATGATAGTGAGCTTACTGGTACACGCAAAGTATTGAGTGCTGCAGCCCTTACTTATGTAGCTGCTCTTATCACATCTATATTACAACTTTTGCAACTTATTATTATTTTTGGTGGCAATAGACGGGACTGATACGAAAATGGAAAAAAATAAAACAGTTCGTACAATAGCTTATGATGTATTGTATGAAGTAGAAAAAAATAGAGCCTATGCCAATATTGCATTGGATAAGGCTCTTTTGCATTCTCAGTTAAATGATGCTGACTGTCGTTTAGCGACAGAAATTGTGTACGGTTGTGTAAAAATGAAATTACATTTGGATACAATTATTAAAGCCTATTGTAAAAAAAATAAAATAGACTTACGGACTTTGATTATACTGAGAATGGCGCTTTATCAGTTAATTTATTTAGAAAGAGTTCCTGAACATGCGATTCTTGACGAATCCGTTAAACTATCCAAGTTCTTAGAACTCAATACAGATAAGTTTATCAATGCAGTGTTAAGAAGTTATTTAAGAAATGAAGAGGTAATTGTTTGGCCAAATAAAAGAAAAGCAAGAAATCAATATATTTCTAAATGGTATAGCTTTCCTCAATGGATGGTTGATATGTGGGTCAAAGCATATGGTTTTCAAGATACTGAAAAACTATGTGAATATTTTAATGCATCAGCTACAACTTGGATTAGAGTGAATACGTTAAAAGCTACACCAGAAGAAGTCCTTGAAAAATTAAAAGAGCTCAATATTTATGCGAAGCAACATACATATTTGAAACAAGCTATTCAGATTAGTTCTTTTCAGAATGTAAGAGATTCTAGCTTATTTAAAGAGGGAAAAATTATTGTACAGGATTTGAGTTCTATGTTACCTGCATACATTTTATCACCTCAATCCAACCATAGAATTTTGGATATGTGCGCGGCTCCTGGTGGAAAAACAACACAGATATCTGCTATAATGAAAAATACTGGAGAAGTTGTTGCTTGTGATATTCACACTCATCGTGTGAAATTAATCGAAGAAAATCTCACACGTCTCAATGTTTCTAATGTAAATTGCATTGTAAGCGATGCTAGAAATCTATCCGAAAAATACAATGAATATTTTGATAGTATTTTATTAGACGCCCCTTGCAGTGGTTTGGGAGTCTTAAATAGACGAGCCGACTTAAGATGGAATAAAAGAAGAGCAGATATTGATTCTCTAGTCTCTCTTCAAGAATCGCTACTTGATGAAGCGACAAAATATCTCAAGCCAGGAGGTATTTTAATTTATAGTACATGTACTCTTAATAAAAAAGAGAATGAAGAGCAACTCAATGTTTTTTTAGAAAAACATAGTGATTTTGAACTCGTACCATTTGAACTGTTTGGGCAAGAATGTTTAGAGGGTTACAAAACAATTTATCCATTTTTGGATGAAAGCGATGGTTTTTTTGTTTCAAAATTGCAGCGAAAGGAATAAAAAAGTTGGATATTAAAAGTCTTGAATTTGAAGAAATGGCAGAATATTTAGCTTCTATTAATGAACCCAAATTTAGAACAAAGCAACTTTATAGTTGGATTCATAATAATCAAATTACTTCATTTGGTGAAGCTCATAATGTTGGAAATAAACTATTAGATAATTTATCAAAAGATAATTATGAACTGATTATGCCAACATTAATTCAAGAATATATCTCGAAAGATGGCACAGAGAAATATCTTCTATCTCTAGAAGATCACTCTCTTATTGAGTGTGTTCTAATGAAATACCGAGGGGATTTTAGCAAGCAACGAAATACATTGTGCGTTTCCAGTCAAGTAGGATGTGCAATGAGATGTGCATTTTGTGCCACAGGTCATCAAGGATTTACTAGAAACTTAAGTGTTTCTGAAATTTTAGGACAAATATATTTTTCTAATCAATTACTTAAGTCAAAAGAAAATAATCAAGAAATACGCAATATTGTATTTATGGGGATGGGTGAACCTCTTAATAACCTAGCAACAGTTATGAAAGCCATTCGAATTTTATGCCATCCCAATGGCATGAACCTATCAGAACGTAGAATTACTATCTCGACTTGTGGTGTCGTTCCTCAGTTAAAAAAGTTTGCTGATATGAAAACGGATGTTGGGCTTGCTATTTCATTGCATGCTTCAAATAACAAAGATAGAGATGCTTTGATGCCTGTAAATCATCAATTTCCTCTTGAAGAGTTAATTGATGCATGTTTTTATTATTATGAAAAAACAGGCAAACGAATTAGTTTTGAATACGCATTAATTGAAAATATTAATGATTCAATGAAGCATGTCCAGGAGTTAAAACACTTATTGTCTGGATTAGATTGTCACATCAATATTATTCCTGTAAATAGTGTTGCACATAATCAATCCTTGCAAAGACCAAATCGAGATAAAATCAATATTTTTATGAATGCATTAAGAGAGGTTGGTATAGGAGCAAGTATACGCCAAGAAAAAGGTGCGGATATCAATGGTGCTTGTGGTCAACTTAAGGCAACATATTCTCAGTCTCAATAATGAGGTGAAATAAGTGATTTATGGTAAATCAGATATTGGACTAGTTCGAGATACAAATGAAGATGCTTTTTATTTTGATGATGAAATCAATTTAGCCATTATAGCAGATGGTATTGGCGGACATGCTCAAGGTGAAGTTGCAAGTCAGACAGCGATTCGTGTTGTTAGAGAATATATTAATAAGAATAATCATCAACAAGACAAAAAAAAATTACTATACAATGCATTTCAAGAAGCGAACCAAGTCGTTCATCAAATTCAAGAGTCTTTAGGTGAAAATGCCATTTCTGGAACAACACTTAGTGCCGTCATCATTGATCATGGCATATTGTACTTTTCTCATATTGGGGATAGCAGAATTTATGTATCTAGAAATAAAACAGATATTGAGCAAATAAGTCTAGATCATACTTATTTGTCTGAATTAGCTAGAAATGATTTTAAAACATTTCTTAGCCTACAGGGAGAACAACTTTCGAAGCATCATAATTATTTAACGAAGGCAATTGGTCCTGAACTTTCCATCGAGCCTCAAATAGGAAGTTTTAAATTAAAAAATAATGATTATATTTTACTAACAACAGATGGAATACATCGTTATCTTAATCCTTCAAATCTTTTGCAGCAATTACAAAATTCGGATAATATTAATGAGTATATAAATTCTATTATTGAACAGGCCATAAAAATGGGTGGTAAAGATAATATTACAGCTATTATCCTATTATTTAATGAAGGGGGCGACAGTAAATGAACGACTTGCTAGATAACCGCTATCAAATTTTAAAAAAAATTGGCAGTGGTGGTATGGCCATTGTATATTTAGCTAGAGACCTTTCATTAGATAGAAATGTCGCAATCAAAGTTTTAAGAGATGAATATATAGAAGACAGTGATTTTAGACGTCATTTCCAAAAAGAAGCAGTTGCTATTGCAAAACTTTCTCATAATAATATTGTAGGTATATATGATATTATTAATGATAATGGCGCCATATCGCTTGTGATGGAATATGTTGAAGGTGAAACCTTAAAAGAAAAAATAAACAAGGAAGGTCCATTACCTTGGAGACATGTTGTAAAGTATGGTATTCAAATTGCAAATGCACTTGCATATGCTCATAATAACCATATTATTCATAAAGACGTGAAGAGCCAAAACATCATTATTGATCATCATGATAATGTTAAAATCACTGATTTTGGTATCTCTCAGATGATGAATAATACAACAATTACTCATAATAAGGGTATTCTAGGTTCTGCACACTATTTTTCACCCGAACAAGCTCGTGGAGAGAAACTCTCATATGAAACAGATATTTATTCTCTTGGCATTGTACTATATGAGCTTTTAACAGGAAATTTACCTTTTACTGGGGATAATCCTGTGAGTGTTGCTTTAAAGCATATTCAAGATGAGGCTGTATCTGTACAATCGTATGTGAGAGATATTCCAGAAAGCTTAGCGGGAATTATTAAAAAATGTTTAGAGAAAAACCCTGAAAATCGCTTCAAAACAATGTCAGAGCTCTCTAAAGCTCTATCGGGCGTTTCGTATCATAGTCCAACAAATAACCCTCGCTCAATCATGCATTCATCATTAATAAACAAACAAACTAATTTAGACACTAAATCAAAAGTACCAGCGAATAAAAAAAAGAATTTTGCCAAAAAGAAAAAGAAAAATAACATACTATTTTTAGCAGCAATTGCATTTTTTGTTTTGTTAATGACGTTGTTTATTAGTAAAATACTGATTCCACCGAGCGAACTATCTGTGCCAAATTTAGTTGGCATGACAGCAGAAGATGCTGAATCTAAATTATCCCGTTTAGAATTAAATCTTAATGTTGTTGATGAAGTTTATAATGAAAAATATGAAGAAGGACAGATTATATCACAAAACCCTAAAAAAGGTGTACTTGTAAAGAAAAAAGAAACTATTTCTGTAACCGTCAGCAAAGGATCTAAAGATAGTATCGTGCCAGATTTGTACGGTAAGTCATTGGAGGAAGCAACATCATTACTGAAATCTAAACATCTTACAGTAGGAAATGTGAAGAAAACATATAGTAAATCTGTCAAAGAGAATAAAGTTATTTCACAATCGATTTCTAAAGGAGAACATGTGGAACGTGGCACTGCTGTCGATTTAGAAATAAGTTTAGGTGAAGCCCCATATGTGATTGTTCCAAATTTAATTGGCAATGATATCAATGCTGCCAAAACAATGTTAGAGGAAGCACATTTGTCTATTGGAGAAATTACTTATCAGAATTCTGATGAAGATAATAATACTATTATTAAACAGAGTATTAGTTCTGGTAAGAAAGTAGATGAGTATACGACGATTAACTTAACAGTAAGTACAGGAAAACAAATAGAAAAAAATAACAAAGATAATGCCGATAAATATCAACAAATATCATATACAGCAAAAGAGGATGGCATACTCAGTGTGGAATTAGCAGATAAAAATGGAACGAGAGTTGTTTATTTAGGTAAAATAAATAGTGGTACATCTTTTTCTCAAAATTACGCTTATTCTGGAAATGGTATTTTTACTGTTAAATTAAATGATGTTGTTGTAGATACTATTTCAGTAAGTTAGAGGTGTTTATGGAAGGAATTGTTTTAAAGAAACATGGTGGCTTTTATTATGTAATGGAAAATGACATCTTGTTTGAATGCAAATTAGCAGGGAAGCAAAAATTCCATCAAAATTTGCATATTGTAGCTGGTGATTTAGTTCATTTTGAGCCTCAAAATGATGAACTTTGTGGAGTAATTACAGAAGTCAAAGAGAGAAAAAACTTTATTCCTCGTCCAGGATTGGCAAATATTGATCAATTGCTGATTGTTGCTTCAATTAAATCACCAGATTATGATTCATTTCTATTAGATAAAATGATTGCTTTATCAAGGTACTACAAGATACATCCTAGTATTTGTATCTCTAAAATAGACTTATCGAATGACTTTGAAAAACAGCGTATCAAAGATATATATCTTCATACTGGGATAGAAATATTTTTCACGGATATAGCTGGTGATTTGGCTCATTTAGAGAAATTCCTAAAAAATAAAATTACCGCGCTTACTGGTAACTCAGGTGTTGGTAAATCATCATTAATTAATAGGCTACTTGGTGAAGAAAAACAAGCTGTTCAAAATATTAGCTTAAAACTAAATAGAGGAAAAAATACAACCCGTACATCAGAATTTTTTCCTTTAGAAAATGGTTATATCATTGACACACCAGGTTTTAGTGCGCTAGATATTGACCGAATTATGAAAAAAGAAGAATTAAAATATTTATATTGGGAATATGAGGAATATTCTCACTTATGTAAATATCATAACTGTACCCACGTGCATGAACCACACTGTGAAATCAAAAATAAAATAGCAGAAGGTTTTTTTAGTCAAGAACGTTATGATAATTATATAAAGCTCATCAAGGAAATTTCAGAAACAAAAAACTATAACTAGTGGGAGTGAAATTATGAAAGAAATAATCTTTTCTCCATCGTTACTATCTGCAGATTTTTCTAAAATCGCAGATGAACTTGAAGATATTGAAAATGCTGGTATTAAATGGGTACACCTAGATGTAATGGATGGCTTATTTGTTCCAAATATTACATTTGGTCCACCAGTCATTAAATCCTTAAGAAATAAAAGCAAGTTATTTTTTGATACTCATTTAATGATTGCTGAACCAACTAGATATATCAAAAATTTTGCTGAAGCAGGGGCAGATTTAATCACTATCCATAAGGAAGCGACCTATAATATACCAGAAGCCATTAAACTAATTAAAGAAAACGGATGTAAAGTAGGGATATCATTTAATCCTTCAACACCATTAGATGGCATTGAAGAATATATCAAAGATATCGATCTTGTTCTTCTTATGAGTGTTAATCCTGGATTTGGTGGACAATCTTTTATTGATATTACACATAAAATAAAAAAACTCTCTGATTTAAAAAGTCAATTACATCCAGACCTATTAATTGAGGTTGATGGTGGTATTAATACGAATACGGCTGCATTAGTAACAAATAGTGGCGCTGATGTTCTTGTTGCTGGTAGCGCCATTTTTGGTAAGCCAGATCGACAACTTGCTATTGATAATCTGAAAAAATCTTTAGAAAAAGAGGAACTAGTAGGTGAGTATGTATGATTATTTCTGTAGATGCAATGGGTGGTGATTTTGCACCAAAAGAAACTGTTCTGGGTGCATGTAAAGCGTTAAGAAATAGCTCTAATATAGAAAAAATGTATTTAGTTGGTGATAAATCACAAATTGAATCACTCATAGATGAAGATTTAAAAGATAGAATAGAAATAATACATACTGATACCATTATAGGAATGGATGAACATCCTGCTCAAGCATATCGTTCAAAAAGAAATGCCTCAATCTGTATTGCTTCTAGATTAGTGAAAGAAGGCCGCGCGGATGCAGTGGTTTCTGCTGGAAGCACTGGGGCACAATTAGTGGCTGGTTTATTTGAAATAGGAAGAATTAAAGGTATTAAAAGACCTGCAATTGCTGTTCAACTTCCTTCAGTCACTGGTCCTAAAATTTTAATTGATGCTGGCGCAAATACTGATGTAGATTCTTTGAATTTACTTCAATTTGCGATTATGGGGAAGAGCTTTGCGGAAGTACTTCTAAATAAGTCTAATAATGTGAAAGTGGGTTTATTAAATAATGGAAGTGAGGAAACAAAGGGAAATACATTAACACAGGAATCATTTTCTTTGCTAAAAAATAATACAAATATAGATTTTTATGGTAATATAGAAGGAAATGAAGTTTTAACAGCACCAATCGATGTCATTGTGTGTGATGGATTTACTGGAAATATTTTATTGAAAACAATGGAAGGTATGGGAAAAACTATCTTTTCAACATTAAAGGAAGAAATAAATTCTTCCTTGATGTACAAAATCGGAGCATTGCTCTTAAAGCCCTGTTTGATAAATTTTAAGAAAAATTTTGATTCAAAAGAAGTGGGCGGCTCTCCATTGTTGGGTTTAAATGGTGCTAGCATTGTC
This sequence comes from uncultured Peptococcaceae bacterium, assembly GCA_947254645.1. Classification (GTDB taxonomy): domain Bacteria; phylum Bacillota; class Peptococcia; order Peptococcales; family Peptococcaceae; genus UMGS1590. The sequence continues at coordinate 20,067 of CAMYDW010000018.1, read as the reverse complement.
TGCCATGGGAATAGTGATGCGAGAGCTTTTGCCAATGGTATTAGGATGGCAGAGAATTGTGTTAAAACAAATCTAGTCGAAAAAATAAAACATAATATAATGGAGGATTCTGTATGATACAAGATACAATAAAAAACATTATCGCGAAGCAAATGAAAGTTGATGTTACGAAAGTTAAAGACACAACAACATTTGAAGAGTTGCAAGCTGATTCTTTAGATGTTGTTGAAGTTATTATGGCAATTGAAAGTCAGTTTTCGATTAAGCTATCCGATGAAATGGTGGAATCTTTAAAAACAGTGTCTGAACTAGCGAAGTATGTCGAGGAATTATTAGCATAGTTTGTCAAACACTATGTTTTATGGTATTATATTGACGGAGAAAGAGTGGGATATCCCACTCTTTCGTGTTTATATAAAAGGTGGTGAGTATATGAATAAAATAGAACGCTATGTGTTGGATACCTATGAATCAGCTATCAACAACTTAGAATATGCTATTTATCATATTGAATATAAAAAAAATCACAGTGATGCAGTTTTGAGACTATACATCGAACCGTTAGATCCAGATAAAAAGATGGATATAAGCGCTTGTGAAACCGTTAGTCGTATGTTAAGTACAGCTCTTGACGAGGACGACAATTTGCCTTTGAAAGATGCTTATAATTTAGAAGTCTCGTCTCCGGGATTAGAGCGAGAATTGTATAATTTAGAACATTATCATCGATTTATTAATGAAAAGGTACGCGTTCGTCTATATAAAAGTATTGATGGACAAAAAGAGTTTATTGGGATATTAGAAAATGTTGGTGATGAAGATATTATGTTATCGATTGATAGCAAAACAATAAAGATTCACTTTAATGATATAAGTAAAACACAATTGTATTGTGATTTTTAATTTAGAGGTGTGAGATGAACAAAGAATTTATTGCAGCTTTGCATGATATTGAAAAAGAAAAAGGAATAAAAGCATCCGTTATATTAGAGGCCATTGAAGCAGCATTGGTATCAGCATACAAGAAAAATTATGATTCATTAACTAATGTCAGAATTCAAATGGATTCTATAACTGGAGATATTTTAGCTTACGCGATTAAAGAGGTGGTTGAGGACGTACAATCTCCTCAAACAGAAATATCATTAGAAGATGCAAAAGAAATCAATCCATTTATCTCTTTAGGGGATTTGATTGAAGTTAATGAACAACCAAAGAATTTTGGTCGTATTGCCGCTCAAACTGCTAAACAAGTTGTTGTACAGCGTATTAGAGAAGCAGAGCGTAATATCATTTATAATGAATTTTCTAATAGAAAATCAGAAATTATCAGCGGCACAATAGAGCGAATAGATGCGGGCGTCTGCTATATCAAATTAAATAAGGTTGAAGCCATCTTAGCTTTAGAAGAACAAATTCCTGGTGAACAATACTATGTTAATAAACGCATCAAAGCATGCATTATTGAAGCCAAAAATTCAAATAAAGGTGCTCAAGTAATGATTTCACGCACCAATAAAGATTTGCTTACACGTTTATTTGAATTAGAAGTTCCAGAGATAAAAGATGGATATGTAATCATTAATTCAGTTGCACGTGAAGCCGGAATGAGATCTAAAATCGCAGTTCAATCTTTAAGTGAAGATATTGATGCGGTTGGTGCATGTGTTGGTCCTAATGGGACTCGTGTAAAAATGATAGTAGATGAATTATGTGGCGAAAAAATTGATATTATCAATTGGGATGAATCTCCAGATATTTATATTGCAGAAGCGCTTAGTCCTTCACTGGTTATTGATGTAATAGCAGATGAAGAAAATAAAAAAGCTATTGTCATTGTACCAGATAATCAGCTTTCATTAGCTATAGGAAAAGAAGGTCAAAACGCTCGTTTAGCTGCCAAACTAACAAGCTGGAAAATTGATATTAAAAGCCAATCTCAGGCAGATGAACAAGGTATTTCCTATAATTACATTTTCTGCGATGAAGAAGATTGCCGTGGTGAAGTAAATGTCTAAAAAGCCTGTTTTAAGAACTTGTGCTATTTGCCATAAAAAAATAGAGAAAAAAGATTTGATTCGCATTGTGCGTTCTCCAGAAGGAGAAGTTACTATTGATACCTCTGGAAAAAAACAAGGACGTGGTGCCTATTTATGTTCGAGTAAAGCATGTATTGAAAATGCAAAAAAAAGCAAAAGAATTGATCGTGCGCTTGATGTTGAAATAAATGAAGAAATCTATAACGAGGCATTGAAATATGTTACAACAGAATCATAAAATTTTTACTTATTTGGGGTTTGCGGCGAAGGCAAGAACAGTAAAAGCTGGTGAACAAGCAGTTTTAGCTCATTTAAAAAAACAAAAGGTTTTTCTATTAATCATCTCTGAAACGGCATCAACAAATGCAATTCAACGTTGGAAAAAAACAGCAGAACAATTTCAAGTACCATATATTGTTTTTGGCGAACAAGAAGCATTAGGCTTGGCAATTGGTACCTCATATAAAACAATTTTGGCATTAACAGATGAAAAAATGGCAAATCATATTCAAACATTAGTTTAATAAATATTATGCAACGGAGGTGGCTCTATGAGTAAAATTAGAATATATGAATTAGCAAAAGAGTTACATCAAAATTCAAAAACTATTATTAATGATCTGAAAGAATTAAACATTTCAGTATCCAATCATATGAGTTCTATTTCCTCGGAAGAGGCAGAAATAATTAGAAAGAAATACACTAAAAGTAAGGAAGATAAAACTATTAGCAAAGAAAAACAACCTAAACAAAAGCCATCTAAAACAACAGAAGATACCAAAGATTCAAAAAATGAATATTCTGTAGAGAAACATAATAATCGTAACAAGGAAAAAAATTCAAATAATCATTCAAAAAAGTCATTTAATAAAGAAAACAGAGATTTTAATAATAGAAAAAATAATAAAAATAAAAAACATAAAAAGAAACAAATGCCAGTTAAAGAAGTGAGAGAATTTGCAGAAGTACAATACCATGTCATCATGGATCAGAGCATTACTGTGCAAGATTTAGCTAGACAACTCGGCAAAAAAGCTTCTGAAGTGATTATGAAATTAATGTCACTAGGTGTCATGGCAACCATGAACCAAGAACTTGATGTAGAAACAGCAACTATCATTGCCGATGAATATGGTGCTACCATTGAAATAAAAGCTACAATGGAAGAAAATTTACTGTCTGAACAAGAAGAAGCAGATGATCCTAGTCTATTAAAGAAACGACCAGCAGTAGTTACTATTATGGGACACGTTGACCATGGTAAAACTTCTTTGCTCGACCAAATTCGTAATTCTGATGTCACTTCAACTGAAGCCGGTGGTATTACACAACATATTGGTGCTTATCAAGTATCTGTAAATGGAGAAAAAATTACCTTCCTTGATACTCCTGGACATGAAGCTTTTACTGCAATGAGAGCACGTGGTGCTCAAGTAACAGATATTGCAATTTTAGTTGTTGCTGCAGATGATGGCGTAATGCCTCAAACGATTGAGGCTATTGATCATGCAAAGGCTGCTGAAGTACCAATTATTGTTGCCATTAATAAAATTGACAAACCAGATGCAAATCCAGAAACCATCAAATCTGAACTTAGCCAATATGGTTTAATCTCAGAAGAATGGGGTGGCAATACCATTATGGTACCAGTTTCTGCGAAGAAAAATATAGGTATCAGCGATCTTTTAGAAATGATTTTACTTGTCGCTGAAGTTGAAGATTTAAAAGCTAACCCTAATAGAAGTGCTAAGGGTAAAGTTGTTGAATCTAAATTAGATAAAAATCGTGGGGCAACAGCAACCTTACTGGTGCAAAATGGTACTCTGCACAATGGGGATTTCCTCATTGTTGGTTCTACTCAAGGGCGTATTCGCGCAATGTTTGACTACAGAGGCAACGCTATTAACGAAGCTGGTCCATCTATGCCAGCAGAAATTTTGGGACTAAACGATGTGCCAGAAGCTGGTGATGATTTTGCTGTCGTTGATAACGAAAGACTAGCAAAACAAGTTGCTGAACAACGTTCTCAAGAAAAACATCTTAAAGAAATTACCCATGGTGGAAAAGTTTCTTTAGAAGATTTATTTAACCAAATTCAACAAGGAAACGTTGTTGAATTAAATATTGTTTTAAAAGCCGATACACAAGGTTCTATTGAAGCAATTCGTCAATCATTAGAAAAACTAAGTACAGATGAAGTGCGTGTTAATATCATTCGTACTGCAGTTGGCGGCATTCGCGAAACTGATGTCAGTTTAGCAATGGCTTCTAATGCAGTTATTATCGGTTTTAATGTTCGTCCTGATGTTAACGCAAAAAAACTTGCCGAAAAAGAACAAGTTGATGTAAAAACCTATAGCATTATTTATGAAGCTATCGATGATGTGAAAGCTGCAATGAGTGGCTTGCTTGCACCGGACATCAAAGAAACTGATTTAGGACAAGCGGAAATTCGTTCTGTTATACGTGTTCCTAAGGTTGGTAATATTGCTGGTTGCTATATTACCGATGGTAAAATTACACGTCATTGCAAGGTTAGAGTGCTGAGAGATGGTATCATCATTTACGATGGTGAAATTGCAGCATTAAAACGTTTCAAAGATGATGTTCGCGAAGTTGCTAGTGGCTATGAATGTGGTATTAGTCTTGAACGATTCAATGATTTTAAAGAAGGGGACATCTTTGAAGCATATCTCCTAGAAGAAGTTAAAAGAGAGCTTTAGGAGGAAGAAAGATGTCAAAAAGAAACTTTCGACTTGCTGGCGAAATAAAACGTGATTTGGTTGAGATTTTTATGACTGAAAGCAAAAATCCTATTATCAATGGTATGGTAAGTATCACAGATTTAGAATTATCACCTGATGGTAGCGTTGCCAAAGTATATGTTAGTAAGTTAGGTAATGCACAAGAAAGAAATGAGCTTCTTGAAGCTTTAGAACAATCAAAAGGATTTCTCAGAACTGCTTTAAGTAAAAGATTGCAAGTGAGAAATGTACCTGAGTTACGATTTTATTTAGATGAATCTCTGGAATATGGTGCTAAAATAGAGAAAATTATAAAAGATTTAGGAGATGCGTAATTGAATAGATTAATTGATTTTTTAACAGCGCATAATGTTAAATCAATTGCTGTTTTTTCTCATATCAGAGCAGATGGAGATTCTTTAGGTGCTCAAACAGGACTTGCACAACTACTAAGAGAATTGGAATATGATGTTGAACTATATAATCAATATCAAGAGCTTTCACCTGATTTTTATTATTTAAAAAATTATGAGGAAATAAAGCATTTCACATCTGATTCTAAAACTCCTGATATTTGCATAGCAGTGGATTGTGCTTCCAGAGAACGCATTGGTCAATATCCAGAGCAACTAGATGATTTGCTCTGGATAAATATTGACCATCATATAAGCAATACATTATATGCTGATTTGAATATCGTTGAACCAAATGCTTCATCTACTTGTGAAGTTCTTTCAGAACTATTTATTAATGATAAAAATCTTATCTCTAAAGATATTGCAACTTCATTTTATACGGGTCTTAGCACAGATACAGGATCCTTTTTGTATCAAAATACAAGCGCAAAGACACTTCGATTAGCTGCTTCTATGATTGAATCAGGTGCTAATATAAGTGATGTTCGAGCAAATATTTATGAAAATATGAGTCATATACAATTGAAAATTTATAAATATTTATATAGTAATATAGAATTTTCTCGTGATAATAAAATTGCTTATTGCGCCTTTTCAAAACAAACTCTCAACCAATTACATGCCAGCACCTCAGACTTAGAGGGTGTTGTATCTAAAATAAAAAATATTCAAGGGGTTGAAGTTGCTATTCTATTTACTGAAAATCAAGAACAGCATATAAAAATTAGTATGCGCTCTAAAGAATATTTTGATGTAAATAAAATCTGTTCACTACTTGGTGGAGGCGGGCATATTCGAGCTTCAGGTGCATCTTATGATGGTGATTTGTCGACTTGTATTAATCACGTACTCTCCTTGTTAGATAGTGAATGGGAGGATTAAGTAGTGTCAGATAAAAATGGGATTTTGCTTATTAATAAACCTGTTGGTATTACTTCTCATGATGTTGTGGGTATTATGAGAAAAGTATTTCAGACAAAAAAAATCGGTCATGCTGGTACACTAGATCCTGGCGCAACTGGTGTAATGGTTTTAGGTATTAATCAAGCAACACGATTAACTGAATATTTGATGAGTGATGAAAAGGAATATATTGCCTCTTTTTATTTTGGAGAGGAAAGAGACACTCAGGATAAATATGGTGAAATTACAGCAACGTGTGAATTACCACAACTTACTCGCACCGAGTTTGAAAATGTATTAAAAAGTTTTCTTGGTGAGCAACTTCAAACACCGCCAATGTATTCTGCCATAAAAAAAGATGGAAAACCTCTTTATAAATATGCAAGACAAAATATAACTGTTGAAGGCATTGAAGATCGTAAAATTTTTATTTTTGAATTAGAATGCCTTGATTTCACTAATAAAAAAGCTTCTATACGTATTCATTGTAGTAAAGGCACTTATATTAGAACACTTTGCCAGGATATTGCTCGTAAATGCGGAAGCTGCGGCACTTTAAGCGATTTAAAAAGAATTAAGGCAGGTACCTTTAATATTGAGCAATGTCTGGATATTGAAGATATAAAAAGCTTAAACAATCCCTACGAGATTCTAATACCGATGAATCATGTGCTTGATTTGCCACAATTAATCATTCATTCAGAAGATACTGCAATGGATATATGGAACGGAAAAAAAATAGAATGTTCGTTATATTATGAAACACCTACTTTGATACAAATCGTCTATAATGAACATTTGATTGCAATAGGAACTGTTGAAAAAGATATTTTTACCCCTAAAAAGGTATTTCATATATAAAAGGAGAAAATATTTTGTTTGTCTATCACAAACTTGATAATGTAAAAAGTACGAATCGTGTCATCGTTATCGGTAATTTTGACGGTCTTCATATTGGACATCAAAATTTAATAAAAAAAGGATATGAAATTGCAAAAGAAAATAATATTCCTCTATGTGTATTGACATTTTTTCCGCAATGGCAATCTATTTTAAAAGATGATTTCAAATATCTACTAAGTCAACACGAAAAGATGACTTTTCTCGATGAGCTTCAAGTGGATGAAGTGATCTCATTAACTTTTAATCAAGAATTTGCCAGCATTGATGCAAATGACTTTGTTAATAAGATACTTGTTGATAAGCTATGTGCACAGCACATTGTTGTAGGTTTTAACTTTTCCTTTGGTAAAAATGCACAAGGCACGCCAGCTCTATTAAAAGAGCTATTAGAAGCTAGAAATGTTAAACTTCATATAGAAGAAGCCTTCGAATTTAGAGGGAACACTGTCAGCAGCTCTTTGATACGTAGACAATTAAAAGCAAGCAATATGACCTTAGTAAATGAATTATTGGGTTATCCTTATCATCTCTGTGGCGAAGTAATTCATGGGAAGCAAATCGGAAGAACCTTGAATTTTCCTACTGCAAATATTGACTATGATGATTCTATTCTACTACCATCTTGTGGAGTATACTCTGCAAGAGTCTGGCTTAGTAATGATCCGGGAAAAAAATATACAGGTGTTTTAAATATTGGTACCAGACCAACGATCGACAATTCACAGCAGATTACGATAGAAATCCATATTTTAGATTTTAATCGTGATATTTATGGTGATGATATTTGCATTGAGGTACATCATTTTTTAAGGCACATTTCAAAATTCCATAATCTCGATGAGCTCAAACTTGCGATAACAATGGATGTTGAAAACACTAAAAAATATTTCAATAAATAGTTGTCACTTATTCATTTAAGTTGTATAATATATGTGTTGTGGTCCTTTTCTCAGTGATTTGATTCTCCAACGATGACTTAGAAAACGGATAAAAAATATAAAGGAGGATGTATCAATGGCTATCGATACAATCAAAAAATCAGAAATTATTGAACAATACAAAACACACGAAGGAGATACAGGATCTCCCGAAGTACAAATTGCTTTATTAAGCTATCGTATTCAATATCTTACCGAACATTTAAAAGTTAATAAAAAAGACCATCATTCAAGACGTGGTCTTTTAAAGATGGTTGGTCGTCGTAGAGCGCTCTTAGATTATTTAATGGCAAATGACATTGAGCGTTATCGTAATATTGTAAGTAAATTAGGATTACGTCGCTAATTTTTTGCCTACAAGTATTCGTGTCTTTCACGTTTACTTGTAGGCAATTTACTTATTATAAGATATTTATTGCGGGATATATTATAGAAAAGAGGTAGCAATGGATACTATTATTAAAAAAAGTATGAACCTTGCGGGCCGAGAATTAAGTATCGAAACCGGACACATGGCGAAACAAGCAGGAGGCTCTGTATTGGTTCGCTATGGCGATACAGTAGTCTTGGTAACTGCAACGAATAGTAAAGAGCCACGAGATGGTATTGATTTCTTTCCATTAACAGTAGATTATGAAGAAAAAATGTATGCTGTAGGAAAAATCCCTGGGGGTTTTTTAAGAAGAGAAGGACGTGCTACAGAACAAGGCACACTAGCAGCTAGATTAATCGACCGTCCAATTCGTCCATTATTTCCAAAAGGCTATAGAAATGATGTTCAAATTGTTGCAACAGTGTTATCTGTAGAAAATGATAATGAACCAGATATTAGTGCGATGATTGGCGCCTCTGCTGCACTTCACTTATCTGCGGCACCATTCTTAGGGCCAATTGCAGGGGTGCATGTAGGTCTGATTGATGATGAGTTTATTATCAATCCTACGGTTGAGCAACGAGAACAAACTTTATTAAGTTTATCTGTTGCTGGTACTGCAGAAGCTATTATGATGGTTGAAGCTGGTGCTAAAGAAGTACCTGAAGAAAAAGTTCTTGATGCAATCATGTTTGGTCATAATGCAATCAAAGAAATTGTAGCGATGATTGAAGACTTTAGAAAAGATGCAGAAATTGCAGGTATTGCAAAAGAAAAGTATATACCTGAGTTAAAGCTTCTCCCTGAAGAATTAGTTGAAGCCGTTGAAAAAGTAGCTCACGATGATTTAAAGGAAGCTTTACAAATTGTCAATAAGCAATTACGTGATGAAGCTGTTGGGAAAGTCAAGGCTGCATGTTTAGACGCATTGGCAGAAGCATTCCCAGAACAAGAAAATGAAATTACTGAGGCATTTAGTGCACTCATGAAAAAAATTGTTCGTAAGTTAATCACCTTAGAACATAAGAGACCAGATGGTCGTGAATTAACTGAAGTACGTCCTTTGACATGTGAAATTGATTTGTTGCCTCGTGTCCATGGCAGTGCAATGTTTACTCGTGGCCAAACACAGATTATGAGTGTAACAACACTTGGCTCACTAAGAGATAATCAATTACTAGATGGCCTTGATGAACAAGAAACAAGACGTTATCTTCATCATTATAACTTCCCGCCTTATAGTGTTGGTGAAACAAGACCAATGCGTGGCCCGGGCCGTCGAGAAATTGGTCATGGTGCATTAGCAAGACGTGCTTTAGAACCAATGATTCCAAGCGAGACAGAATTCCCATATACGATACGTGTTGTATCAGAAGCTATTGAATCTAATGGTTCTACCTCTATGGCAAGCGTATGCGGTAGTACCATGTCACTAATGGCTGCAGGTGTTCCAATTAAGAAGCCTGTTAGTGGTGTTGCGATGGGATTGATTCGTGAAGGCGATGAATTTGTTGTTCTAACTGATTTACAAGGCCTTGAAGATGCACTAGGTGATATGGATTTTAAAGTAGCTGGGACAGTTGATGGGGTTACTGCCATTCAAATGGATATCAAAATTGCTGGTATTAACCGTGCAATTTTGAAGCAAGCACTTGCTCAAGCCCATGAGGGTAGAATGTTCATCCTTGATGCGATGCTTAAAGCTATTGATACACCAAAACCAGAATTATCACCATATGCTCCACGTGTAGAAACATTAAAAATTGATGTAGACAAGATAAAAGACGTTATTGGTAGTGGTGGTAAAACAATCAAGAAAATTATTGAGCTCACTGGTGTAGAAATTGACGTCGAAGAAGATGGAACAATTCATGTACTGTCAGCAGATGCAGAAGCATGCAAAAAAGCACTCAAAATGATAGAGGACATTGTAAAAGAACCAGAAGTAGGAGAAATCTATACTGGACAAGTTGTCAAACTGATGGATTTTGGTGCATTTGTCAATATTCTTCCAGGAAAAGACGGCCTTGTACACATCTCACAATTAGCAAAAGAAAGAGTTAATAAAGTAGAAGATGTTGTAAAAGTTGGCGATCAAGTGCGTGTGAAAATTATAGAGCTTGACAAACAAGGAAGAATCAATCTTTCTATGAAAGCTTTATTAGAAGATTAAATAGAATAAAAAAAAGAGAATGTTAAACATTCTCTTTTTTTATTTATCGCTATTAATAAGAAGTTTATGGTATATTAAGAATATGGTTTAAAAAAAATTAACTTTTTTAAATTAAAAACTTAAAATATGGTGTATAATATATTGAATATTTACTTTAGAGGAGGAGCATAGCATTGATTCGTATTGGTTTAGATGTAGGTTCAACAACCATGAAATGTGTTGTGCTAGATAATAAAAATACAATTATCTATAAAAATTATCAGCGACATCGTTCTAATATACGCGAGGTTGCAAAAGATTTTATCGTGGATATCCTTCAGGTCCTATCTCATAATATAGATAATGATATTAGACTGGCTATTACTGGTTCCGCAGGAATTGGTTTATCTGAAACTTATAATACACCATTTATTCAAGAAGTGGTTGCTTCTCAAATGGCGGTTAAAGCATTGCATCCTAATATTGATGTTGCTATTGAACTTGGCGGTGAAGATGCTAAAATTTTATTCTTTACTGGAGGTACCGAAGTTCGAATGAATGGCACTTGCGCTGGAGGGACCGGTGCTTTTATTGATCAAATGGCAGTCTTATTAGATGTCGATTTGCCAGAATTAGATCATCTTGCTACACAAGCTCAAACCATTTATCCTATAGCTTCAAGATGTGGTGTATTTGCTAAATCAGATATACAACCATTATTAAATCAAGGAGCAAAAAAAGAAGATGTGGCCATGAGTATTTTTCATGCTGTCGCTAATCAAACTGTAGGGGGGCTTGCACAAGGAAGAGAGATAAAGGGAAACATCATTTTTCTTGGTGGGCCATTAAACTTTCTTAGTAGCCTAAGAAATGCTTTTAAGGCAGTACTGCATTTAGAAGAAGCGTCATATACTTTCCCTGAGAATGCACAATATTATGTAGCTTACGGTGCTGCATTGTACAGTAAAAATGAACTCTCTTTTAATCTTGTAGATTTTAAAAATCGTTTAATCGAAGAACCTACTACCACTAATCGTACAAGTTCTATTCCTGCATTATTTGAGTCAAAAGACGAGTACATCAAATTTATAAGAAGACATGAAAAAGCAACTATTCCTCAAAAAGAGTTATTAGAACACAATAAACCACTCTACTTAGGAATAGATGCTGGTTCTACAACAATTAAAATGGTTCTTATTGATGATGAAAATCAGATTTTATACAGTAAATATGAAAATAATAATGGTAATCCAGTTGCAATTATTAAAGATACCTTGTTACATTTGTACAAATCTTATCCAAATTTAAATATAATCGCATCTGCAGTAACAGGTTATGGTGAAGAACTTATAAAAACTGCTTTTTCGGTCGACTTTGGTCTTGTTGAAACAATAGCACATCTTACTGCCGCTCAATTTTTTCAACCTAATGTTGATTTCATCATTGATATTGGTGGCCAAGATATGAAATGCTTTAAAATAAAAAACAATGCTATAGATTCTATTTTTCTTAACGAAGCTTGTTCCTCTGGATGTGGTTCGTTTATATCTACTTTTGCCAATGCACTGGGCTATGAAATAGAACAATTTGCGAATCTAGGCATTTATTCTAAAAACCCTGTAGATTTAGGTTCTAGATGTACTGTATTCATGAATTCCTCTGTGAAACAGTCGCAAAAAGAAGGAGCTACAATAGAAGATATTTCAGCAGGTCTTTCTATTAGTGTCGTGAAAAATGCATTATACAAAGTTATACGTGCTCATGATGCTGACGATCTCGGAAAACATATTGTTGTACAAGGTGGTACTTTTTATAACAATGCTATTTTAAGAGCATTTGAAAAAGAAATTGGTAGAGAAGTGACACGACCATCTATTGCTGGCTTAATGGGTGCCTTTGGTTGTGCTTTATATGCCAAAAATAATATGACTAAAGTTGGTAATATCGCCAAGTTGAATGAATTAGAAGATTTTAAGGTCGAAACATATCACAGAACGTGTCAACTATGCGGCAATCATTGTGAACTTACTATTAATACGTTTAGTAATGGACGCGAACTCATTTCGGGGAATAGATGTGAAAGACCGTTAAAACTAGAAAATGAAACCATAAATCTGCCTAATGCATATTTGTATAAAAGACAATTAATAAGTAACACGATTAAAGAACAATCAACAAAAAAATTGGATCGTGGGACCATTGGAATGCCTCTGTGTCTTAACGTATATGAATTATACCCTTTCTGGATTACCTTTTGGAATACATTAGGATTTTCAGTAAAATTAAGTCCTTTTAGTTCAAAAAAGTTATATTTAAAAGGACAACATACGATTCCTTCAGATACTATTTGCTATCCAGCAAAAATGGTACATGGTCATATAGAGTATCTCATATCTAAAAATTTAGATGCTATTTTTTATCCTTGCCTTACCTATAATTTTGATGAACATATAAGCGATAATCACTACAATTGCCCTGTTGTTGCTTATTATCCGCAGGTAATAGAAGCAAATGTCAAAGCAATTCATACTCAAAATTACCTTATGGGTTTTTATGGAATTCATAATGGAAAGCATCTAAAAAAACAGTTATATAAGGATTTGAAAGATCTCTTCAATTTTAAACAAAAAGAAATTAATTTTGCACTTCAAAAAGCTTATTTGGCTCAAAATGAGTATTACAAATTACAACAAGATTTTACTCGGAAAGCAATTAAATATGCTGAAAAAAATGATTTCCCAATAGTAGTTCTTGCTGGAAGACCTTATCATATTGATCCTGAAGTAAATCACGGGATTGATCAACTACTTCAAAGTTTTAAAGCTGTTGTCATTTCTGAGGATGGTCTGGCTTTTAATAAAGATAACATTGATACGAATGTACTTAATCAATGGACTTATCATGCTAGGTTATATAATGCAGCTAAGGAAGTAACAAAACATAAAAATATGACACTCATTCAATTGGTTAGTTTTGGCTGTGGCCTAGATGCAATCACCTCAGATGAAGTTAGAGATATTCTTGAGTCAAAAGATGCAATCTATACTCAAATTAAAATTGACGAAATTAATAATTTAGGAACAGTTAAAATTCGCTTAAGAAGTTTATTCGCAACACTTGTTCAAAGGAGAAAATAAGCATGTCCGAACACCAAAGGGTTGTTTTTACAGAAGAAATGAAAAAAACACACACAATCCTTATACCAATGATGCTTCCAATTCATTTTAGATTTTTTAAAAAACTCCTTAATATTGAAGGATATAAAGTGAATATTTTAGAAACGAACGCTTCTAGTATAGTAGATTTAGGATTGAAATATGTTCATAACGATACTTGTTATCCTGCACTTCTAACCATTGGGCAATTATTAGATGCCGTTATTAATCAAGGGTATGACAAAGATAAAGTGGCCTTGCTTTTAATGCAAACAGGAGGAGGATGTCGTGCTTCTAACTACGTGAGCTTGTTAAGAAAGGCCCTTTTTAAAGCACACTTAGAACATATTCCAGTTTTATCATTTAATCTAGTAGGATTGGAAGATAATCCAGGTTTCACTTTTGATAAAAAATTTATCATCAAACTCGCCTTTGCAATATTATATGCAGATTTATTGATGAATTTAGTTAATCAAATTAAGCCATATGAAGCTGTAAGTGGTGAAACAGAAAAAGTCCTAGAAAAAAGCTGTAATTATATTGAAGAACAGTTTATGAATAATAAAGCTTATAATAGTAAGTTCTTAAAACATCATACAAAACAAATATTGCATTGGTTTAATGATATAGAGGTAAATAAAGAAATCTCTAAGACTAAAGTTGGTATAGTAGGCGAAATTTATGTTAAATTTGCCCCACTAGGGAATAATAATCTTCAAGAATTTCTTAATAAAGAAGATTGCGAAGTTGTTATTCCAGGTTTAATGGACTTTGTTCTATACACAATAGATGCTGGTGTAGAAGATTATTACTTATATGGCACTGGTAGGCTAAAAGCATTGATTTCTAAGATTTTCTATAAAAAAATTATCAAACTACAAAATATGGTTATCAATGAGTATTCTTTTTTTCCTCATTTTAAGCCAGCAACACCATTTGAAATCACTAAAGAAAAAAGTAAAAATATTATTCACCCTGGGACTAAAATGGGAGAAGGTTGGCTTTTGACGGGAGAAATGGTAGAATTACTAGAGTCAGGAGTCAATAATATTGTCTGCACACAGCCTTTTGGCTGTCTTCCAAATCATATTGTTGGAAGAGGGATGCTAAGAAAGATTAAAGAAATTTATCCCGAATCCAATATTGTTCCAATAGATTTTGATGCAAGTGCAACAAAAGTCAATCAAGAAAATAGACTTAAGCTTATGCTTGCATCAGCACAAGAACGTCAAAATTAAACGATAGAGCACTTCGACTATTAACGAAGTGCTTTTTTCCGTTTTTTGTATGGAGATGTAAGATATGGATATATTAAAAAATTTAAATGCTAAGCAGCTTGAGGCTGTAAAAAATACAGAAGGACCATTATTAATACTAGCTGGTGCTGGGTCAGGAAAAACACGTGTACTTGTTCATAGAATTGCATATTTAATTGAAGAAGGTAATGTTTCTCCGCGAAATATTCTTGCCATCACTTTTACCAATAAAGCTGCAAAAGAAATGAGAGAAAGAATTCAATCTCTTATTGGACAAAAATCAGAAATGATTTGGGCTAAGACCTTTCATTCTACCTGCCTACAAATTTTGAGATACAATATAAAAGAATCAGGACTTAAAGAAAATTTCGTTATTTATGATACAAGTGATCAACTTAGTATTATAAGACGTATACTTAAAGAAAAGAATATGAATTCAGACTTGTTAAAACCATCATCAATATTGCAAACTGTTTCAAATATAAAGAATGAATATGCAGATTTTTATGTTGGTTTAAAAGTATATGAGAAGAATGGATATATCCCAGAACAACTCATTGATATCATCAGCGAATATCAAGATGTTTTAGTGCAAAATAATGCCGTTGATTTTGACGATATCATTTGCTATGTTGTTAAAATGTTTTTATCTCATGCTGATGTTCTAAGTTTTTATCAAGAAAAATTTAAATATATTCTAGTCGATGAATACCAAGATACAAATAAAATACAGTATGAATTTGTTAGATTACTGGCACAGAAATATCAAAATATCTGCGTGGTTGGTGACGACGATCAGTCTATTTACGAATGGCGTGGCGCAGACTTGCAAAATATCTTAAGTTTCGAAAAAGACTACATAAATGCTTATGTAATAAAACTAGAAGAAAATTATCGTTCAACTAAAAATATACTTAATGCGGCAAATAACGTCATATCCAATAATGCATTAAGAAAGGACAAAACTTTGTGGACTGAAAATACAAAGGGAGAGGAAGTTATTTATTACGCAGCAAGTGATGATAGAGATGAGGGCTATTTTATTTCTAGACGTATTATTGACTTACACAATAATGCCAATTATTCGTTTAATGATTTTGCTGTTCTCATTAGAACCACAGGACAATTTCGTTCCATTGAAGAATGCTTTTTAAAAAATAATATCCCTTATCGCATATATGGTGGCATTAGGTTCTTTCAACGCAAAGAGATTAAAGATATTCTTGCCTACTTATTAGTTGTGTTAAATCCTAATGATTCTCTTAACTTACAACGAATCATTAATATTCCTAAAAGAGGAATTGGTGATAAAACATGGAATAAGATTTTAGCCTTTAAAAATAAATATGATTATTTAACACTAGTTGAAGCTTTAATACATCCTGAATTGAATGTTTCAAGTAAAATCAAGTCTTCATTACTAGACTTATATCAAATGATTGATACTGCAAAGAAGATGGCTAATGATATGACAACTATTGTATCTATTGTTCAATTCATTTTAGATGAAAGTCATTATATTGATTATTTAGGTGAAAAAGACTCATTAAGCCTAGATATATCTACAGAATACATAGATGAATTTTTATCTATCGCAAATGAATTTGATGCAAGGGATGTGTCATATGAAGAGCATCATCTTAGTATTTTTCTCGAGGAAATAGCACTTTATACTGATTTAGATCAGAATAAATTTAATGATGAAGCCGTTAATATTATGACAATGCATTCAAGCAAAGGATTAGAATTTCCTGTGGTATTTGTGGCAGGGTTTGAAGAAAATATCTTTCCCCATATACGTACAAAAAATACAGATGGACTAGAAGAAGAACGACGCCTTTGTTATGTTGCATTTACAAGAGCAATGAAGCGACTTTATATAACAAGCTCTGGGAAAAGAATGCTGCACGGTAAATTTATGTATAATTTACCTTCTAGTTTTCTATCTGAAATGTCTGAAGACAGCTATGTTGATGTTTCTAAGAGAGGGTACTTATCTACAGAAAAATCAGCTTCAAATTCCCAACAGGATGTGGAAAATAACAAAGAAACATTTGCAATTGGAGACAAGGTGCTTCATAGTATTTGGAAAGAAGGGATTGTTGTTCAAGTAGATCCAGTAACACCGAGTAAAATAACAGTTGCTTTTCCTAAAGAGGGTATTAAGACGATTTCAACAAAATATGCACCAATAAAAAAGTGTTAGGATGATTTTATGAATATGTTATCTAACGATTATTTATCAGATTATCTTTTATATTTGATGGTGGAAAAAGGACTCTCTGAAAATACTTATCAAAGCTACAAAATGGATATTCAACAACTACTAGACTGGCTTTATAATCAATCTATTTCGTTAAGTGAAATTAATAATATACTGATTTCTAACTATCGTATTTATCTTAAAGAAAGCTATAAAACGTCAACGATTGCAAGAAAAATGACATCTATCAAAGGATTTCTAGATTATATTGATTCACTCGGTATTCTTCAAGAAACTATTGCTTTTAAAGATCATATCATAAGGGAAAAGAAGCTTCCTATTGTTTTAACCGAGGCAGAAATAACTGCATTAATTCAGTGCATCCCAACAAATAAATATAGCGGAAAAAGAGATGCTGCTATTTTAGAATTAATGTATGCAACTGGTATTCGAGTATCAGAATTAGTAGATTTAACGCTAGAACAATATTATGAAGATGAAATGTTCATTCGTGTTATTGGCAAGGGAAATAAGGAGCGACTTATTCCCTTTGGCAATTATGCGAAGAATGCTGTGAATGAATATCTTCAAGAAAGAAAATTAAAAAATAAGGTTAACAATAGTTTTCTTTTTCTTTCAAATCAAAATAAAAAAATCTCTAGACAATCTATATGGAAGATGATAAAAAAATACGCCAAGATGGCTGGTATCAACCAAGAGATTACACCACACACCATTAGACATACATTTGCTACGCATTTACTGAATAATGGTGTGGATTTACGTGTCATACAGGAACTATTGGGCCATTCAGATATATCTACCACACAAATCTATGTTCATATTGCTTATAAGGACGTTATAAAGCAATATAATGCATGCCATCCACGATCAAATTAAAAAACTTCAAAAAAGTTAACATAATATTTATTATGAGAAGTTTAATAAAAAAAAGATGAGATTTCCACTTCAATGGAAACCTCATCTTTTTTAAATTTTTTTACGAATAAGATCCATTTCTGAAACTTCAAACGGAATATTTATTTTTATAATTTGTTGTGCATGCGGCGCACAATCTATTTCATTATTATTTTCATCATACATCTTATCAACAACAAAATCATATTCTTTATAATTTTTACCAAAGAATTGAATAGTATCGCCAACAGAAATTTTATTACGCTGCTCAATAATGACTTCATTGGAATTGCCATCATATGATTTGACAATGCCAATAAAATCATATGGTTTTATATATCCAGAAGTTGTATTATTTAACGCATTATCTTCTGGTTTGCCGAAGAAGAATCCTGTTGTATATGGTCGATGACTTACTTTATCAAGCTCTTCAAGCCAGTATTGTAGCTCATCAGGATCTAATATGCCTTTTTCAAAATAACTATCAATCATATTTCTATAGCATCTAATAATAGTAGAGACATAAAAAATACTTTTCATCCGTCCTTCTATTTTTAAGCTGTCTATTTCACTAGATAAAATGGCATCTAATTTTTCTAATGTACATAAGTCATATGAATTAAATATATAGGAACCATGTTCATCCTCTTCTATAGGAAAATAGACGCCAGGTCTTTTTTCTTCGACAATGGAATAATTCCAACGACAGGGTTGTGCACATTCACCCTTATTGGCATCTCTTCCTGTCATATAATTACTCAACAAGCAACGTCCTGAATAAGACATACACATAGCACCATGTACAAAAACTTCTAATTCTGTTGATGTTTTTGTTTTTATTTCTTCTATTTCTTCTAAAGATAATTCTCTAGCCAATACGACACGTTCAACATTGCTTTGATCTTCCCAAAACAATATATCTGCCCAGTTTACAATTGTGGCTTGGGTGCTAATATGAATAGGCGTTTTAATACCTAATTTTTGAATAATACGATATACACCAGGATCAGCAACAATAAAGGCATCTGGATTTATTGAAGATAAATACAGTAAGTATTCTTCAATTCCATCTAAATCCTTATTGTGTGGATACATATTTAATGTTATATATATTTTTTTTCCAATTGAATGCGTATATTCAATCGCTTCCTCTAATTCTGTTTCCGAGAAGTTTCCCGCGAAAGCTCTTAATCCAAATCTTTTGCCTGAGCAATAAACTGCATCTGCACCATAGTGAAATGCATATTTCAATTTTTCAAAATTGCCAGCAGGAGCAAGTAATTCGACAACTTGTTTCATTTTTATCTCCTATTTTTTGTTAATAAAAGCACACCATCATCGAAAGGGAAAAGCGTAGCATGATATTCAGTGCTGTTTTGTATTTCCTCAAGAAATGCATTCATACGTTTAAACATTGTTTTTTGTCGATGATTAGGATATTTTCCTGCAATAATCCATCCATTCAGCAAAACATTGTCAAGTATAATAATAGCATTATCTGATAATATTTTTGAAAGCATTTTTAATAATATGGAATATTGCGCTTTTGCCGCATCAATAAATACCAAATCAAAAGGTGAGTATTCCTTAGAAAGATGGTCAATTAATTCTGGGTTTCTAAAGTCATCATTGATAAATGAAATGCGTTCATCAAAGTAATGAAGCTTTTTAAAAAAATTTCTTGCAACAATTTGGCGCTCTTCGCTTATGTCAATGGTAACAATATGTGTATCTGGTAAGGCATTGTCTCGCATTATAAAAGTTGAAAATCCATAAGCAGTTCCAAATTCAAGGATATTTTTGGGTTGATGAATTAACATCAAAGAGTGTAGTAAAGATGCAACATTATAGGAAATGATAGGGACATGTTTTTTATGTGCCTCATCTATCATTTCTATTACAATATCATTATAGTTCGAGTGATGAAATAGTTGTAGATAACTATTCACTTTACCAAAAGATAGTGCTTCAAATTGTTCTGTATCATGCATAATTATTCCTTAAAAAAGACTGATTTCTTTATTCATTTTCATCAAATAATCTATTAATGACCATATAGTTAAGATA
>CAMYDW010000017.1 GCA_947254645.1 uncultured Peptococcaceae bacterium | reverse complement strand
ATATCCAGTCTTAATAATGGCTTTTATTCTCTGCATAGGGGTGATAGGATGTAGCACGAATACAGAAAAAATTGGTACAGATACGTCCTTGGGATACCAAATATCGGTGTCGATTCCCAATGGGAAGGACTATCAATTTAGCACGCGTGCGACCATGAGCTCTGAATATGAGCCATACGACACCGATGCCATCTTGGAATTAGAGGATGCTATTTTGTATTTTGTGGTGAACGATTATGCCAGTTATGCAACCAGTATTGCTTACCAAAAAGAACATCCAGAGATAGACAAAAACAACCCCAATTTCTGCCAATATATAGACGTTGTGTTTCCATGTTGTCAACGCATTAAGGTCAATGGCAGAAAAGCCGTCAAAATACTGGATGGCAGATGCTATAAATACCATATAGATATCAATGACCCTAAAAATAAATTGTATCTTGTCGTGTTGCCCAAGGATAGCAAGGCCGATCCCAAGGAAGTTATAGAAGAGACAGAAGTGCAAGCAATTATTGACTCTATTGCTGTACAAAAAGGGGAGGCATAGCAACCTCGCTTTTAGACAATCTCCAAGACAATCATTTTAGGAAAATAAATACACTTGAAGAAAATGCTGCCAATGAAAAAGAAAGGAGTATGAAAGATGAAAAAAAGAAATGATATGAGAAAGGGATGGACCCTTGTTTTGAGTGCCATGCTCTGTGTTTTATTATTAACAGCATGTGGTAGTGACAAGTATGCAGACAGCAAATACCTCGGTACATGGCATGGGACCTCGGCAGATTTTGCTGGGATTTCCATGCCGGTTGAAGAGGCCCTCGATGGCGAATTTACCTTCGAGCTCAGAGCAGATGGTACTTGTACTGCCACTGTTGCTGGGGAAAAAGAAAATGGTAAATGGGAAGAAACAGAGGATGGCTTTAAAATAGAAGATGAATTTGAATTTAAGGTAAAAGATGGCAAGGCGTTATTAAATTATTCGGATGTCAATCTGTATTTTGAACGGCAGAAATAGCAAGATAAGAAAACCTTTTGTGTTTTTGAAATCGAGGTCAGCATTATGCGACAGTAGTGTGTTGTTAAATAATGCTGACCTTGTTTTTTGCGCTTATGTTTTCTAAGATGAAAGAAAACGATTAGGATATATTTTTTTGCCTATTCGACAGTTTATAGCTTTGAAATATGATGTGTAAATATGTTATAGTATACTTAATACTTTTATTAATACCATGTTTGATTGATTTTGCAGCCATATCCGTGTGAATTTGGCAAACCTAAAAAAGGAGGCGTTATCATGAAGGGTCATCGATTAAAAAAAACGACCATGCTCATTCTGATTGCTTTTTTGGCGATGGCATGCTTTTCAGGGTGTGAACAAAAGCCGAAAGAGCCAGTCGCCCTTACCATGTGGCATGTGTATGGTCAACAGGCTTCTTCTCCGATGGATGAACTGGTAGATGAATTCAATGCAACCGTAGGTCAAGAAAAAGGGATTGTGATTAATGTCACGGCAAATTCGAATGCGGTTGCCATTGGCAGTGCCCTGCTTGATGCACAAGCGAAAAAAACTGGCGCCAAAGAAATGCCAGATTTATTCTTCTGTCATCCAGATAATGCCTTGGCCTTAGGGACAGAGCATCTTGTTGATTGGCAAGACCACTTCAAAAAGGATGCGCTTTCTGCTTATCGTGAGGAGTTTCTCGCTGAAGGCATGGTCAATGACCATTTGGCGGTTTTTCCTGTATCAAAATCCACCTATATGCTTTTTATTAATGGCAGTATGTTTGATCGCTTCTCTGCAGAAACAGGGGTGAAGCTCAAGGATCTCTCTACTTGGGACGGCTTTTTTGCCGCAGCCGAAAAATTTCATACTTGGTCAGGCGGCAAATCCTTTTGTGCCATGGATTATATGCTCCGTGCAGTAGAGCTGTCGGTATTATCAAAGAACCCAAAAGAGAACCTATATACAAAGGACGGGTGGTACGATTTCAATAATGATGCATTGAAAAATGAATGGAATCGGTTTTCCAATGCCCTTGTGAAAGGCCATATCAGGGTATCAGACCTTTATTCCAATACCCAGGTGATGACAGGTGAAACCCTTTGCGGTCTCGGCTCCTCGGCAGCGATTCTCTATTATAACGATAACGTCACCTATGCGAACAATACCTCTGAACCAATGAATTTAAAAGTGCTGCCCTTGCCGATGAATAAAGGCAAACAGCCCCTTGACACCCAAGCGGGCGTGGGGCTATGTGCGTATAAAACGACCGATGAAAAGGCAGAGGCTGCGGCTGTTTTTGCGAAATGGCTGACAGAGAGTGAACGCAACTTAAAGTTTGCCACCTCAACAGGATATATGCCTGTCACCAAAGAGGCATTTAGTAAAATGTCTTCTTTTGAATTTAAACAAGCATCGTATAAAAATTTGTATCAATCCATCAATAAAATGAACAAGGAATACAAATTTGTGCGGGAACCATTGGCTAAAAATTATTATCCAAAAGTCAATGCCCTCTATAAAGAAATACGCACGAAGCAAAACGAATGGGTCACCAGATTTGCCAATGGTGAAAACCCTGAAGCTTTGCAAAATGAATGCTGGAACGAGTTCCAACGCATTCAATAGACTTGTGGAACAAAGGTTGGTGAAACCCCATGCGAAACATTGTGCAATTATCGAATAAGCAAAATATTTTACATCGTAAATTATTGGGATATACTTTTCTGCTGGCAACAGTGTTGATCTTTTGCATATTTGGCTCCATGTTTTTATTGGGACAATTCACCCATATCAGAGCGTACTATTATGATGTATTGGAGATGCAACTCTCCGTTTTAGAAAAAGAAATTTCCGATAACTACTCAAATGCCATCATTGCAGCCACTCAATTCTCTAAAGAGGCTGGAAAGGAAATGGAAGGAGTGCTGGCAAAGGATGGCTTAACCTTTGCACAGCTGGAAAATAATACGGAGAAACTGATACAGATGCAAGACCAGCTTTTTGAGCCTTTAAAAAATAGCATGCTTCAAGCAGATACTTCTGGCGCCTTTGTGGTCTGGGATACGACCATTCGTTCTGACATCAAGGGCAATCGCAATGGCTTGTATTTACAGCTCGATACATGGGATACGAAGGAATCCAGTGTGATTGTTTATCGTGGACACAGCACCATTGGGAAAAAACATCATGCGATGCCACATCGAAAATGGCGATTAGAATATGAGCCAGAGGATATCCCGAAGCTTGAAAATTTGCTGGCAAAGGCGAAGCCACCTATTGATTGTGCACATCAGATAAGCCCAGTGGTGACATTGCCCCACACCTCTGAAAAGGCGATGTTGATTAGCCTTCCTATTATTGGGAGCGATGGCACGGTTTATGGGTTGTGTGGCTTTGAGGTGGGACAGATGCATTTTAAAACCCGTCTTTCTCAGCCGACCACCTTAGGCAAGCTCACCTGTATGTTTATTCCTGAAGCAAATGATTCCGTCGATGCGAATAAAGCCCTTAGCTGTGGCATCAAAGATGGCTATTATTGTGCGCCAACAGAGCCCTTAATCACAAAAAACAGCAGCGATGGACTCACTAAATTTATTGGAGAAAATAGCAAATATATTGGGGTTACTCGTACTATCCAACTATCTGCTAATGAAAAACCTTCTATGCTTGTGGTGATGATTCCTAAAGGAGATTACAATCGAGCAGTGGTAAAATATAATCTGCTGCTGATTATCACAGGACTGTTGCTGGGTTTCTTTATGGTTGTGGCGTGTTTGGTGTTGATTTATCATTTTATTCGTCCCGTTTATAGAGGGCTACAACAATTTCGTGAAACAGTCGATTGTGACTTTTCAGATGGACAAGCGCACCCACCAACAGGGGTAAAAGAAATTGATGAGCTGATTGTCCTTGTCAATGATAAGCTCCAAAATCGTTTGCCTGATGAGGCGATGCACCCATATATGGAAGCCTTGTTTAATCGCTTCATTGAACTGACAAGCAGTTTGACCCCTTCAGAAATGAATGTATTATCTTTGCTCATTCAAGGGTATAGTCCCAAGGAATTGCCTGAGCTTTTATTCATTAGTGAAAGTACAGCCAAGCATCATGTGTTAAAAATTTATAAAAAATTAGAAGTTTCTTCACGTGGTGAATTGCTTCTTTATATCAAAATGATGAAAGGCTGTGGGTTGATTGATAAAATTGCAACACACAAAGAAATTAACAAATAAAAGAAAAAAACCATTATATATTTCCACTATTATATAGACCAAAGGCTTGCTTAACGGGAAAATTCAACTTTTTCCGAAAAGATAGACCTTTGGTCTATATCTTTTTTTTATCATGTATGGTTAGATGTTTTATATAAAGAGAAAGTTGCTGCAATAAATTTTTTATAGAAAGGTCTTTGGGAGTGAGATAAAAAAAGAAAGTTTGGGTATTGGATGGTTCAACAAAAAGAGGAATTTCTGATGATGAAAGGATGATGAAAGTAATAGGAAGTAAAAGAAAAGATATCTCACAAAAATACTGACGAAAGTATTAATGGCATCTACTGGGGACACAACAGAAAAACGATAACGCCGTCCGATACATTTGAGGCAGGCGAACGCTATCAATGCGCAAGATACAACGCTATATGCCCATTGGGAAAAAGAAATAGCGCCTATTGGCCCTGTGCCCTTTACCGATGTAAAAAGTGGTGATTGGTTTTATCAGGTGGCAGCTATCCTACATCGTTTCTGCAATCAGTATGTGACTTACCTATAAACAAAAGGAACCCTTCGAATAATTTTTACGAGTCAAAGACTTTTTCATTGAAAAAGTCTTTGACATATCAGTTGTTCTAGGAAAGGAGCGCTTTCTATGATAAAAGCATTGGTTAATAAGTGGTATATGAGAACAATGTGGATTGGATTATTGTTTTTAGGGGCCGTTATAGGGTGCTTCCCTAGTGCCGCTGCTGCAGCCCCGCTAGACATGATGCCAACAGATTCAAGTCAAGAGATTAAAGTCGTAGCTGTTTCTCAAATTATTCTGCCAAAGGCAGGGGAGCCTCCAACTTTTCATGCAAAGGTTCCAGCAGATGCCAATTATCATATTGCAAGTGTGGAGGAACTGGAGCACTCTGGTTATTTGACAGCGAGTGAAAATATCAATGGCTTGTGGTGGACAGACCTGAAGGCATTTAAGAATTTAAGCAAAACCGATAAATTTGAAGGCAGAAATGAGTATAGGTGTGAACTGGTCATCGTCCCCAATAAAGGGTATCATTTTTCTGATGCGCTGACGGTGTCTATAAATGATAGCACTTTTCTAGTAGAGGATGTCTATACTTATATCGATGACAATACAGGAGAACTGTTTCTTTCTTCTGTTGTTTTTGAAGCAGAATCAGAAGAATACCGCATTACCTTTGATGTGGATGGCGACAGTGCCTATCAATTCCTCACAAAAGACCATCAACTGGTTGGCGAACTGCCAACGCCTATAAAAAAGGGCTATATTTTTGAGGGATGGTTTAGTGAAATGCTTGGTGGGGACATGATAGAGACGCCAATCACCTTTATGGCAGATAGAAGACTTTATGCCCATTGGAAAAAAGATCCTGCAATGACAACAGCACTGCCCTTTATAGATGTAAAAAAGAGCGATTGGTTTTATAATGATGTTGACTATGTTTATGGCAAGCATCTTATGCAGGGGCTTGACAGTCAGCATTTTGGCCCTCAGCAAACAACCACTCGAGGCATGATTGTCGCGATTCTTTATCGTTGGGCTGGAAGTCCTGCAGTGATAGACGAAAATCCTTTTAAAGATGTGAAAAAGGGTATGTATTATGAAGGACCTATCGCATGGGCAGCAGCCAATGGCATCGTAAATGGTTATCGTGCCGATACCTTTGGCCCAGAGGATCCAATCACTCGTGAACAGCTGGCAGCCATGCTCTATAGCTATGCAGGACCATCGATGCCTTTTGAGTGGCATTTAGATGAGTATAAGGATGGCTATACAGTGAGTCCTTGGGCGCAGACTGCCGTATCATGGGCGATTGACCGAGGGCTTATCAGTGGTATTGGTGATGGCTATATCAGCCCAAGAACAAATGCCACACGTGCCCAAGTGGCAGCAATCTTTCATCGTACTTGAGCTTAGAGCGAGCATCAGCGCTGCTGTGCGCAAAGCAGGCGATTGAGAAATAACATAGAGAAAGAAGGAATGTAAAATGGGTTTTATTAAAGCTTTTTCAGGTGCTTTAGGAGGCACCCTCGCAGACCAATGGAAAGATTTTTATGTACCAGATGCCACTATCACTGGCACCTTTGCCGTTGCACGTGCGGTGCCACAGGGCACCAACAATGGCAGAGGGGCCAATACCAAGGGCAATGCCAACATCATCAGCAATGGCAGTAAAATTGTTGTGCCAGAAGGCACCGCATTGGTTACCATGCAGGATGGTGCTATTACAGGGATTGTTGCAGAGCCAGGCGGTTTTGAGTTCAGATCAGATGATGTCAATTCCCAATCTATTTTTGCTGGAGATGATATTGTTGGGACGGCCATTCATTCCACTTGGGAAAAAGTGAAGTTTGGTGGTCAACCAGGGGCGCAACAATTGGCTTTCTACGTCAATCTTAAAGAAATCCCAAACAATCGCTTTGGCACTCAATCAGAAATCTATTGGGATGATGCCTTCTTTGGCACTCAAGTAGGGGCATTGACACGAGGCACCTATACCCTGAAAATCATTGATCCATTGCTTTTTATGAAAAACTTTGTGCCAGCAACCTATCTGGTGGCAGATGCGCCAATCTTTGATTTTGCAGATATGGACAACCCTGCTGGAGAACAACTTTTCAATGAAGTGGTCAGCTCTTTGGCTGCAGCCTTCTCTAACTATACCAATGACCCGTCCAAGGGCAATCGCATGAGCAAAATCCAAGGAGATCAAATTGGCTTTGCACAGTCCTTATCAAAAGCGGTAGAAGATGGCTATCAGTGGACCACTGACCGTGGGCTTCAAATCGTCAAGAGTGCGATTGTTTCTATTGAATACGATGAAGACACCAAGGAAATGATGAAGGACGTGAAAAGAGCCGATGCCCTTTCAGGCGCACGTGGCAACTCCTTCATGCAACAATCTGTGGCACGTGGTATGCAAGCGGCTGGTGAAAATGGCGGCGGTGCCAACATGGCCTTTATGGGCATGGGTATGGGTGCCGCTGGCAATGTGATGGGTGGTATGCAACAACAAGATGTAGGAAATAGCTACCAACCAAACTTTGGTCAACAACCACAACAACAGGCGCCTGCTCAAGAAGCGGCTCCTCAAGGGCAAGTCGATGTGACAGCAAAGCTCATTGAAATGAAGCAGTTGTTGGATGCGGGGGTTGTCACTCAAGAAGAATTTGATACCCTTAAAAAGAAACTCTTAGGCCTTTAAGAGTGATTCAATAGATTAAAGGATGGTGAGCGTATGACAACTGAAGAAGCCACGATTATTGACACAGGTAATCAAGAAAAAGATGGGCAGGTAAAGTGTCCTCAATGTGGTTCAACAGATATTGCAACCAACGTTAACACAGGAAAGCTTCGTTGCAATTTTTGCCGACATGAGTTTGAACCAGAAAAATTGGTTACCAATGACAATATTTCAGACCTTATAGGGACAACCCTTGGCAGTGGTGCCCAAGACATTATTGCAGACACCAAAGATGTAGTGACATTGAAGTGTGAGAGCTGTGGGGCAGAGGTCGTGATTGACACCGCCTCTTCTACCCAAGCACACTGTCACTGGTGTCGGAACACGTTGTCTCTCAATAATCAAATTCCGAATGGGGCCATTCCAGATGCCCTCCTCCCTTTTAGTGTGACAAAGGCCGATGCCAAGGCGCAAATCGAAGCCTTTGTGGGGAAACGCAAGTTTTTTGCCCATCCAACCTTTACCCGAGAATTTAATACCGACACCATCAATGGCGTCTATTTCCCGTATATGATTGTCGATGTCAATGCCCATAGTACCCTTTCGGGGACTGCAGAAAAATTGGTAAGAGAATATACCGTCACCCGAAATGATAAAGAAGAAACACGCTATGATGCCGATGCCTATCATGTCGAAAGAGATTTTGACATTGCCATTGATGATTTGACAGTGGAAGCAAGCCTCGATAAGCTTGATGTTAGTAATAGCGAAAAAACCACCAATATCATCAATTCAATCATGCCCTTTGATACAGAAAACTGTGTGAAATATAACGCCAATTATCTCAAAGGCTATACCTCAGAAAAACGTGATGTCAATATCAACGATATCACCCCCTTGGTGGAAGCACAATCCGCAGACATTGCACGCATTGCTGCCAATGACTCCTTGAAACAGTATGACCGTGGCGTGGCATGGCACGCTGAAAATTTTGAAGTCAAAGGCACCTCTTGGCAAGCGGCTTATTTACCAGTATGGCTGTATAGCTATATGCAGGTAAAAGGACAGAAAAAGCAGCTTCATTATGTGGCAGTCAATGCACGCACCAAGGAAACGATGGGGAGCGTGCCAATCAACTTTACGAAACTTTGGATTTTTTCTATTCTCATTGAGCTATTCGGTGGCGCATTGGCGGTGCTCTTAAGTACCGTTGATAGCGATAATGATTGGCCATGGTTATTGCTCTTGTCGGGCTTTGCCTTCTTTGGGGTGATGTATGCTCGTTATCGCAATGCAGACGCCAGACATACCTATGAGGAAGAAACAACACGCACCGTTAGTAATCTGACGGCGGTCGATAGGTTTATAGAACACCGGTATGACCTTAAGAATTCAAACATTGACGGAAAGAACAACACCACTCTCTATGGGTCGGGAGATGGCTCTATCAATGATAGAATCCTACAAAATCTCAAGGAAAAAGGGCTATCATCAAAAACGCTGCAACAAATGGCAAATCGATTAGACGATGACTTAAAATAAAAAAACAGAGATAAGAGGTTTCTCTTATCTCTGTTTTTTTATTTTATTTATTTTCAAAGATGACGGTTGCCAGCATCACCATATCACTATCCCCAGTATTGGTAATGGAATGAGAGGCGCCATCAGCAGTATAGATGACATCTCCTGGGAACACTTCCACTTCCTTGCCATCATCAATGGCGGTGGCCTTGCCACTTAAAATGTAGTAGATTTCAAAATTATCCACATGGTCATGGACGCCGAGCCCTGCACCAGGTTCAAAGGTGAGCACACTGAACATTTTGGCTTCCCCTTTAAGTAACTCTACTGGGACAAGATGCTTGAATTCCACTTTGCCAGTGCCACCAAGATGGTTTTCACGAGGCACACGTTCCATTGCTATATCACGAATAATCATTGTATCATCAACCTCCTCTTTTTATTGATACTATTATAGCATTTATTTTACCAAATTGAGATACCCCAAAGGCGGATTGCTTCTCATCTTTATACGTGCCTTGACTAATTGGGGTTGGAGGGTATATAAAGTAAGAATAGAAAAACCATGATGAACGCTATAAGAAGGCGCATGCTTTCTTTAAATGTGGTCGGTGATAGAGAAAGGAAGTTGTCCGATGAATGAAGTGATTAAATCTCTGAAAGAACGTCGCAGCATCAGAAAATACAAACCAGATATGGTGCCAAAGGAATTGATTGATGAAGTGATTGAAGCAGGGCTTTATGCAGCCAATAGCAGAAGCGACCAAACAGCGATTGTCATTGCCGTCACTCAAAAGGAATGGCGTGACAAGCTGGAAGCCCTTAACAGCAAATTTACCAATGGACAGGCCCATCCGTTTTATGGGGCCCCAGTGGTGTTGGTGGTATTGGCCAAAACAGACCGCCCAGCGCAATATTGTGATGGCTGTCTCGTCATGGGGAACCTCATGCAAGCGGCCCATAGCGTAGGCTTAGGCAGCTGCTGGATTCATCGTGCCAAGGAAGTCTTTGAAACAGAAGAGGGCAAAGCACTATTAAAAGAACTTGGTATCGAGGGTGACTATATTGGGGTAGGGCATTGTATCCTAGGCTATATGGATGGCGCATTGCCAGAGGCACCAGCACGCAAAGAAGATCGTGTCTTTTATGTAAAATAACAATCATCCTACAAAAGAGGGCGGCAGATGCTCTCTTTTGTTTTTTCTTCAAAAAAAGAAAACGAGGAAAGCAACATCCAAAGGAGGGTAGAATGGAAGAAAAATATTACACCACAATCCAATTTCAACATCTTGAAGCAGGCTTTCATAAGCATTGTGGGCCAACAGCAATCACAAATTTGATTGCCACACTTTCAAATGAAGAAATTTCACCAGAAGCCCTCTTCTTGGAGGTGGCGAAAATAGGTCAGCATCTCAAGGTGTATTGGAATATAGACGATAAAAAAATAGTTGGCGGGACTTCCGATGGTTTGACAGGGTGGTATCTTCGTCGATGTCTCAAGCGTTTTGGTTTGACCTCGCACCATGTGCGTGGCAGAGGCTTGGCCACACCAGATAAACTAAAATCGGCGCTAGCTTTAGGGCATATGGTTTTTTTGCAGCTGCATTTACATCCAAAATATCATCAACACCATGTACTCATTTATGGATATGAATGGGAGGGGTTCCGCACCGCAGATGGATGGTCTGCTTCCCCCATATATCTAGTGGATAAAGACTTAACGCTAGCGACATTTTACGAAATAAGCGAAAGCTAACACGAAAAAAAGTAAGCATTAAGCAATTATCTACATTTATATAAGGATTTGGTTAAAATAATGTAAAGACCTCTTGTGTGGTAAGTAACAACATAGTATTATTAATAGGAGACAGTTTTACAAGAGGACATAACAGTATTCTTTTTGAGTTTTATGAAGAAAGGAATAGACAGGTACAAATTCAATGAAAAATTTTGCAAGAAAAGTATTTGAAATGATTAAAAAAGGTGTATCCAGCTTTGCGCAGAATGTTTCTGTGGAAAAAACTGGGAAGAAATGTATGGCAGTTGCTATTGGCGTGATGCTGACGCTGTCCATTTTTATTGCATGGAACTGGCGACTGTTTATCAATGAAAAAAATGGTAGCTGGGGGATGCAGCTTTTAGGGGCAGCCTTCCTTTGTGTGGCGCTTATTGGCACCTTGTTGACTTTTCGTGTGAAAACGACCGAGGCGTATAAAACACGTTTTTACACGGTGATGTTCTTTTTGATGCCAATTGCAAGCATGCAAATGATTGAGTGCTTTAATGGCAACTTTGTGTATGCGTTCTCTACACCAAACTTTTTGATGAACTATGCCGCTTATCTGCTCTTTTATCTTGTGGTATTTTTGCTCTGTGGACGTTATCGTTTAACAGTGCTTCTCACCACTGCTGTGTTGTATATTTTCGGTATGGTCAACTATTTTGTTGATTTGTTGAGAGGCACCCCATTGGTGCCAATGGATATTGTGACAATCAAGACAGGGATGAATGTAGCAAGTGCATATTCTTATCACTTGTCATGGCAGTTGTTGATGGGCTCTTTGATGATGGGGATCATCTTGGCGCTGAACACTCAACTGGTCAATATTCGTCCACAGCTTCGCAAACGTAAAATTGCTGTACGTGCGGCAGCGATTGCCTATATTCTTATTATTGCAAGCACCGTCTATGGCACAGATGTATTGGCAGATCATGGCTTTAAACCAGACTTTTGGGACCAAAGCCGTGGCTATCACCATAGCGGGGTATGGTACAACTTTTGCTTAAATACAAAGTATCTTCATGTTTCTGAACCGACTGGCTACAATGCCAATAAGGTAGAACAAATTGTCAATGATACCTTAACAGCGGCTGGTGTGGATCCAAATGGTGATACTTCTATTGATATTTTAACGGGTCAAAATACCTATAAGCCAAATGGCACCAAGCCAAATATCATTGTCGTGATGAACGAAAGCTTGGCAGACTTTAGAACCATTGGGAATGTTGAGACCAATGTGCCATTTATGCCGTTTATGGACAGTATGCATGAAAATACCATTCGTGGGAATTTGCGTGTGCCAGTATTTGGCGCAGGGACCTCTAATTCTGAATTTGAATTTTTAACAGGGGATTTGCTGGGCTTCTTGCCAACAGGCAGCAACGTTTATCAATCCTACATCAAAGGGTCACAACCTTCTATGGTATCAACCTTGAGTGCCCAAGGCTATTCTAAACAAGCCTTGCATCCATACTATGCAGATGGATGGAACCGTCCAAATGTGTATAAGAGCATGGGCTTCTCTGAATATGTGGCCATGGAAAACATCATTGCGCCAGATATTTTGAAAGAATATAAAGACACCAATGACTCTTATCAGTTTGTGACCAATGTTGAAACCCGTTATCCTGGTACCAATATGTTGGCACGTCGTTATATCAGCGATGCCTATGATTTTGGGATGATTCAAAAGGCTTATGAAGAACGCAACCCAGAGCAACCATTCTTCTTCTTCAACGTGACCATGCAAAACCATGGTGGCTATGAAATGACTTATCCAAACTTTATCGAGGATGTTCATATCACCAATATGATGGGCAACTATCCAAAGGCAGAGCGTTATCTCTCCTTGGTCAAATACACCGATGAGTCTTTCGAGAAATTTGTCAACTATTTCAAAAATATTGATGAGCCAACGGTTATTTGTATGTTCGGTGACCACCAACCTTCTGTCGAAGAAAGCTTCTTTGAAGAGTTGTATGGGAAGAAGCTTGATCAGTTGTCAAAGGAAGAAAAACAAACCCGTTATCAAACACCGTTTGTGATTTGGGCCAACTATGATATTCCAGAAAAAGATTTAGGTGAGATTTCTGCGAACTACTTAGCAACCTTAGTCATGCAGGTCGCAGGACAAGATATTACCAAGTACAATAAATATCTAGCAGCATTGCATCAGCAAGTGCCAGTGATTGATACCGTTGGTTATGTGGGCAATGATGGCAAGGTCTATGATTATGATGAGAAAACACCATATTCCGAAGCCATCTTGAATTACAACCGTGTCATGTATAACAACCTACTTGATGTGGACCACCGTGCATGGACCCTCTATACGTTAGATGGACAGCCAATGGCGAATCCTTTTAAGAAAGCAAGTAGTGGTGACAATACCAAATTGAGCACCAAATAAAGCAATAAAAAAAGAGATAGGACATGAGGTCCTATCTCTTTTTTTTATTGCTTATGACATGGCAGCGTTGATACCAGCGATGGCACCATCAGAAACGGCAGTTGCCACCTGGCGAACTTGCTTGGTGCGAATATCCCCAGCAGCGTACACGCCATCAATGGCTGTTTCCATTTTTTCGTTGACAGGAATAAAGCCGTTTTCTAATTCAAGTTCCGTGTAGAGGGCAGTGTTTGGTAGGGTACCAGCGTAAACAAAGACCCCACAGCCTTTATCGGCAACCAAATGCTCTTCTCCTGTTTCAACGTTTTTGATGGTCAATACATCTACTTGGCCATCACCATTGACAGCCACTAGACGGCTTTTGAGGCAAAGCTTAATGTTCGGTGTTTTGGCAACCTTTTCTTTAAATTCAGCGATACAACCGAGGGCTTCTTCAAAATGAATGATGGTTAGCTCTTTGGCAAATTGAGCGAGATAAAGGGCTTCTTTGATGGCACCATCTGCTCCACCAACCACATAAATATTTTTCCCTTCATAACGCTTGCCATCACGAGGGGCATTGAGACCAATGCCGTTGCCAGCCAATTCTACTTCCCCTGGAATACCGAGCTTCCGTGGGGAGGTGCCGTTGGCAATAATAATCTTGTGGGCACTATAGCTGCCCTTATCGGTGGTAACGGTTTTGATGGTGCCTTTTAAGGAAACTTCTGTGACCTCTTCGGTGATGACTTCCACACCTGCAAATTTGGCTTGGCCCTTGAGCTTTTCGCCAAAGCTTGCGCCTGTTTCATCGTCTGCCACACTGGTATAGTGGGTGACAGAGGAAACATTGCTGACTAAACCGCCAATGTGGTTCTTTTCAATAACGAGGGTAGATTTTCCTCGGCTGACTGCGTAAATGCCAGCGCTGATGCCTGCAGGGCCTGCGCCTATAATAATGATATCATACATCACTTTCACCAATCCTTTCATCTACATGATATAATAAAATGATACCTAACAAAAGCCTATATTATTAACATGATAAATCTTTATAAAGATTTTAATCTATAATAAGTTGCTAGGAGCCCTTGGAAGAATTGTTATTTTATTTAGAGTGGTTTAAAATATAGAGAGAACAGTGTTCAGACAAGGATGGAGGTTGGAGGGCATGTATCAACATAAGGTGCAATACTATGAAACGGATCGCATGGGCATTACGCATCATTCAAATTATATTCGTTTTATGGAGGAAGCACGCAGTGCTTTTATGGAGGACAATGGCATCAGCTATGCAGAAATGGAAGCCATTGGTCTTTCTTCGCCAACCCTTTCTGTGACATGCGATTACAAAAAAACAACGACCTACAGTGATGTGATTGACATTGAGATTAGTGTTTTGGATTGTGAACGTGTGCGTGTGAAGCTGGGCTATCAGATGAAAAAAGACGGACAAGTGGTTTGTACAGGGACCACCACCCATTGCTTCTTGAATGAGAAGGGGCGTCCTATTAGTCTAAAAAAAGAATATCCAGCATTATATGATGGCTTTGCCCGCCATCAAGTGGAGAAGAAGTTTGGAGCGTAAGAATATGACACTAGAAGACAAAGAAAGTCAGATATTTTATGAAGTTTATGGTGATGGGCCAGCATTGATTATGCTGCATGGTGCTGGTGGCGATCACCATATTTTTGATGAATCCATCTTATTATTGAAAGATTACTTTAAGGTTTATGCAGTGGATTTGCCAGGCTTTGGTAAGTCCAGCAATCCGCCACAATGGCATTATGATGTGATGGCCGATTTGTTGTGGGAGTGGATCAAGCAGGAGGATATCCAACAGCCTGTGATATATGGCTATGATTGTGGTGGCATTGTGGCACTATTGATAGCGATTAAACACCAAGAGCATCTCGCCAGTGTGTTGACCAGTGGGGTATATGTCTCTCCTGATGGTTTAAAAAAACGTGCCTTGGGGAGTGCACGCTTGCTTTATCGCATGATGCCAACCCCTAAGCGTGCCATGGGGCTCAATGAGGCGGTCATCACAGAGCGTTTGTTGCAGCAGCTCCGCATTCCTGTGCATTTGACAGCAGGAAGCAAGGACAGTGTCAAGGAATCTCATAGCAAGTGGATTGCAAAGAATATTGCCAATGCCACACTCACCATTTTGACAAATGAAACCCATGGCAGTTATGTGGTTGCAAGTCAGAAAATTGCTTATTGTATTATCAATACCATTACAGGGTTGACCCTTGGTGTGGATAATGATTTTGTAGAGGGATAACCCTCTCCCTAATACAAAGTGAGGAGAATGAACCATGATAAAAGATGGCCGTATCTGGATTGGAAACACAGCAGAAGGAAACAGTGTCACCTTTTTGCCAAAGATGGCAAACCGCCATGGCTTTATTGCTGGTGCTACTGGGACTGGTAAAACAGTGACCCTCAAAGTGTTGGCAGAGTCCTTTAGTGCCATGGGGGTACCCGTGTTTATGGCAGATGTCAAGGGCGATTGCGCAGGCTTGGCACAAGCAGGCAAGGAAAGTGCTGCCTTGAATGAGCGTTTAAAGGCTTTAGGAATTGAGGATTTTAGCCTTCAAGGTGCACCTGTGGCTTTTTGGGACCTCTATGGAAAAAAGGGCATTCCTTTACGCACAACCATTTCTGAGATGGGACCTTTGCTGCTTGGTCAAATCCTCGGTTTAAGTGAGGTACAGGCGTCTGTTTTGGCAGTGCTTTTTAAAATTGCCGATGACCATCAGCTTTTATTAATTGATACCAAAGACCTCAAAGCTCTCATTGCCTATGTGGGTGACAATGCGAGTGCTTTTGAGGCCTCTTATGGCAAAATGACCAAAGCCTCCCTCAATGTGATTGTGCGAGAGCTGGTGGCCCTCGAAGCCATTGGCGGTGAGGACTTCTTTGGTGAGCCAGCCCTTGATATCAGCGATTGGTTGTCTACCGACCCCACAGGCAAGGGTGTCATTCATTTGTTGGATAGCAGCAGCTTGGTGAACAATAGCAAGCTCTATGCCATGTTTTTGTTGTGGTTGATGAGTGAGCTTTTTGAAGCCTTGCCAGAAGTGGGGGATATGGAGAAGCCAAAGCTGGTATTCTTCTTTGATGAAGCCCACCTTCTTTTTAAAGACACGCCAAAAGCATTATTGGATAAAATTGAGCAAGTGGTGAAGCTGATTCGCTCTAAAGGGGTTGGCATCTATTTTTGCACCCAAAACCCAAAGGATATTCCCGATGGGGTTATGGCACAGTTGGGGAATAAAATCGAGCATGGGTTGCGTGCCTATACCCCAGCGGACCAAAAGGCAGTCAAGGCGGCAGCCATGGCCTTTCGTGAAAACCCAGCCTTTGACACCTTTGATACCATACTCAATTTAGGGACTGGTGAAGCGATGGTTTCTTTCTTAGATGAAAAGGGGATACCGACCATTGCTGAAAAGATAACCGTCTTGCCACCACAATGTGCTTTTGAAAGCATTGAGGACAGTGTGCGTCAACAGTTGATTCAAGGGCATTTGCTTTATAGCAAGTACAGCCAGTCTGTGGACAACGATTCCGCCTACGAATTTTTGCAACGCAGAGGCCTTGAAGAGGAGGGCGTTGAGCCTTCAGCAGCATTAAGTCCAGAAGATGAGAAAGCACTGCGTGATGCGGAAAAAAGAGCGAAAGCCCGCAGCAATGAGATGAAAAAGGTTGGCAATGCTGCCCTTGGCAGTGTGGGGCGTAGCATCGGCCAAAGTGTCGGCAAGCAGCTTTTTGGCAATGCAGGCAAAACCATCGGTGGCAATATTGGAGCCAGCTTGGGGCGTAGCATTTTAAATACCTTGATGCGTCGATAAAAAAGAAAGAGGGGAAAGAAATGTCAAAGAAACACTTTCAAAAAATAACTTGTCCATCTTGTAAAAAAGTGGCGGACTTTGAATTTTGGGAAGCTATGAATATGTCCCTTGAGCCAGCGCTGAAAGAACGTATTCTAAACTATGATGTCTTTCGTTTTATGTGCCCATTTTGTGGCGAAGAGCAGTTTGTACACTATAGCTTCCTGTACCATGATCCCGACAATAAGACGATGCTTTTCTATGTGCAATCTCAAGAGGAAAAGGAAAAAGTCCTCGAGCTTTTTGCCAAAGACAAGGCACTCATGGATGCTCAAGGCTACCGTCGACGCATTGTGATAGGCATTGACGCTTTGACAGAAAAAATTCGAATGTTTGATGCAGGTCTTGATGACCGCATCATGGAAGTTTTTAAGATTTTTCTTTATTCACAGGTTCAAGACCAGTTGCTTGCCATGACCGAGGGAGAAGAAATCGATTATGTGATGTTTGACCAACATGTCGATGGCAAAGAGTACCTTGTTTTTGTCAAGGAAGGCCAATCCTTGGCAGAGCTGCCATTTGACCATACCACCTATGTGTCTTTGACAGAAAAAATGAAGGGCGATATCGAAGCAAGCACCATCAATGATGCCATTGTGGACAACCAATGGGCGTATACCTTTTTGCAACAGCATGCAGGTGATGCATAAAATAAAAACACCCATCAAATTTTATTGATGGGTGTTTTTATTTTATGGATTTTATACACTATGCTTCACACGATGAGCATGCCGATGTGGCAGGTGGTGTGTCAAGGTGTGAGGCGAGACATTTGAAAGAAGAATACTGGCCAAAATCAAGCCCATCCCAAAAATACCGAGAGGGGTGATTTCCTCATGGAGAAAAACGAGTCCCATGAGAGAGGCCACCATTGGATTGAAGGCACAGAATAAACCAGCACGCTCTGCCGAAAGATGGCGCTGTGCGACAGGCTGTAGGGTAAAGCCAAAGCCACTACAAACAAATGCCAGCATCAACAAGTACCCCCATTGGGTTTCGCTGCTTGGCAAGGTGGGCTGTTCCATGAGGAAAGCACTTGTTAAGCCTAAGAAACCAATGACGCCAAGCTGAATAATGCCGATGGTGGTGCTGTCGCCTTCTTTAGAAAATTTGGCAATTAAGATGATGGTGCCTGCATAGGTGAGTGCAGCAAGAATAATTAAATAATCGCCATGACTGAGTGAAAATTCGCCGCCACGTATCACCAAGCAAGCCACACCAGTGAGCACTGCTAAAGCCGTGAACATGGTTTGCTTTTTAGGGAGGTGGTGATTGCCTAGGGCCATGTAAATTGGTACAAAGACAATAGCGGTGTTTTCAATCAATGCAGCCTTTGAAGAAGTGGTGCCAGATAGCCCCGATAATTCAAAAGACATCACAAAGAAGAAAGCGGTGCCAATCAGTAGACCACTAAGAAGTGTTTGGCGATTGGCTTGGCGAAGCTTTTTGTTAAAAAGAATGCCCAGAACAAGAAATGCAATGGTGAAGCGCAATCCCATTAAGGTGAAAGGCCCCATTTCTGTGAGCAATAATTTGCTAAACATAAAAGAAGTGCCACGACTGGCAATAACAAAAATAAGCAGTAATTCTGCTGAGCGGACAGACATGAAAATGTACCCTCTTAAAGTAATAGTATTTCCTTTGTCGACAAAGAAGGTAGAAATATTTCATTGACAAAAATATACCACTAAAATAGACTTGAGTAAAACGAAATAATATCAAATTTAAGTTGCGTAATTCGCAAGGATAGGAGAGCTATGGATACAGAAAAATGTCAGGTGTTGTTGACGGTTTTAGAGCAAGGCAATCTCACCAGTGCCGCCAACAAATTGGGCTATACCACCTCCGGTATCAGCCGCATGATGGCAAGCTTAGAAGAAGAAACCAATCTAAAATTGCTTCACCGTGGGAAGCATGGGGTGACCCCAACAGCAGCCTGTGAGCGAATGCTGCCCCTGATTCGTGACTTGGCACGCTTGGGCAATACCCTTCATAATACGGCTGCGGCCATCAATGGACTGTTAGTGGGGCATATTCAAATAGGCACTGCTTATGGTCGCTACTACGGCATCATGGCACAGCTTATTGCAGATTTCAGCAAGGAGTTTCCCAATATTAAAATTGGCATTATAGAGGGAAACAGCAGTCAGCTGGCGATGGCAGTATCCAAGCATGAGGCAGACTTTTGTATCATCAGCGAACGAGATGGGCATTTTGATTGGGAGCCCTTGTTTGACGATGAGATGCGTGTGTGGTTGCCGAGCAATCATCCCATGGTCGATGTGCCACGCTATGCCTTGGGCAATTTAGCGAAGGATCCCTTTATTGAATTTTACCCCAATGAGGTCAGTGACAATTTACTGATTTTTCAACGCTATCATATTCGCCCAAATACCAAGTACACCGTGCGTGGGATGGTTGCTGCCTATGAAATGGTGCGTGCAGGACTTGGTGTTACCTTGGTCAATGCCTTGTATGATTTTCCCTCAAATGGTGGCGTGGTGGCAAAGCCCACCTCTCCTCATATCACAATCCCTATTGGCATTGCCATTTCTCATCGGGAAGAAATATCGCCAGCGGCAGCGGCCTTTCGAGATTTTGCGGTGCCAAAATTTCAAGAAATGATAAGAGAAACATAATATTATAAAATTATGTTGAAAGAAACAAAAAAACATAAAAACCTCTTTTTATTGATAAATAATCTAGAGCAAGATATACTATGAGTAATAAAATAGAAGGGGTGAGAATATGGTTGTAAGAAAATGGAATACATATGTATTGCACATTCTCTGTAGCTGTACGGTTTTGTTATTTTTTGGACTGTTGTCGCCCGTTGTGGCAGAGGCAGGCACCATGGTACCCATGCCCGAGGGGGTAAGGACCGAGGATAATATGGTGTCTTTGCAGTATGAGGCGGCGTTTTTAGAGGATCGTCAAATCACCGTTGAAATCGCAAACACACCTTTAGAGAGCAGTCTTTATCGGATCGACCTTGCTAAGCAGGCCCTTGTCATTGATCAGGCTGCCTTTGAGCAGGTCGATTTGAACAAGGGTGTGGAGGTGCTGATTGGTGCGGCAGGGTATGAGGAAAAAAGACATTTCATTTTAAAGGGGAAACCCCTTGGGATTTATATCACGGTGACCTATCAATCTAACAACGGTGCATCTGCAGTTGAAAGGGTCTATCAACCTATCCACAAAAAATTTCAACTAGCAGGGAAGCTTTTTACCTGGGATGATGCCCACGGCTTTACTGGCTGGACCTTACAGCCAGATGGCAGTGGGGAGGGTTATAAAGCGAATGCAATGGTGGCTTT
This sequence comes from uncultured Peptococcaceae bacterium, assembly GCA_947254645.1. Lineage (GTDB taxonomy): Bacteria > Bacillota > Peptococcia > Peptococcales > Peptococcaceae > UMGS1590. The sequence goes on along the minus strand of CAMYDW010000017.1, from coordinate 12,225 downwards.
TGGCGAGGATACGACCTTATTTGCCAAATGGGTGCCGATGTATCGTGTGATTTTTGATGCCAATGGTGGAACGATTAATGGCGAGACGACACAAACCACCTATACCATTGAAGGGAAAGCCTGTAATTATATTGGAGACAGCGCTTATCCAGGGATGACGCTTATTGGTTGGAGTACGTCCCGTGATGGCACAGGAAAGTGGGTATCTGCTGAAAATGGCTTTTTTACCTCCCAATCCATCACCTTTTATGCACAGTGGGCCCCTCAACAGCCAACACTGACTTTTGATGCCAACAAAGGCCAAGGCACCATGCCTTCTATCACCGTGGCACGAGGAGAAAATGTTGAAGTGCCTAAGAATGCCTTTAAGAGAAAGGGTTATCAATTCACTGGCTGGAACACGCTGGCAACAGGGAAAGGGACCAGCTACAAAGCAGGGGATTCACTGACGCTGGTAAACCATTGCACCCTTTATGCGCAATGGCGATCAGTGCCTGCATCAGCAACCAGACCTATCGTGGTGCCTCATCGCTATGAGGTGATGACGGCAGATGCCCCTCATGGCAAGCTCGCACTAACAAACAAGGCTTTAAGAGCAGGCGCTATTGGCAGTATCACTGTTCTTCCTGAAGAAGGCTATATCTTGGAGCAGCTGGTAATAGAAACCCTTTCTGGGAAGACGGTTCCTTTTACAGCTCTTTCAAAGACACACTATCAATGGCAAATGCCAAGAGAAAAAGTGTTTATTAAAGCAACCTTCAAAGCAAAGGCGGTTCAACGATGGAATCGGGACTATTCAGCAGCCTTTGTGCATGGGTATGCTGATGGGACGGTACGTCCTTTGAACACCCTGACAAGAGCAGAGGCGACAAGCTTGCTGTGGCCTTTTATCAACCAGGCTCAGACCGCCACCAAGAAAAAAGCCTTTCCTTTTGGAGATGTGGTCTCGAAGGATTGGAGTTATCCAAGTGTGATGGGCTTGTATCAATGCGACATTATTGATGGCAGCGCCAAGGATGCCTTTGCCCCAGATGCCCCCATCACGCGAGGCGAATTTATCACTTGGTGTGTGCGTATGGCAAAAGAACAAGAGAAGGAAGCCCTCTCGCACTTTAAAGATACCGAGGCCCATTGGGCAGCCAAAGACATTGCTTATGCCAAGGAAGAAGGATGGATTTGTGGCTACGAAGATGGCTTGTTTTATCCAGACCGTGCCCTTCGTCGTGTTGAAGCCATGGCAATTTTAAATCGCATGACTGGACGAGACGTCAAGAAGCCAGAAGCCTTTTCTTATCAAGCGGCAGATAACACACCAAAGGCATGGTATTATGAGATTGTCCAGTTGGCAACCAATGCCTGTTCATAAATAGAAAAAGCACCCAATAAAGGGTGCTTTTGTATTGTATGCGCTATTGCGCAAAAGGGAATACCACTGTGAGAAGCATTTTGAAGGCGTCGTCTGCATGAACGGCATGAGGCTTATTGGCAGGCATGACCAAGGTATCTCCTGTATGCAAGGTGTAGCTGTTGCCATCTACCGTAAAGCGGCCGGTGCCTTCTAAAACAATCACCATGGCATCTCCTGTAGAATCATGGGTACCTATTTCTTCGCCCTTTGCGAATGCAAATAAGGTGATGCTGACATGGCTATTCTGGGAGAGGGTTTTGCTGACAATTTGTCCATCCTCTGCTGACACAAGAGTAGCAAGGTGAAGCACTTCTTCATGGGGCATATTTTTAATCATATTCATAGGGCATTTTCCTTTCTCTTTTTTTCAACGATTTAGATGAGTATAGTATACTCCAAAACCTTCGCATAGGCTGTCACAAATGATACAAGCCTATCAAGTTTATTGGAAAATATTAGCATTTACTAATTTCTTCTTTGTAGCATCGAAACTGCATTGACAGTGTAAAAGGGGTATAGTATTCTTTAAATAAGTAAAAAAATAAAAGTGTGATGAAAGTGGATATCATAAAAGGAGGAATTCCTATGAAACGCGCAAAAAAAATGGTGTTGTCAGGCTTGTTGGCAATATCATTAATGGCAAGTACTGTTGTACCAGCATTTGCAAGCAATATAACTATTCCAACAGTGAGCCAACCAACCTCAGCAACCTACCGTATTACAACAACGGTTTCTAATGGGACTATTGACCCAGGGATGGATGTGGCAGGCAATACCAATAAAACCATCAATTATAAAGCCAATGATGGCTACAAACTCAAGAGCTTAAAAGTAGATGGGGTATTTGTTTCCGTCAAAAATTATCCAACCAGCTACACTTTTACTCAAGTCAAAGACAATCATAGAGTTGAAGCAGTCTTTGCTAAAGATGGCGAAACCAACATGAAAAATATTGCGCTTTCTGTTGTCAATGGGACCATTGATAAGAGTGAAGCAGTTTCTAATGGTGGCAATAAGGTTGTGAAGTTTCAGCCGACTGCAGGCTATCAACTGGCAAAAGTGATGCTAGATGGTGCTGAAGTGCCAAAAGCACAATGGACCCCATTTTTAGGTGGCAGCTATAGCTTTACCAATGTCACCAAAGATCGTTCCTTACAGGTTATTTATGAAAAAAGCAATGGAACCACAGATACCTATACCATCACCACAAAGGTGACCAATGGGAAAATTGACGTTAGTAAAACAGTAAGCAAAAATGGCAGCAAAACCATTACTTATAGTGGTTTGAGTGGCTATCATTTGGCGAAGATTGAAATTGACGGAAGCGCTTTGAGTGCTGAAGAAATGAAAAATAACGCCAACAGCTATACTTTTAGCGATGTGACCAAAGATTATAACATTAGTGTTTACTATGAAGCCGACAAGGATGCTATTAAAGACTATGAAATCAAGGTCACTGCTAAAAATGGTAAGATTAATGATGACAAATCAGAAGTAAATTTAACCGTTAAAAAAGGTGAAAGCACGAAGGTGACTTATACACCAGATGCAGGCTATCGTTTAAAATCCTTAATCCTCAATGACAAGCCATTGGACATTGCTACTTATAAGGACAGCTATACCTTTACGAATGTGGACGCCAATCAAGTCTTGAAGGTAGAGTTTGAGAAAGTCCCAGGCAATGCAGCAACTTATACCATTAAGACCAGCGTTGTCAACGGAACGATTACTGGCAATGCTACTGTCAATGAAGGGGAAGCCAAGACCATTGAATATAGTCCGAAGAGCGGCTATGTGCTCAAGAGCGTGAAAGTCGATGGGAAGGAAGTCAGCATTAAAGATTATCCAAACAAATATGCTTTTACCAATGTCAAAGAAAATCACGAAATTGCTGTTGAATATAAGACCAAAGTCGTGGCATCTACCGTTGGTAAAGGAAATAAAGCAGCCACTGCACGTCAAGGCTCTAATGCTAAAACAGGAGACCATACCAATATCGCTTTGTATGTGTTATTAGCAGGCCTTTCCTGTGGTGTGATTGCAGGCACTGTATTAAGACGTAAAAAAAATAAATAATGTGAAGGCATGATTTTGAGCCGCTGCCCTTTGGCAGTGGCTTTTTATTGAATAATTTTAAGTTTGCTCTTGAAATGAATGTGCGCAAAGGCGTACACTTAGAAGGAAAAATAGGTTGTTTATTTGATAGAAAGATTGTTGAGGGATATTGTGTGGCATCCAATTAAACATTTTAAGACCGTACAGCAGCACCGTCGTGAAGTGCGGCGATGCTGCTTCAAAGTTGGGATTCCGTTGCAAGGTATTTTTCATGATTTATCAAAATTTTCTCCAACGGAATTTATCCCAGGCGCAAAATACTATATTGGCACCAAAAGTCCGAATGTCATTGAACGTCAATGCAAAGGACATTCTTTGGCATGGATGCATCATCAAGGGCGCAATAAGCACCATTTTGAGTACTGGATGGATTATCATGTCAATGGCAAGGGAAAGCAGCCTGTTAAAATGCCCTTGCGTTATTTAAAAGAGATGTTCTGCGATCGGATTGCAGCCAGCAAGGTGTACCAAGGTGTCAACTATAGGAACGATGCACCATTGAATTATTTTTTGAAAGGTGGTGCAAAAAAACTCATGCACCCAACGACTGCAAAATGGTTGGAAATTTGGCTAGAAATATTGGCCAACGAGGGGGAGGAAGTTGCCTTCTCCTATGTGAAATCCATGAAGGAGTCCATGTATGAATAAGAAAAAAATCATGCTGATTGCGATAGTGGGCGTATTGCTGGTGGCCTTGATTCAGCTTCTAGGGCAAGGCAATACTTATAGCACAAAAATTGAATTGGAAAATGCTTCTCATTACAATGAAGATGAGTTGCAGTCTGCTTTGCGCACAGTTGAAAAAAACTTTCGCAAAGACTATCGTGGCAGCAAAATGACAGATTTGTGGTATGATGATGACTATAATGAAACCCATCGTCAAGCCCTAGAAAAGAAGTATCAGGTGCAAAAAGCCATTGTTGTTCTAAGCAATATTCAAACAGGTCGACAAGGGGCGTTAAAAGGCAAATTAGATGCCAATAAAGACTATCCAGGGTATGCGTGGATTTTAACGAAAAAAAACAGCAAAGCCCATTGGACGTTGGTGGAAGCAACCACAAAATTAAAATAAAAAAATCCGACTGTCTTAGGACAGTCGGATTTTTTTTATTGATATGACGTGTTATTATTGTTGCCAATTTCAATGAGGGGAATGACAGGGAGAGGCGCCCCTCATCTAAAAAGGCTTATCGTGCAATAACAACACGTTGGGAGATATCTTCTTCATGTTTTTCTTCAGGCTCTGCAACAATGCCTCCAAATGGCATTTGAGCGACGAGCTTAAAGTGTGCAGGCACATCGAAGAGTGCTTTGACAGCGTCATCAATCACAGGGTTGTAGTGCTGGAGGCTTGCGCCAACCCCAAGCTCACGCAAGGCTGTCCAAATGGTGAATTGAAGCATACCATTGGCTTGGTTGGCCCAAACAGGGAAATTGGCTGCGTAAAGGGCAAACTGTTCTTGCATGGCAGCGGTTTTTTCTTCGTTGATGAAATAAAGAATGGTGCCAAAGCCTGCCTTAAAGCCGTCAATTTTTTCACGAGGCACCTTGCCTTCGAAGGTGTTGTAAATGGTGTTCCAGAGCTCCTCTTGCTTTTCTCCTAAGGCCACAACGACGTGGGCACTTTTCATATTAAAAGCATCTGGGACAAGTTCTGTGGCACGTTCTATGGCGCTAATTACCACTTCTTCCTTCACTGGCAATTCTTTATTAATATTGTAATAGGTTCTGCGAGTCGCAATAGATTCAATAATAGACATCGTAAAATCTCCTTTTTTTTTAAATTTGTTCTCTAAATAAATAGGACGTCATCGAGAGGCTGCCCATAGCATAGGCTTCATTCCATACCTCGATGGCATCGTCTGGTGTAGTGGCACCGAGAAGGGTTAATAGTGGTAAAAAATGTTCGTCTGTAGAAAACGCTCGTTGTTTATTTTCAATGCTTTTAAAATTCAAAAGGGGTGTATGTGCGTGCTTTAGGATGCACGATTTGATGTATTGGTCAAAGGCCACCGCCCAATCATAGCCGTCATCAGGTAGGCGTGGGTCAAGATGCAGGAGGTGATGCACCAAATTGCCACTGCCAAGGATTAAAACCCCTTCTTGTAAAGCGTTGATTTTTCTTAATAAGAGGAGTACCCTTCAATGTCTATATTTACACTTTTCTGAGAATAAAATCATAGTGATGAAAAATGTAATGTGGTATACTTGCAATAGTTAGCATGAGCTAATTAACGAATAAAAAAGGAGTGTCAAATATGCAACTAGGGGATATACAAGAAACGATGTTGATACCAGTGGTTATCAAAGCTAGCGAGACTCAAAAAAAGTGCCCAAAGATTGTCGATTCAAAAGCCGTTGAAATAGTAGAGAAGCTAGCGATTGATAGCGAAAAATTTGATAAACCGATGAGCCATCATGGGGTAGTGGCACGCACTGTCCTATTTGACGCTGAAGTGATAAACCTGCTTAAAATTTATCCTGAGGCGCAATGTATCAATCTTGGTTGTGGATTAGACAACCGCTTTCAACGTGTCGACAATGGCAGGGTACGATGGTGGAATGTGGACCTGCCCGATGCAATGGCAGTGCGCCGACAATTTTTTAGCGACAGTGCACGTGAAAAAAATATTGTAGGCTCGGCACTGGAAACAGATTGGCTGCATCTTATACCGTCAGATGGGGTGACCATTATCATTATTGAGGGGGTATTGATGTATTTTAGTGAAGAGGAAGTTAAAAAAATGCTCCATCAGCTTATTGGTCACTTTAAAAAACTGATTCTTGTGGTAGAGCTCATGCATCCAGCCGTTGCCAAGCAAGGTCGTCGCCATGAAACCGTCAAGCACACCAAAGCAAATTTTCAGTGGGGCGTTGTTGACGGTAGGGAAGTGGCGCATTATCATCCTGAATTGGTTTTTGTTAAAGAAGAGAGCTTTAACAAAGAGATGAAAAAATATAATCTAGGCACATGGCTTTTTGGCACCTTGCCTTTCTTGAAAAAACTCAACAATCGCTTGGCCGTTTATCGTACGCCATTTTAAGAAGTGCTTTATTTAAGACCTTTTATCTTGTAAAATATATATATAGTAAGATAGGAGGTCGTTTATATGAAAGGCTACAATTGGTTCAAAGGGTTCCGTCATATGTTGAGCTTGCAAAAAAAAGACAAGTCGCTGATGAATAATGCCCCTTGGGCAGGCTTTTACGACCGAACTGGTAAAGTAGAGCGTCTCATTAATAAAGATTCCTCTCACGAGGAAAAACGCTAATAAAAGCACACGCCTTGCAAGGTGTGTGCTTTTATGTTATTCTTGCCAGAAAAATAATCTTGATGGGAAGTGATCGGATGGCGTGTATCGTACGTGTGGCAAAGCTTGAAGATGCGAGTAGACTGAGGGAGATTTATGCCCCTTATATTGAGCATACTGCGATTACCTTTGAATATGATTGCCCAAGTGTGGCGGATTTTTCGGAACGCATAAAGACGATTTTGAAAAAATATCCCTATCTTGTTGCTGAAAAAGAAGGACAAATCGTTGGCTATGCCTATGCATCGCCTTTTCACAACGATAGAACCGCTTATCAATGGGCCGTGGAAGCCTCTATTTATATCGACCAAGGGTATCATGGCCAAGGCATTGGCAAGCTATTGTATGAGGCTTTAGAAGCGGCCTTGCGTGCACAAGGGGTGTTGAATGTGAATGTGGCTATTGCTTATGCAGAGGAGGGCGACCCTTATCTGCCAAAAGACAGCGAGCGTTTCCACGAGCACATGGGCTATCGTCGCGTGGGCATTTTTGAACGCTGTGGTTTTAAATTTAATCGTTGGTATGGCATTTTATGGATGGAGAAGCATCTAGGGGCCCACACCAGCACGCCGCCGAGACTCAAAGGCTTTCAGTCATAAAAAAATCCTGTCTTATAAGACAGGATTTTTTTAATTTATTTTTTTAGCACCTTATGAACCACATAGGTGAGTGCTGCAATAAAGAGAACCACTGGTAAGGTGATGCCTGTTATTGGTGTGAATCCCAATACAATGCGATAAATCACAAAACCAATGCACCAGATGACAAAGTTGATGCCATTGATGCTAGTGCGCACCTCTTTGTGACGAAGCAGATAATACTCTGTCAACAAAATACCAACCATCGGTGTGAAGCAAGAGCCGATGAGGTAAAGGAAGGATTCATAAGAGGTACTTGGTACCAGGCAAGCAATCAGGGTCCCAATGGCAGTGACAATGAGGGCAAGGGTGCGCTCAGGGATGGCATCGGAAATGGTACCAAAGCTGATTGCCGCAGAACGGGCATCAAGGAAGGTGGTGGTGACGGTGGAAAGGACAATGATGCCTAACCCAATCACCCCAAGTCCCATCATTTGCATGAGCATGGACAAGTCGGTGTAGCCAGTGATGATAGCAGAGCCCATGCCGATGGTAAACATCCAGCAAGAGCCAATGAAATAAGTGATGTTGCCGAGGGTGTTTGAAAGCACTGGCTTTTCAGCGCGAGAGGTGTAGTCAGAAATAACAGGCAACCAAGACAATGGCATTGCCACTGCCAACTCTACTCCAGCGCCAAAGCTCAAGGCTTCAAAGGTTTGATTGATGATGATATCGGTGGTGGCCACACGATAGCTCAGGAAAAGGCAAAGGGCTGCCAACGCAAGCACCACGAGAGAGTTGATTTTACCAAAGGATTGTGGGCCGTAAAACATCCATGCGGCAATGAGCAGGCCGATGAGGACGCAGCCGCCAATGACACTGGCATCTGCACGACCGATGAGGATGTTGATGGCGCTCGCACCGCTGACAATCATGACAGCAGTCCAACCGACCAATTGCAAAACGTTGAGTACAGAAAAGAATAGACCACCTTTTTCGCCAAAGGCAATTTTGAGGGTGCCCATTGCTGTGCGACCAGTTTCAGCACCAATGCGGCCAGCTAAAAATAGCATCACCCCACCAATAATATGTCCAATCAATATGGCAAGTAGGCCCTTGCTCCAACCGAGTGGGGCAAAAAGGGTGCCAGTCCAAATTTCTGCAATAGAAATAGCTGCTCCGAGCCAAAGCAATCCGTTTGTTGTGACAGATGTACGAGGTTGTTCACTCATTATTTTTCTCCTTCCACTTGACGATAAGCCCAATGGTTGGTTGGTCCATGTCCATGACCAACTTCAATCCCATCTTTAATGGCTGCTGCAATAAAGGCTTTTGCGGTTTGCACCGCTTCTTTGACACTGGCACCTTTGGCAAGCTCTGCGGTAATACAGGCAGAATAGGTGCAGCCAGTGCCATGGGTGCGCACCGTATCAATGCGTTCAGAGGCAAAGTGGAACACTTCGCCATCTTCAGTAATCAGAATGTCTTCAGCATTTTCTGTTTCGAGGCGATGGCCACCCTTAATGACCACGTTTTTGACGCCCATGCTTTGAATCTTCTTTGCTGCTTCTAGCAAATCATCTAAGTTTTTGATGGTGATGCCAGTAATGACTTCTGCTTCTGGCACATTTGGCGTTAAGACAGTGGCCAGTGGCAGGATTCGATCAATTAACGTTTGGGCTGCTTCATTCTCCATGAGAGAGGCACCTCCCTTGGCAATCATCACTGGGTCAACCACAACAGGGATGTCTGCATGCTTTTGGAGAAAATCAGCAACGGCATGCATGGTATCAATATCTGGCAGCATGCCAGTTTTTAGTGCATGGATATCAAAGTCGCTGAAAACCGCCTCTAATTGAGCTTCAATCATTGGTACAGGGATTTTGTGAATGCCGTGTACCCCTTGGGTATTTTGCGCAGTGATGGCCACAATAACTGAAGTACCGAATACGAGACGTTCCTGAAAAGTTTTTAAGTCCGCTTGAATGCCAGCACCGCCGCCAGAATCACTGCCAGCGATGGTTAAGGCTTGAGGGACAGATTTTGTTTGATAACTCATAATTTACTCCCTTTTTGCAAGATATTATTTTTTGTTTAATAAACCACGTTTTTCAAAGGCTTTTAAGAGGACTGCTGCAACAACAGCACCCACAGTGGAAGAAACAAGGAAGCTTGGCAAGAAGCCGAAGAGTGCCACTTCTTTTCCTAAAAATGGCAAAGCCATTAAAGCAGCAATAATGGAGCCAAAGAGGCCAGTACCAACGACTTCCCCAAGGACGCCAAGGCTGATTTTTTTGAACTTTTGGTACATCAAGCCTGCAAACAATGCGCCAATCATGCTACCAGGAAAAGCCAAAATAGAGCCAGTGCCCATCATGTTACGGATAATAGATGTCATAAATGCACACGCCACCGCATACCAAGGTCCAAGCCAAATGGCTGTCAACACATTCATGAAATGCTGAACGGGTGCAACCTTTGCCAAGCCGATTGGAAAGACAATGAGTGAATTGAAGATGACACTGATGGCAATAAATAAGCCAGCTGTTACAAGCTTTTTTGTTTGATTCATAAGAAATTCCCTCCTTACAATGTGAAATAAAAAACGCCTGCACATAGCAGGCGTTAAAAACAATCATACACTTTCCTACGCTGGTGTGACCCAGATCAGGTTCAAAGAGTGCATTCTCAGTCTGCTAACAGACGCCCCTAGTGCTATTATTTAGTATAGCACATCACTCTCATTTGTATAGTATGAATTTTATTGCAAGATTTTCATGGTTGCAGGCTTAAGCCTTGCTTTGTTGATAGAGCTTTAAGCCACCAGCAATATTGATGGCATCAAAACCATTATTTTGTAGAATACGACTGGCAATATGACCACGCAAGCCAATGAAACAATGGACGTAGATTGGTTGGTCTTTTGGCAATTCATCAAGATGGTCACGCAATTCATGCAGCGGAATATTTAAAGCATTTGGCAGATGGTCTTTTTCATGTTCTTTTTTGGTGCTGACATTCAGAATGTAAATGTTGTCATCTGCCATCTCATCAATTTTTAAAATATCATCGAAATATTTTTCACCATTTGCAGTATTTTCTGCGATATAGCCTGCAAAGTTCACTGGCGCCTTTGCGGTTGAGAATGGTGGTGCATAGCAAAGTTCTAAATCTGCCAACTCAAATACAGAAAGACCCGCATGAATCGCTGTTGCGATGATATCAATCGTTTTATCAATGCCGTTACCAGCACCAATGGCTTGTGCACCATAAATTTTGCCATCTTCTGGTGCATACAATACTTTGAGGGACATTTGTGCACCATTTGGATAATACATGGCATGGTTTGCTGGATAAAGGTGCATAGAAAGATATGGTACTTCCATGGCCTTGAGCTGCTTTTCGTTTTTACCAGTGCTTGCAGCAGTGAGGCTAAAGACACGTACAATAGAACTGCCTAAGGTGCCTTTATAGTGTTTGTCTTTTCCAGAAAGGATATCAGCAAGCATGCGGCCTTGGCGATTGGCAGGGCCAGCCAATGGAATTTGTGCAGGCTCTTGGAAAATAAGGTCACGTACTTGAATGGCATCGCCAATAGCATAGATGTCTTCTGCGCCAATCACCTTAAATTGATCGTCGACAAGAATGCCGCCACGTTCACCAACAGCAATCCCGGCATTTTTAATAAGGCTATTTTCAGGACGTACCCCAATGGCTAAGATGGTGCAATCCACATCGAGGGAGGTGCCATCAGAGAGAAGCAAATGTCTGCCTTCATTTTCAAAACGTTCTAAAGCAGTGCCAAGGTGTAAGTTGACATTGTTCTTTTGCAGCTCTGCATGGATCAAGCTTACCATTTCAGGGTCAAATGGTGCCATCACTTGAGGGGTCGCTTCTACCACATGGACTTCAAGCTGTAAATGGCGAAGATTTTCAACCATTTCCATACCAATAAACCCACCACCAACAACAGCAACACGTTTTGGTGCTTGGGTATCAATGAAGGATTTAATCGCATCCACATCGGCAATATTGCGCAAAGTAAAGAGACGACCCTTTGCTTCTTCAATGCCAGGGAGTGGTGGCACAATTGGCGCAGCCCCTGGTGACAAAATCAAGGTGTCGTATTTTTCAGTGCGACTTTCACCAGTGCGTAAATCTTTTACTTCCACCGTTTTTTCATCTTTAGCAATAGAAAGGACTTCGGTTTGGGAAAAAATTTGGAGATTGAACCATTTAGACATGGTTTCTTCGGACTGTACCAATAGGTTTTCGCGCTTTGGAATAACGCCACCGATATAATATGGCAAGCCACAGTTTGCAAAAGAAATATACTCACCACGTTCAAAAAGTAAAATTTCTGCTGTTTCATCTAAGCGACGCAAGCGTGCCGCACAAGATGCCCCACCTGCCACACCACCAACAATGATAATACGTTTACTCATAAGATAATCCTCCTAGGTGATTTTGAGTTTAATGATTTATCATCATGTATACCTAAAATTTATAATATATCATATCAAAACATACCCAAAACCTTATACCTACAATCATTAGGGAAATAAGAGCACTTTCATTTTATATCTAAAAAACAATAAAAATATAATTTTAAAATAATAAAAAATTGTGAAAAAAATAACTTACAAACAAAATATGAAAGTCGTAAACTCTTGTAACGAATTCCTTTAAGAGCACTGCTTGTCGAGGATTTCACGAGAAAAAATCCTCTGACAATTAAACAACTGTTGAAAAATATTAGAATGGTTTGTAGTAGTAAGATAATGACAAACCATTGATATGAACGCAATATTAG
>CAMYDW010000016.1 GCA_947254645.1 uncultured Peptococcaceae bacterium | reverse complement strand
ATCTTAACTACTTATTTGAGCGTACTCAATAAATTAAAGGATATATCCCATCATAAAAAAAGAAGTCTTCTGCATAAGCAGGAGACTTCTTTTTTATGACTGAACGCTATCACGCAGTCTTATTTTCTTTTGAAAAATTTGCAGCAGGTTGCCTTGCCTGCCATTTTTGCAGCTTTAGCTGCTTGTTTCTTCGCAAGCTTTCTTGCTTTTTCGCTTTTGAAGAACGCACTTAACAAGATGAGGCCAATCACAGCGAGGGCTACAGTGACTGCTTTGCAAATTGGTAAATAGGATTGTTCTACCACTGCTTCATCCATAATGGTTTTTGCTTCTTCATTGAAAGTATACACTTCATTCTTTTCCATACTCTATTCCTCCTTTATTTACTGTATATCGAGATTTTTATAAACTACCTAAAAATCTTATACCCTTATTAGCTTGCGACATATGCAGATGCTACCCATGCTTCTTGTCCACCTGCAGTACGGATATGAGTCATGCCGCCTACTGTTTCAAGTACAGTGACGCTTTGACCGTTGCCAATAGATCCAATAATATTACTGTTGGCATCAGAAGACGCACGAAGGTTTAATGGCGTACCATCAGTGGCAATGCGAGACTTTCCTGTTGCAGCAGCGGTGTTACCAGATCCGCTTTCAGTGCTTTCTTGATTGGATTGGCTTGCTGTACTATTGGTGGTGTCTTTGCTTGTCGTATCTTTCTTTTCACTATCTGTTGTTTTTTCACTTTTAGTGGATTTTTCAGTTTTGTCTTTTTCTTTGTCACTAGCGGTGCTTTTCTTTGCTTCTTTCACCGTCTTTTCAGCAGCCTTCTTTGCTTCAGCCTTCTTTGCTTTTTCCTCTTCAACGGTGGTTTTAGTGGTTGTTTGTTGTACATTGGCAGCGTCATTGCCTGTGAAGAAGCCGCCAATGAGACCAATGGCACAGCCAAGTAATACACCTAATAAAATGGCACTGAAAACTGCAATCAAGATATTTTTCTTTGTCATTATTTTCTCCCCTTGTTGTTTTTTTCTTTTGTATTTTTATAAGCATTTCCTAGAATGCCTAGCTTATTCGCACCCACTAATAGGATGGTAATTGCGGCTACCATCACTAAAAAGCTTTGTGCGCTCGTCAATTCATTCACAATAAGGGCACAAATGGATAACCCCACACTAATGCCATAAATGAACAATACAGTGCTGCGATGGCTCAAGCCTCGCGCCAACAGACAATGGTGCAAATGCGCCTTATCTGCTTCAAAAATCGGCTTATTTGCCATCATACGACGTACAATCGCAAACAAGGTATCAAAAATAGGAATACCTAAAACCAATATAGGAATAAATACAGAGACAAAAGTCACACCTTTTGCCGTTCCCATAATAGAAAGAATGGCAAGGGTGTACCCTAAAAACATGGAGCCTGTGTCACCCATAAAGATGGAAGCTGGATGAAAATTATAGACCAAGAATCCAACACAAGCGCCTGCCAGTATAAAGCACAAAATGGCGGTATCGCCATCGCCATTAATCATCGAAACCACTGCTAGGGTGGTGGCACTAATGCCTGACACCCCTGCTGCCAAGCCATCTAGACCATCGATTAAATTGACAGCATTAACAATCCCAACAATCCAAATAACAGTGACTGGCACACTTAACCATTCGAGATGAATCATGCTCGATTGGAAAAAGCCTGTTACAAATTCAATACGAATGCCACCCAAGGTGACAATACATGCTGCAAAAATTTGCCCTAATAGCTTAAGCTTTGCAGGCATATCAGTAATATCATCTACAATCCCTACAAAAATCAGCAGAGTGGCACCAAGAAAGAAGCCTTGCATCGGTTTGCTAGACACCAAAAACGTAAAGGTCACAATCCAGAACGCCCCATATATGGCAAGGCCACCCATACGTGGCATTGTCTTCTGATGCACCTTGCGTGCACTTGGCTTATCAACTGCACCAATTTGCATGGCAAGCAATTTCACTATTGGTACAAAAAAAGCGGTTAATGCAAAAGCGCACACTGCGACTAATAGCATTTCTTTGAACACACCATCACATCCAACATTTTAAATTTCACTTAGTCTATCACATATCTATTGTAGTCAGACAGATTCATAAATTCAAGCATTTAATATATTATTTATTTTTCTAGCAACCCTCTACAACGCTTTGCTGGCAAATAGCATCGCCCTTTCAGTGTCTGAAGGGATTCTTTGCTCTCTACAGCATCAGCTTCCAGGCATTGCGCTGTTTTTTCTATAAGTAAGTCTGCATTGACAGACCCATAAGGAATCACTGCTTGATTCTTCATCATCGCCATAAAAGCATCGACCTTGGGGTCATAGCTGATTGCCATGATTTTTTTCCCTAGTGCTGCCCCTATAATCAATGCGTGCAAGCGCATCCCCACCACCAGTGTGGCTTGGGCAAAAAAGCCAAAAAGAGTTGGTGTTGGATAAGCTTCATTTAAGACAAAGGCACGCTCCTGCATGTGCCCAGCAACTGCTTGGGAGATGGCTCCATCTTGGCCATGATGCATTGCCAGCAGGGCAACCTCATAGCCTTGCTGTACCAAATAATCTCCTTGGGCAGCAAAATCTCTCACATGGTCTTCATCTTGCCATTCACGCAAAGCAATCAGTGCCAACGGACAATCCCCTCGCCAACCTTGACGCTTTAATTGGGCTTTTGCATCTACATCGCTAAAGGTGCTTTCTTGGATACCGAGCACAGGGTCTGGCACCACTTCAATTTTTTTCTTTACACCAATGCTCTTTAAGAGCCCGGCGGATGCTTCATCTCTGACAAAGATGGCATGGGCACGATTGAAAGCAAAAGCTGTCAATTGCTGGGTGCGTTTATGAATCAACGGGCCGACCCCTTGGCTATAAATGACCACTTTTGTGCCAGTAAGCTTTGCCATCAGAATGATGCCAAGGTAATACAAATAACCATTTTTACTGGTCACATCCTGAATCAAGCTACCGCCACCGCTAATGAGCACATCACTTTTTAAAAGCGTTTTAAAAACCTTCACTGGCTGCCAACGGTTCACTGCATGTACACCATAGGCTGCTTCTGTCAATGCAACATCATTGGAAAGCACAGTGATATTGCATTCCTTCATTTCTTGTCGCAATGCTTCAATAATGGCAAAACAAACGGCATCGTCTCCTGCATTACGAAAGCCATAATAGCCGCTTAACGCCACATTTTTTTTCATACCTCACTCTCCTAACGTGTGCTTTCAATTGTTTCTAGCTTCATCACGCACCATCTCACAAATTTCTTTGCTAGTGCCACAACTGCCACCAAAATCACAGCAACAATAATGCCTAGTAAAAGACCATTGAAGCTACGTTGTAAAGAAATCAATAAAGGTGTATGAATATGTGCATAAGTGTTAACAAGAGATACTTGTCCTATCACCAATGGAATGGTCAGCACCCATAAGCTCTTATGCTTTGGTGCATACATCAAATACAAAACAGACAGTGGATAGCCAATCAAAAATTCCTTACTGCGAGGACGCACCCCAAGGTAATCCGTGAGGAATTGGCGCATGCCTTGCTCACCGTCTGATAATTTTGCACTAGAATTGCCTGTACGAGCCACATAGATAAAGAGCGCAACTGCTAGAATCGCAAAAAGGATGGCCCATTTATAATCAAGGGCTTTATTGATGAGAGTACGGCATAATGTCAATGGTTTTTTGTCACGTACAATATACAATACAAATGGTACCACCAAAATTGGCACCACATGCGCCAGCTTGATACCAATAAATTGGCTCATCTTAAGCATGAACAGCTTATCGCTTAACACCCCTACCATCAACAAGGCACCAACGGCACTGACTGCACAAAGCTGTAATAGCTTGGCCAAGGCCTGTGGCAAAGAAAGGGCACGTTTTGGCAAGAAGTGTAGACAAGAATAAATTGGGAACACCATCACAGAAAGCAATGCCATTATTTGTTGGGCGCTTGTCGGTGCGAATTGATACAGCACAAGCCAGCACAGCGCCGACCCCACAAAGCCAACAGCTGCCAAAAGCGGTAAGCCCAATTCCAATAAAAGCAACATAATACCTGCACAAATACCGATACCGATAACTTCACGAACAAAGTTGTTCACTTGCAGGGAATCCATTTGTTGATAGTCCCCACCAATAGTAAATCCTGCTTGTTTCAAATTGTCTTTGATATGACTCAAATAGGTGAGATTGGTTTGCAAACTACTACCTGGTGCGTCAATATCAAAAAAACGTACCAATAGGGCACGCATATTGCGTTCACGTGCTGCTAAATCCCAACGATCAATGGCCTCAACCATGCCACTGGCAAGCTGTGCTTGCGTTTCCCCTTCAAACTTGCTCATTTCCTGATTGGAAATCGTGTGTAGACGCACAACGTCTTTATTCATCAGTAGCGCTAAACTATTAAATCCTTTTTGATTGCTAAATTCAATTTGTCCAATCGGTGCAATCGGTTTTCCTTTTTCATCGATTAGTAATTGATAGAAATCTTCAATTTTTTTAGGATACCCAGGAAGGTCTTTATCATTGAACATCAGCAATGCTAGATTTGGCAAAGATTTAATATCCTCTGCTAAAAGACGCAAAGCATCATCGGTTGGTTTTTTCCAACTGCTTACTTGTGCCACAATAGCCATATTTGAATTGGCCACTTGTTGTGCCCATGCTTTATCAAAACCCACACCAATTTTTTCAATGCTCTGTTTGGCAGCGCTTTGTTCCACACCATTGGCATCCACACTAGAAGGAATGGTCACCACACCAATAGTACCATCATAGGCTTTGGCCCCTGCTACTTTAGCAGTGACTTCTTTGAGCACCTGCTCTTTCCATGCATTGTTAAGCACAATCACATAATAATTGCCTGGATGACGAGGTAACTCTGCTGGTAATTGGTCACGCATCGTCACTGTGTCAATAGCGGCCCCTTTGACAATCAGAACATCCCCTGCCATGTCCAAGCTGCCTAAGCTGCTTTCTTTAAAAAGCAACTGGCTGACACCTTGTTCCTTGAGCATCATCAGCATTTCTTCATTGCTGAGATTATTGCCATTGGCAAGGGCCCTTACATCGGCCTCATTCACCATTATATTGACTGTTTTATATTCTTGTTCGGTTTTAATACGTGTGCCAGCCACAAACAGTGAACACACCATTGCAAGCAGTACGAGCACAGCTGCCCCACGCTTCAACAACAACGAATAGCGTTGCAAAATAAACACTCCCTTATTCAATAGCTGCCTATTGTTTTTTATTGAAATCAAAAATCTGTGTCCTTTTTATTATAGCACAGCAGGGGACCCTCGCCATAGGTATAAGTGAATGTTGTTATAAATTCAAAAAAAGTGACACATTAATTTTCTGTGGTAATTTTATCTAAAATTTGATAAAATAACGAAATATAAGTCGTAAGAAAATTTATATGGTCTTCAAAATATTTTTATGCTCTTATATGAATTGGGAGGAGGAAAAAGAAGTGTCTCTGAACATCACAACAGACTATGCTATACGTATCATGCTTTATTTATCAAATTACTATGACCCCAATCCCCTCTTTGCACCTGATGATAGTTGTTCGGGTAAAATCATCTCTGAAAAAATGCATATTCCCTACAACTATTTTCTAAAGATTGTACCACGTCTAAAAGAAGCAGGTTATATCGTTTCCTTCCAAGGAAAACGTGGGGGATATGTTTTGACCACGCCACCAGAAAATATTACTTTATTTGATATTATTCATGTGATGAATGATGACTTTATCTTTAACGCTTGTACAGCCCCAGATGGCGGATGCAACCGCATCAATCCAAATTGCTGCAGTGTCCATCGTGTTTTTGACGCTGTTCAACAAAATATTGATCACACCCTGCAATCTGTGACTTTGGCTTCACTTGCAGAAATCGCACAATAAAAAAGACGACACCAAGGTGTCGTCTTTTTTTATTAATCATTTGCTAAATTAAACTTCTTTTACCCAAAGGCCATGCAAGTTGCAGTATTCATAAGCTGCAATTGCTTTGTCTCCATCAGCAAGTTCAAATACAGCTTCTGGTGCATCAGTAGCGGTAAGGTCTGCACGTTGGAAACCTTTTTCAGTATGAAGAATGATAAAGTTAATCAAATGTTCTTCAGTCATTGGATGGGCAACTTCGCCAACTTTAACAGTCACGGTATTGCCAGCCACTTCCACAACTGGAACGTGTTTTTCACCAGCAGCATCAGTGCTGTTTGCTTTTAATTCTTGATAGTCATCACAAAGCTTGAAGCCTTCGTTTTCAACAACCACTTCTACAATGCTCTTGTTTTCTTTATTACGGAATAATTTTAATTGTTTCATCTCTAAATCCTCCAAATTTTAAATGTCGTTTTTATATATTATTTTTGTTTCTAGCGTTGCTATAAAAATTATACCCATGGCATTCGGAGGATAAACATGTCGCATCATTCATCAGTGATTATTTTTCATATTTCCAGGTGGTGCCTGCCTTGCTGTCTTCAAGGACAATGCCTAATGGTGCAAGGGCATCACGAATCTCATCAGAGGTTTTGAAATCCTTATTGGCACGTGCATTGGTACGAATGCCAACAATGATATCCATCAACGCTTCTACCAAGCCACTATCCTCTTGACGTTTTTCTTCTAAAACCAAGCCGAGCACCCCTGCCAAGGTGTGGAGGGTGGTATTCGCTTCTTTGAGGGCAACGGCATCAAATTGTTCTTTTTTCAAGTAGACATTAATGCTCTTTGCCAAATCAAAAAGGGTAGAAATGGCCAATGCTGTATTGAAATCATCATTCATCGCTGCTTCAAAGCCTTCTTTGGTCGCAACCACTTGTGCTTTGAGAGCGGTGGTTTCTTCATCAGCAACTTGAATAGCCAAGCCAAGAGCCTTTAGGCTTGCTTGATAGGCATTTTGCAAGCGCTCTAAGCCACGTCCTGCTGCTTCAATTTTTTCATCATCAAAATCCAATGGACTGCGATAATGCACGCTCAATAAATAGAAGCGTACAATTTCTGGGGCAAAACGTGCCAGAATATCACGCAGCATAAAGAAATTGCCTTTGGATTTACTCATTTTTTCTTGATTGATGGTGATAAAACCATTGTGCATCCAGTAGCGGGCCATTTCGGTGCCATGAAGGGCACAGCTTTGTGCGATTTCATTTTCGTGATGCGGGAAAATAAGGTCTTGCCCACCACCGTGAATATCAAAGGTTTCACCAAGATATTTTTCACTCATGGCAGAGCATTCAATATGCCAGCCAGGGCGTCCTTCTCCCCATGGAGAAGTCCATGATGGTTCTCCTGGCTTTGCACTTTTCCACAATGCAAAATCGAGGGGATCTTGTTTTTTATCATCAACTTCAACACGGGCCCCACTGAGCAAGTCATTGATGTCACGACCAGAGAGTCTACCGTAGTCTTTAAATTTACGCACAGAATAATAGACATCCCCATTATCAAGGGCATACGCATAGCCTTTATCAATCAGCCCTTTCACAAAGGCAATGATTTCTGGAATATTTTCGCTGACCTTTGGATGGGTGGTTGCTGGCAACACATTGAGGGCCTGCACATCCTCAAAAAAGGCATCAATGTAATAAGCGGCCAATGCCACAGGGTCTTTTCCTTCTTCGTTGGCACGGTTGATAATCTTATCATCCACATCGGTGAAGTTGGACACATAATTGACATCAAAGCCAAGGTATTCAAAATAACGGCGCACTGTATCAAAAACCACGATTGGACGCGCATTTCCTAGATGGATGTAATTGTAGGTCGTTGGGCCACAAGCATACATCTTGACCTTTCCTGGTTCAAGAGGTTCAAATGGCATCTTCTTTTTTTCGAGTGTATTATAAATAACAACTTGGCTCACAGCTCTTCCTCCAATGTTTTTAATTGTTTCTCTATCGCCCCTAAACGCTTGCTCAATTGACCAAGCATATCTCCCACAGGGTCTGGTAAGGCATTGTGGTCTAAATCCACATGATGGGCATCTTGACGCACACGCACCCCATCCTGCACCACCACTTTCCCAGGAATACCAACAACGGTACAATTTGCTGGCACATCATTGAGCACCACAGAGCCTGCGCCAATTTTTACATGGTCGCCAATATTGATATTGCCTAGCACCTTGGCGCCACTTGAAATCATCACGTGATTGCCAATGGTTGGGTGGCGTTTGCCGCTTTCTTTGCCTGTTCCCCCAAGGGTGACTCCTTGATAAAGGGTGACGTTATCGCCGATAATGGCGGTTTCACCAATGACAATACCGCAGCCATGGTCAATGAATAGCCCTTCACCAATGGTGGCCCCTGGATGAATTTCTACTTGGGTAAAGAAGCGTGCCACTTGGGAAAGAAAACGTGCTAAGACTTTGAGATGACATCGATAAAGACGGTGTGTCAAACGATGTGCCCAAATGGCATGCAACCCTGGATAATTTAGCACAATTTCCAAAATGGAGTTTGCGGCAGGGTCACGTTCAAAAACAACTTCAATATCACGTTTCAAACGATTCATTAACATCTACGCCCTCTTCTTTCGTCTTTATTTTAAAGGCCTTCTACCACCAATTCTACTGGACAGTGGTCAGAGCCAAAAATATCAGTATGGATATCTGTTGAAACAATCTTATCTTCTAAATCGTCACTGACAACGAAATAATCAATCCGCCACCCAGCGTTCTTTTCACGGGCTTTAAAACGGTAGCTCCACCAAGAATACACCTGCTCTACACCAGGGTGCTGATGACGCCAGGTATCAATGAAGCCTGCATTCAAAAGCTCCGTAAATTTTCCACGCTCTTCATCGGTAAAGCCGGCATTGCGTCGGTTGGTTTTTGGATTTTTTAAGTCGATTTCTGTGTGGGCGACATTGAGGTCCCCACAAGCAATCACAGGCTTTTCTTTCTTTAAACGAGAAAGATAGTCTCGCCATGCATCGTCCCATTCCATGCGATAGTCCAAACGTGCCAATTCGCTTTTGGCATTTGGGGTATAGGTGGTCACAAAATAGTAACTGCCCATATCTAAGGTAATCACACGCCCCTCGTTGTCCATTTCAGGAATGCCAATGCCATCAATAATGGCCAATGGCTTTACACGTGTAAAAATAGCGGTACCAGAATACCCTTTCTTTTCTGCACTGTTGAAATGAATGGTATAGCCTGGAATCTCTAGCTCAATTTGGTGTGGCTGAAGCTTTGTTTCCTGTAGCGCCACAATATCTGCATCAAATGTATCAAAAATGTCAAGAAAGCCTTTGCCCATCAGCGCGCGTAGACCATTGACATTCCAAGAAATAAATTTCATTTTTGTCCCTCTTTCTTTCATGTTACTTTATATTAAAAATATACACTAAAAAGAGTCTATTTAAAAAATTGCCTGCATAAAAAGATGGTGCTTGAACAGACTTTCAAGCACCATCTTATCATACCTAAAGAACCTTGTAAAACGCTCTTTTCATTCTCAAAATAGCCAAATCCATTTCTTCCTCTGTGATCACGAGAGGCGGATTAAAATAGAGGACATCTCCCAAGGGACGAAGCAGCAAGCCTTCCTTGAGGGCTTCCTTATAAATCACATAGCCAGTGCGCTTTTTAGGGTCAAAGGCACGCTTTGTTTTCTTATCTGCCACCAGCTCCACAGCATTGATCAGTCCCAACTGGCGAATTTCTCCCACATTTGGATGCGCGCCAAAAGCTTCCAATAGCCCTTTATGCAAATACGGTGCACGGGCTTGGGCTTTTTCGAGAATGTGCTCCTCTTGAAGCACCTGCTGAACCCCTAGCGCCGCACTACAGCCAAGAGGGTTGCCACTATAGGTGTGGCTATGCATAAAGGCCTTGCCCTCATTGTAATCGCTATAAAACGCCTGATAAATCGCCTCTGTGGTAACAGTGATGGCCATTGGCATATAGCCACCTGTGAGCCCTTTAGAAAGGCAGATGATATCTGGAGAAATCTCTGCGTGATCACAGGCAAACCATTTGCCAGTGCGTCCAAAGCCTGTAGCAATTTCATCAGCGATGAGAAGCACCCCGTAGCGATCACACAACTTGCGCAATTTCTTGAGATAAATTGGCGGATACATACGCATCCCTGCACTTCCCTGTAGCAAAGGCTCAATAATCAGCGCACACGTTTCTGCCCCATAGGCTTCAAATTTCTTTTCGGCGGCCACAATACATTCGCCTTGGCAGCTGTCTCGATGCAATCCATAGGGACAGCGATAGCAATCTGGGGCTGGAATATGTAAGGTATCCATGAGCATTGGCTCGTAAATCTTTGCATACAAATCCAATGCACCTACAGAAAGTGCACCAATGGTTTCCCCATGGTACCCCTCACTCAAACACATGAAGCGTGTGCGTTCAGGGGCGCCTGTTTGTTGTTGGTATTGAAAAGCCATCTTCAAGGCACACTCCACTGCGGCAGAGCCGTTGTCTGAGAAATTAAAACGACTCAACCCCTTTGGCAAAATCTCTAACAATCTTTCACAAAGTGCGATGGCAGGCTCATGGGAAAAATTCGCAAAAATAACATGCTCTAAGCGGTCCAACTGATTTTTGATAGAAGCATTGATGGTGGGGTGACAATGCCCTAATAAATTGCACCACCAAGAGCTCACCACATCAATATAGTCTTTGCCCTCTTTGTCATAAAGAAAAACCCCTTTGCCATGGTCAATGATGATGGGCGGCAAGGTTTCATAGTCCTTCATTTGTGAGCAAGGATGCCAAATATGCGCCAAATCACGTGCTGCCAAAGATGCGTCTTTAGTCATGGTCGACCTCCAATCCTAAAAAGTCACGATAAACCTGCAAGGCACCATTTGTGGCCACCGTTGCTACCACAGGCACCCCAGAAAGGGCTTCGATGACCTGCCAATTGTCCCTGTGCATCCAAGTATCCTCATAATGATTCAGAATCACACCCACGATTGGAATCTGCACCCTTTGAAGATGCTCAATGGTCAGTACCGTCGCATTGATGGTGCCAAGGCCTGCGTCTGCCACCACCAAGCAGGGCAATGCAAGGGCTTGAATCACCTCTTCTAGCATCAACAGACGGCCATCGGCATGACGTGTCAACGGGCAGAGAATCCCACCACTGCCTTCCATGACCATCACCTCGTGTTGCGCTGCCACTTTTAGAAAATCCCTCTTCACCACATCGAGGGAAACAGGACGCTGCTCTTTTTCTGCAATAAGATGTGGCGACACAGGGGTTTCATAGAGATAGCTTAAAAGGCTTTCATCCTCCTGAGGGAGATTGCAAAAGTGTTTCACAAAGCCTGCATCACTTTCTGCAATACTTGCTGCCCCAGACACCGCCGCCTTGTAATATCCTGCTTGGATGCCTTTTTCACGCATGGCCTTTATAACACACGCAGTCACATAGGTTTTGCCTACATCCGTACCAGTCCCTGTAATAAAAACCGAACTCATAGTAAGGTCACCTCAAATCCCAAGTCATCAATGGTCTTTCTGTCTGTTTCAATGGTCGTGCCTGTGGTTGTCAACATATCCCCAGTGATAAGGGCATTGGCCCCACTTTCAAAACAGCCTCGGCCATTGTCCACCAACAAACCTCTGCCCCCAGCCAAACGAATCGGCGTTTTGGGCAGAATAAAGCGATAAACGGCCACCAAGCGTTTCATGGTTGCTGCATCAAGCACCTGTACGCCTTCAAAGGGAGTGCCTGGAATCGGATTGAGCATATTGAGGGGCACACTGTCTACCCCAAGGTCACGCAAGGAAAAGGCCATATCGATGCGGTCTTCAATGCCTTCCCCCAATCCAAAAATGCCACCGCTACAAACCTCCAAGCCGACCTTTTGGGCGTCACGAATGGTGCGCACCTTGTCTTGAAAGGTATGGGTAGTGCAAACATTTTTGAAATAGCCTTCAGAGGCCTCAAGATTGTTGTGAATGCGTGTCACCCCTGCCGCTTTTAAAGCTCTAAAGGCTTCTTCTCCGAGTAATCCACCAGAAACACAAATCGACAGGGTGGTTTCTGCTTTCAGCACACGCACCGTGTCACACAATTCCTTGACATCTTCATCAGATAGGGCACGTCCAGAGGTCACAATGGCAAAGCGGCGCACCCCTCGTGCCTCATTGTATTTCGCTTCTTTTAAAATACTGGCAGTATCCATTAATGGATAGGTTTCGGCGCCTGTATGATAATGGCTCGATTGGGCACAAAAGGCACAGTTTTCGCTGCATCGTCCACTTTTACCGTTGATAATCGTACAAAGGTCAAAGCCATTGCCGCAAAAATGTGCACGAATCCGTTCTGCACTTGCTGCCAACGCCCCTTCCTCGGCCTTTTCATACAGCCACAAGGCTTCCTCCTTGGTCACTGCGCCTCCTGCCAATACCTTCTCTTCTAATGCCTCTAACACCTTCATCATCTCCTATTTCATCCACAGCATCGCACGCTGTAAACGCTTTGCCACAATCGCCGCCAAAATAGATAAAATAATATCGCTTGGCACTACCAATAAAAAGCCATGCAAGAAAACAATCCATGCCGTCATATGAATGCCTAAAACAACATTGGTCACAAAGTAGCAATAGACCACCCCAAAGGCATAAGTCACCATCATCCCTGATAAGGCAGCAATAATGAGATGTTTCAAAGAGGTAGGATTCTTTTCGCTCATCTTACCAACCACATAAGCCGTCACAATAAAGCCAATCAAATAGCCAAAGCTTGGTTTAAGCACATAGCCAAACCCACCGCCCTCGGTAAAAATTGGTACCCCTAAAAGCCCCAAGGCCACATATAAGCCAACACTCAGTGCCCCAAGTCTTGGCCCCAGCACAAAGCCTGCCATGGTGGTGAAAAATAGTTGCAGGGTAAATGGAATCAAGGGTACTGGAATACGCAAAAATGCCCCTACAGCTACCAATGCAGTAAACAGTGAACAAAGCACCAATTCTCGAACAGTCAATCTTTTCATGAATATCCCCCTTTTCATTGTTGCTTTATTATAAAAGGAAAACCCTCTATTGTAAACCAAATTTATTTTATAGGTTTACAATTAGCATAAAAAAAGAGCCGTGCCTTTTGCACGACTCCTCCAACATCCGTCATTAGCCAATGATGGATTCGATTTTTTCTTCGTATTCTTCGATTTCTTTTTCGCCAGCCATTTTGCCAACAAATTCACCATCGTCAAAAAACAATACTTGTGGAACACCTTTCAAAGAGAAGCGTTGGAACAATTCTCTTTCTTCTTCAACGTCTACAGTGTAGAAACCGAATTTGCCAGCGTAATCTTCTTCAATTTCATGAAGTTTTGGATGTACTTTTTGGCAAACGTGGCAGCTTTTTCTAGAGAATAATACTAAGCAAGCTTCTGCATCATCATAAACGATTTCTTCAAATGTATCTGCATTGATTTTTTCCATGGACAATTCACTCCTGTGTCATTTTAAGATTATATATCTTGTATAAAGCATATCAATCGAATATTTATCTGTCTAGTAGGAATATGACTAATTCTTTTGTGCGATGATTTTCTTCGCAAAACGCACAAACTGAGAATTATAATAATCTGCTAATGTTGGACCACTGTGCACATCATAAAAAGGCACTTCATCAGTTCCCAAGGCTGCTTCAAAAGCGAGAAAGATGTCATCAATATTAAACTCTTCCATGCCGGGCAATTTTTCACCGACTTGCTTTAGACGGTTTTCAAAAAGCTCTAGATGTCCTTTCACTCAAATACCTCCTCACTCGACATCAGTTCTAGGATAGCTCTCGCCAACCCCAACCAAGTATGATATGATGATGGTTAGGATTTTTAGTGATATTCACAAAAATGTTCCATCGATGCCTATCATTTATTGTATCGCATCGACTTCATAAAATAAAGTCTAAGGAGGCGATTTTCTTGGCACGTGTCCGACGTGTTCCTGGCACACAAGAACGTCTAGCTGCATCACGCTATTCTATTAATGACCCACACAACTGGCGTGGGCATTGGCATGATTTATACCCGCAACAACAACCTCTTATTATTGAAATTGGTTCTGGCAGAGGCCGTTGGCTTTATCACATGGCAAAGGCACACCCTGAAAACAACTACCTCGGGGTAGATGTGGTCCCAGAAATCATCATGGATGCCATTGATGAATATGGTGCACGCACCGATACCACCGAATTGATTCGCTTTCTATGGCTCGATGCGGAACATCTCGATGAAATTTTTGCACCTGGCGAGGTCAGCGACATCTACCTCCATTTTTCTGACCCATGGCCAAAGAAGCGTCATGCGAAGCGTCGCTTGACCCATCGAGGCTTTTTGGACATCTACCAATACATCTTAGCAGATACTGGCAAGGTACATTTTAAAACCGACAGTCAAGACTTCTTCACTTTTGCCTTAGAAGAATTTGAGGCCTGCGGCTGGCGCTTAGAGGATGTGACCCGTGATCTCTATGCCAATTTGCCAGAAGATAATATTGCAACAGAATATGAACGCCGTTTTCATAAGCGTGGCCTGCCCATTTGTCACCTCTGTGCCTATCCACCACATAAAGCTTAATAAAAAAACCTTGCTCCTAGGAGCAAGGTTTTTTCTATTATTTAATTACGCTTCTGGGGAGAAATCGCTCTTACCAGCACCGCAAAGTGGGCAACCCCAATCTTCTGGTAGATCAGCAAAAGCAGTTCCTGGTTCTACACCATTATCTGGATCCCCTTCAGCTGGATCGTAAACATAACCACATAAATCGCAAACATATTTTTCCATAATTCTCTATCTCCTTTTTTTAAGTTCTTCTCTTTTAAAAAAACTTTTTTGTTTTTTGTTCTATGTCTTTCTTATACCCAGTTTTTTTCTTTTAAACACAAAAAAGCAATTTTTTTAAAAAAATTAATTAAAATCGCAACAGTATTTAGGTCCTCCCCTTATAAAAAGAAAATATCTGCGCAAGCAATGGCATTGGTTAGAACATGAATCATGATTGGCACTTCTAGTCGTTGGCTCTTATGATAGCTGATGCTAAAAACCACTGAAGGCAAACCATAATACACCCAGCTTAGCCAATCCTCTGGTGTATGAATCAAGACAAACAGGATATTAGCGTTAACAAAAGTTATCTATTACTAAATTTTTTATTTTTTTGCAAAAAACTCCCTACTACCCAACTGTATTTACTGATATAATACACACATGTATATAAGTTGTGTTATAAATGACAAAATACATAGAACTAGCTTGACACTTGATGAAATAAGAGAGGCTTGCTATGAGAGTTGAACAATTAGAATATTTTCTACATGTCGCCAGCTATGGCTCCTTGTCTTTGGCGGCCAGTAAAATTTATGTGGGCCAACCCACCCTCAGTGCAGCAATTTCAAGTTTAGAAAAGGAATTAGGAAAACCGTTGTTTCGCCGCACACGTCGCGGCATGGAATTAACGTCCTTTGGGCAAGATATTCTGCCATTAATCGAAAAAACCGTGGATGATTATTATGACATCAAAAAGAAAGCGGGCGTCAACGTGCCTGTGAATAGTCATTTGCATCTTTCCACCACTTTTTTCACCTACAGTATTTTGCACGAAGCCCTCACCCACACTTACTCTATTTTTCCAGAGGTTTCCTTTTCCCTCCAACAGCAATCCATCAACGATGTGATTCGAGATGTAAGTGAAAATCGTGCTACAATTGGACTTTCTGCTGCCTTAGATTACAACCTCAGTCGGCATCGTGAATATGCCAGCAGCCTGAATCTACGCCTCATGCCTTTGTATAATGACAATCTTTGCTTGTGTGTAAAAGGCGGCGGCTATTTTCAATCATTAATAAAAATGCGTTTGAGTGCTTTGCCCAATAGCGTTCCCCTGTCTGTGCCAAGAGATTTGGTGGAAACAGGCAGTATCAAATCACAAAGTCCTTGGTCTCATTTGCCGAAGCATCTAACCTTTGGCAGTGGCGAGGGACTCTATCAGTATGTGTATCGCACCGATGGGATTGGTATTACCAGTTATCTCGGGGCACAACACCACGCATTGTTTACCAGTGGTCTTTTGAAAACCATTACCCTCTCTGACAGTTCAGTGAATTTGGTACATTATCTGACGTACCCAAAGGACCAATCACTCTCGGATGTTGAGGCCGACATCATTCAGCAAATTGAAAATTACTATGAGCATCTCGACATCTAGTAAAGAAAGGAACTAAAAACAACATGAAAAATCCATTTAAAAAGATATTCACCACAAAAAAGAGAAAGATTGCTGGCGGCGTTGCGGCTGTTGTCATTCTTGGTATTGTCGGCAGTAGTCTTCTTGGTGGAAAGAGTGAAGCGGCACCCCTACCACCCTCTGACTTTACCAAATTAACCAGCACCAAGCTCAATGCCACCGTTTCCTATTCAGGGCTGGTAAGCACCGACAATGACATCAATGTCTATTCGACTGAAAGCTATCCTGTGAAAGAAGTGCGTGTGAAAGCCAACGCGCAGGTGAAAAAGGGCGATGTCCTTGCCGTCTTAGACGACACCAAATTGCGCCAACAAATCCAACAAACGGAAGCCACTGCTGGTGTCAGTGCACAAAATGCCGCTGCACAGGTGCGTGCGGCACGCAACCGATACAACGCTGCTGTCCGTGCCTTAAACAACAACACCAATGCCAGCTTGGTAAGTGCTCAAGCAGGGGTTGAATCCAGCAGATATCAGTACGAGGCTGCAAAAAAAGCCTACGAAGACATGCTTCGTTCTAAAAACGAGGGCTATAATACTAGCACCTTGCCAACAGACCAAGCCCATGCCACTGCGGAAATGGCCTTGAAGCAAGCCAAATTAAACTACAGTCAAGCAGTGGACCGCTTGAACAAATTAAAATCCGACAAAGCCACTGCCGATAGTGATCTCAGCAGCTTTACCCAAGAACGTGATCGCATTCAAAATGAAATCAATCGTATTAATAGCGAAATTGCCCTTAAGCAAGTGCCACCAACACCAAAACCTAGCACTACACCAGAAGATGGGACGACTACAACCACTACTGAATCCCCAAGCGCATTGGCAATCCAGCAAGAAATCAATGCACTCAATGCCCAGCTGGTTGCTGCACAAAACAAACTTGCCGATATTACTGCAAAACGTCAAGCTGCTGAAGCCACCAACCAATCCTATGACGCCAACAAGCAAAGCCTTGAGCAAGCATTGGCACAAGCAAAGGTGGCATTGGAGCAAGCAGAAGAAACGGTTCGTCAAAGCAAGCAAACCAAAAATGCTGCCACAAAGAATTTGGACGATGCCATTTCCACAGCAAAATTGAATGCAGAAACTGCCAAGAATGCCTATGATTCTGCTAAAAAATCCCTTTTAGCGGCTCAAGAAGCCTCTCGTACCGAATTGGAATCCTATGAGGATGCCCTTATTCAAGCACAAGCTGGGGCCAACGATGCAGGCACAATCGCTCAATTGGCAGCCCTCTACGAAACCCAACAAAAAATGATTATCAAAGCTCCATCTGATGGATTTGTCACTGCCATCAACACCGAAGTGGGCAACATGGCCAGTGGCGTCTTATTTACTATTAAATCCCTTCACGATAAAGTCATTGAAATTGACTTGAAGGAAATCGATATGCAAGAAGTGAAGCTTGGTCAAAAAGTAGACATCACTGCCGATGGCGCAGGCAAAAAGACCTACCAAGGTCGCATCGTCAGTATTGCACCATTCTCCAATGCTGCCGCTGCTACTGGTGGTGCAGGAGCAAGTGCAGGCTTGTCTAGTGGTGCTGCTGCATCTGGCGGAGCTGCTGCCAATAACAGCACTGGCAATACCTTCAAGTGCAAAATTGAAATTCTCAATGCCGATGGGCCCCTCAAACCTGGCATGAAGGCACAAGCAAAAATTCTTCTTGCCGAAGAAAAAGGCATTTATGCCGTGCCTTACAATGCACTCATCGACCAAAAAGACAAAAAAGCCACTGTGCTTGCAGCCATCCCAAATGACGACCAAACCTATACCTTAAAGGCCATCAAGGTGACCACTGGTTTAGAAAATGATGTGTCAGTTGTCATTGAAGGGAAAGAGCTCAAGGACAAGATGATGATTTTGACCAATCCAAAGGACCACAAAGATGGCGAGACCATCATCATTGCTGACGCAGAAGATAAAAAGTAGGAGGTACTCATGACACAATCCTCCCTTATTCACATGAAAGACATTGTGAAACGCTTTTACATCGGTCAGCCCAATGAGTTAGAAATTCTCCATGGCATTTCCTTAGATATCTATGCTGGGGAGTTTGTTTCCATCGTTGGACAATCTGGCTCTGGGAAGTCCACATTGATGAACATCATCGGCGCCCTCGATCGCCCTACGCAAGGAGAATACACCTTGAGGGATGTCAATGTTGCCAAGGCCAGCGACATCGAGCTTTCCAGTATTCGTAATCGACTCGTAGGCTTTGTTTTCCAAAGCTTCAACCTCATTCCTCGCTCCTCTGCCCTCAGCAACGTGGAGCTGCCAATGCTTTATGCAGGTGTGCCTGCAAAGCAACGCCGTGAACGTGCCGCCGAGCTCCTCACCTTGGTCGGCATGGGTGAGCGCATGCATCATGCGCCCAACGAGCTCTCTGGCGGGCAAAAACAACGTGTGGCCATCGCTCGTGCCATGGCCAATGACCCCGCCCTCATTCTTGCCGATGAACCAACAGGGGCATTGGATAGCGAAACAGGACGCATGGTCATGGACTTATTCCACAAATTGCACCAAGAGCAAGGAAAAACCATTGTCCTTATTACACACAACGATGAACTTGCAGAAGAAACCCAGCGCATTCTCACCATGCAAGATGGCTTGATTCAACGAGAACGTACTGGCACTGGCCGAAAGGAGGAAACCATCGATGAACCTCATGGAGAACTTTAAACTCGCAATGAATGGCTTACGCGCCAATAAAATGCGTGCCATGCTAACCATGCTGGGCATCATCATTGGTATTTCCTCTGTCATCGGCATCATGACCATTGGTTCTGCAATGACCTCCTCTGTCAATAAGTCCCTTTCTGCTTTTGGTGCAACCAAGATTTATATGGGGGTAGCCTCTGAAAGCGACGACTTCGACAGTCAACAGACACCAACCCCTGATGACTACATCACCGACACAATGGTTAAAGACATCAAGCATCATTTCAGCAATGATATTTCCAACATTCTTCTGACAGAGACTGCTGGTGCTGGTGAAGTGCGTGATGGCCGCAACTATGCAAAGGTCAACTATTCTGGTGTAGAGCCTGCCATCAAAGCTGTCAATAATATCAACCTTATCACTGGACGCTTCTTAAGCGACAGAGATTTAACAGGCAATCGCTATACGGCTGTTGTTTCAGACAAATTTGTAGAGAACCTCTACCGTGGGGACAACAACGCGGCCCTCGGCAAAGAATTTTCGGCAGAGGTCAACAATGGCCTCTACACCTTTACCATTGTTGGGGTTTACGAAAACAAGGAAGACCCGACTGCGGCCATGTCTGGCAATACAAACACGGGAAAAGATATGATTACCACCGTCTATATGCCTCTGACAACTGCACAGTCTATCACTGGCAATAATAGCGGCTACCAACAAATCATTTTAGATGCCAAAAATAGTGAGCAAGCCACCGAGCTTTCCAACGAAATACAAGATTATACCAACGACCACTTTTATAAGAAAAACAAGACCTTTAAAGTCAATTGCATGAGCATGAAATCCCAGCTTGACGAAGCCAACGGTCTTTTAGGAACGGCACGTTTGGCGATTTCTGTTATCGCTGGCATTTCCCTCCTTGTTGGCGGGATTGGCGTGATGAACATCATGCTGGTGTCTGTCACAGAACGGACGCGTGAAATTGGTACACGAAAAGCCCTCGGCGCCACCAATACCAATATTCGTCTACAGTTTATTGTGGAGAGTGTCATCGTCTGCTTGATTGGTGGGGTGATTGGCATACTCATCGGGGGTGGTGGAGGCTATCTCGCCAGTCTGGCGATCAAAACACCAACACCACCGTCTATCATAAGCATTCTTATTGCCTTTACCTTTTCCATGTTTATTGGAATATTCTTTGGTTATTACCCTGCAAATAAAGCAGCACAGCTTGATCCAATTGAAGCCCTACGATATGAATAAAAAAAGACGTGCCATTGCACGTCTTTTTCTTTTATCTTTTGAAAAAAATTTTTAAAAAAATGAATGGATTTGAAAGCACCAAGCGTGGTTTTATTGACGCCAATCAGGATGGTATTTGTGACAACCGTGGCAGCAATCAAGGGGCTCAAAAAAATGCAGGTAAAAATTTCATAAATTTTGCAAACAACAAAGCTTGCCTTCCAATAAGTCGATTTCTCATGCCATTAATGATGGGGGGCTCATCGTCATGGTCTCTGCAAAAGCGCTTGCTATTTTCTGCTTAAGTTGGCAATCATCATGCCGATGCACATCCCTATACCAGGCCCAAGGGACAAACCGAGAAAAATGTTGTCCATCAATTCGCCAAAAATGATACCGATGCTGGTGCCAAAGCACGATCCCAGAGCAATACCCATCGCTAAAGTATTTGACTCTTTTTCTTCTTGGGTTTCCTCTGCTTCAGTCCTCTTTTCAACCTTGCCATTACAGACCACAATGGCTTCTTTGTTATTGATTGGCATTAGGGATAGCTTTTCCTTGTAGGCGGCCATAATCGTGTCTGCTGCTTCTGCAAAAGGGGCTTCTTGATAGTGAGGCAGGGTATAAAAATCCACTAAGTCCAAGGCTGAATAGTCTTTTAGTACCCCACCCTTTTCTTTGTCGTCCATGGCTTCAATATAGGTGATGGCTGGGGCTGTCACAATCGCCCCTGCCGACTCTCCAATATAAACCATCCCTTCTTCCACTCTTTTTTGAATGACGGGAATCAAGTCCAATCTTTTTAATTCTTGGAGCAAATAAAAGCTATTCCCCCCTGACACATAAAGCACTTGGCATTGAGCCAAGGCACGGATGGCCTCTTCACGGTTCAAGGTGCTGATGTCGAAATCGATGATGTCAACACCTAGAGATTGAAAAATCTCTTTTGCACGATCCACATACGAGGTGTTTTTTTGAGTGAGAGAGGCGGTCGGAATAAATAAAACCGATTGCGCTTTGATAGGGGCTAGAAATTGGGCCAGCAGCTCCTTGGTACCTGATAAACGGGAGGTTAAAAATAATTTTTTCACTATAAATGCTCCTTCTTCTCGTTCGTTGATGCATACGCTCCGATACTCATATCAAGAATCACTGTCCTTTTGCACAACAGGTCGCTCGTATGGTAATCCTTTTATCATACGTATGAATCTATATTTCTTAAAATAACCACTCTAATAAAAAACTCATGCCTAATACAATGGCACCACTAGAAACGGCAACAGCAAGGACAATCAGTGGTTTTTGATAAGGGTATTTGCCTGATTCCTTGGCTTTTTCGATTTCATCGAGGGTGTTGCCTTCATAGAAAGCAACAATTTCTTTGTAGGTTCTAAGGTTATACATCTTTTTAAGCTTATCCACTTTAAGAGCAACAATCATGGTGATAATCCAGATGCCCACCCAAACGCCAATGCCGATTTTACCCCCATAAATAAAGAGAGGTGCACAGGATAAAATGAGGATTGCAAACATCACATTGAGTAAATTGCCATACCACTTAAATTCTCTAATTTGTTCTTCTTGAATAACTTCTTGCATTTTAATCACATCTCCTTGAATAAGTTCATCAAGGCTGACCTCAAAAAGTTGACTCAACAAAATAATACTATGAATATCTGGATAGCTTTTGCCTGTTTCCCAATTTGAAATGGTTTGTCGACTGACATAAATTTTTTCAGCAAGGGCTTCTTGAGAAAGTTCATATTGCTGACGATATTTTTTGATTTGACTTGGTAATTCCATAGGGGCTCCTTATCCATCGGTAAAATTAACGAGGTCGTTCTTGATGTGCTTTTACTATAAAAGACGGCCTCGTTGTTGTCTGTCAAAAAACATTGAAAATGCCTATTTAAAGGGGTGTCAAAAGGTTTTGACACCCCTTTTTCTACAAAAAAAGCCACATGTTCATGTGGCTTCTCTCTTATTTTGAAAAACGTTGAAGAATGACCTTACCCACAAAACGTGGCAAAGCAAGGGAGCGTTTCCAACGTTTACGGTCTGTGGCAATACGATATGCCCATTCCAGTTTGAGGCGTTGGAAAATTTCTGGTGCACGTTCTACACGTCCAGAAAGCACATCAAAGCTACCACCAACACCCATGGCCACTGGCACACCTAATTGGGCTTGATAGGTTTTGATAAATTCTTCTTGGAAGGGAGACCCCATGCCCACACAGAGCACATCTGGGGCACACGTGCGAATATCTTCTAAGACTTTTTCTGGGCCTTCGTTTTTAAAATAGCCATGATGGCATCCCACAATCTTTACATCTGGGTATTGCGCTTCGATATTGGCCTTTGCTTCATCAACCACCCCTGGCGCTGCCCCAAGGAAATAGAGAGAGATGTTTCTCTTCCCACTTTCCTTACACAAGGCTTCTACCAACTCAATACCTGTGACACGTTCTGGAAATGGCGTGCCAAGGATTTTACCTGCTAGAAGCACACCATGGCCATCTGCTGTTACCAAGGCTGCTTCACGAATAAGATTTTGGAGCCCTTGATGACGAGTCGCATTGTCAAGAATTTCGGGATTTGCAGTGACAATTTGGTGGGCGCCGCCCTCTTTGACAAAATCTTGAATTTTATTTAAAACCGCTTGTTGGGTGAGGGCATCAATATCCACCCCTAAAATAGTATGTCGCATTTTTTCCACTCCTTGACCAAGGCTTTATTTGTAAAGCACGGTGCCATACTTCATTTTTTGAACCACTTCATTAACATTACCTTCATCAATCAGTACATAACTGACACCATTAATATAGGTAGGCTCAACATCAAACTTTTGAAATTCTAAACCATCTTTTTGAGTCCCAATAAAATTCCAACCAAGCTTTAAAATATCAAAAGTAGAAAGATCGCTATCAATTTCTTTTGCCAATACCCAGGCAGTAGCTGCAGCACGCCATGGGGTAAGATGGCGCATTTTTTGCATAACGGCATCCATAAAGACTTTTTGACGTTCAATACGACCTAAATCCCCTTGTCCATCCCCACGCCAACGCACAAAAGCAAGGGCATCTTTGCCCTTCAATTTTTGTTTGCCAGCTTCTAAATCGATACCTTCTTCTGGCAGATACATCTTTTCAGGGACATCAATGGTAATACCGCCCATGGCATCAATAATCTTAGGGAAACTTTTAAAATTGAGTAAAACCGTATAATCTACACGGTTATCCACAAACCCTTCCACAGTACGATCCATCATATCCAAACCACCATAAGCAAGAGCGGCATTAATCTTATCTTCCCCTTCCCCTGGTATATTCACCAAGGTATCGCGCGGAATGCTCACCATCTCTATCTTTCTATCTGCTGGACGGAAAGCAGTGTAAATAATCGTATCGCTGCGAGAAGGCTCATCTCCACGCTCATCAGTACCTGCAAAAAGAATATACACATTGCGTCGCTCTCTATCCAAGGCAATTTGTTCACGCTCCGAAGTCGCGATGTCAGTGATTGGCACTGGTGCAGTATAAACCCTAAAAAACCAGAGTCCTGCAAAGGCAGCAACCAAGGTAAGAACTATAAATAATAGCCAAGGTAAACATCCGCAACCACGTCTTTTTTTCCTTGGTTCATATTCTGGATAATTTCTCTCAATAGGCGTTTCATGTCGTGGCATCTCTTGAGAACGAGGGCGCACACGTTCACGCATGAGGGATTCTCTTTCAAGAGAATTTCTCTCGGGCGCTTGACGCATCTGACGCTCTTTGGCTGCCTGATGCTGGGCACGTTGCTTTCTTGCTATGACCGATTGTTCTCGTGGTCGTTCATTTGCAGTACGACCTTGCGGAGAATGCTCTAAGCGTATGGTATGGTTATTTAACTGTTGATTGTTTTGTTGACGGCGTGTCGACCGTTGCGGCTCCTTATACATACATCCTCCTATTTGTCGAATAAAGCTATCTCTTTATTTTATCAAAGCACTATTATCAATGCAAATACTTTCAGGGATATTATATAAAGGCTTATTAAAAAATGCTTTCATTGTTGAAATAAAATATGCATTCAATGCCCATCATTTTATTACTACTTCAACAAAACAATGCGCTATACTATATTTATCGCAAGTCATGATATTCCCCCCTTATTAATCTATATATATCTTGGTAATCATGGATTGCCTTTTTTCTTTTAGTTTTTTTATATTTTTTGGTTAATCCATAGCATAACAGGGTATATTAAAAGTGTAGATGAAGCAGTGATGTTTTTCTCCCCCCTTTTTTACACCACTGCATTCATACAATCCACTTTTATTTTTCATTGAATAAAAAAACCAGCTATCGCTCAGCTGGTTTTTTTTTTGAGTAAAACACCACAATTTAGCCAACATTTCTTCACTATTTACTAATGGTTCTGTTACGACTTCCACACAACTCTCCTGTATAATAGGTTTCATAGTAAAGGAAATTCATGTTTTCTCCCCCCTTTTTTTCATGACATTTCCAATACTGCAACACACAAAAGTTCGCTTTCTTTCTGAAAGCCCGCCAACAACAATCTCCCCCCGATTGTTGTTGGTTTTTTTTATTGCTATTTTAAAAGGAGCATGATACAGTCAAAGTATCATAATATTAACACATGGAGGAGCGCCCTATGAAAAGTACACGCCGTGCTTTTACACTTATTGAGTTGATTGTTGTATTGGCCATTCTTGCGGTTATTCTCATTGTTATTACCCCAAAAATCACCGGCTATGTTTCAGAAGCCAAAGAAACATCGATTAAACACAATGCCATGGCTGCGATGCATGCCGCTGAGCTTTATGTGGTTGACTTAGACCGTCAAGGACAGCCTGTGCCTACACAGGTGACCGAAAAAGACTTGGCCACCTATTTGAACAACCCTTCAAAGGACACCTTTAGCATCACCATCCATAAGAAGAACGAAAAATACGAATATCAAGGTACCTATCGTTCTGGTGATTTAAGCTATGATTATGGTACAAAAGACATCAAAAAAACAAAATTCTCATGATTATGCTCATTTGTGATATTAAAAAAAATGATAGCTCAATACTAATAATCACATATTGAAACTCATTGCATATTATTGTATTCTATTAATGGCAGATAAGTTGTATCGCCTGTCAGACTCACTCATCTACTATCGCTAATGACAGTTGTGACACAGACTTTGCTGCATAGGAAGACCCTCATTGTTTGGGTCTTTTTTTGTGTCTAAAATAGGTTACTATTATTCATAAAACTGATACTTCAAGCATTTTCATAAAAAAAGAAGGCCACGCAGAACGTAGCCTTCTTTTTTTATTTGTCTGTTAAGGTTTTTGCACTTCTGACAACGTGACTCGCCAAAATAGAGGTGGTCACACTGCCGACACCACGTGGCACTGGAGAAATCATGAAAGCTTTCTTTTCTACGCTTTCAAAATCAACATCGCCACAAAGGTTGCCGTCCTCATCCACATTGATGCCTACGTCAACCACCACACCACCTGCAGCAACCATATCAGCTGTGATCATGCGTGGACGCCCTGCCGCAGCCACCAAGATGTCTGCTTCACGGCAACGGTCAGCCACACCCACTGTTTTTGTATGGCAGATGGTCACGGTGGCATTCTCTTGTAAGAACAGCATGGAAAGAGGTTTGCCTACTACCATGCTTCTGCCAAGCACGGTGACACGTTTACGAGAAACCGTCACATCATAGAAATCCAGCAGCGCCATTACCGCTTCAGCAGTGCATGGGGCATATCCTGTTGGATCCCCTTCAAAAATCTTGGCAATATTCACTGGGCTCATGCCATCAATATCTTTTACTGGGTGAATCATGTTCTTCAAAGGCTCTACCTGAAGATGCTTTGGCAGTGGTTGGAATAATAAAATCCCATGCACTCCAGCATCGTCATTCACTGCTTTGAAGGCCCTTTCTAAATCTGCTTGGTTGATGTCCTCAGGCAGTTCTACCACCTTGACATCAATCCCAACAAATTCCATGCATTTTTTAGCACCACGTTCATACGCCAAATCATCGCCACGTGCACCAACACGGACAATCGCCAAGGTTGGCACCACGCCTTGGTCTTTCAATACTTTTACTTCTTCAGACAGGGTTGCCTTCATGCTTGCAGCCACTTCTGTCCCCAACATTACATGCGTCATGACCTTTTACTCCTTATTGCAATGCAGCCAAGGTTGCTGCATAGATTTTTTCTTTTAAAATTGCACCTGCTTTTATCATGGCATCGGCCTCTGCATTCATGGCATCGGCTTGGCTGCGATTTTTCATCAGCTTGGTGTTGATATACACATTCAGGGCCGCCCCTTCTAAGGCAGCTTGGGCAAGCAATACCCCTACGCCAATATCACTAATCGCCAAAACACTGGTTTTACCTAAGAGGACGTCTAATATGTCAATGACCTGCCCCACTGTCGCCATGATTTCCAATGGCACACTGCTTGCTTCTACCAGCCCTGCTTCCATCACTTCATCACGGTAGGCAATTTCCTCAGGGGTGTTCTTTGGCAAGCTATAAGCTTTGGACACTGGCTCAAAGGCGATGGCATCGGCATCGGTCAAGGCAATGAGTTTCTTTTGCAAAACATCGAGCTTCTGCAAGCCTTCCTTGACAATCTCCTCATACGCCTCGTACTTCTTTTTACCAATGGTCAAATTGGCCACCATCATCCCAAGAGCAGCCGCAAATGCCCCAGTGGTGGCAGCTACGCCACCACCACCAGGAACAGGTGCTGAAGATGCCAAGGCATCAATAAAATCCGTTGTTTTTTGCTCCAATAATCCCATTGTGCCTCCTAGAATAATCCAGAAATAACCCCGTTGGCATCAACGTCAATACGTTCTGCAGATGGTACCTTTGGCAAGCCTGGCATCTTCATGATATCGCCAGTCAAGGCCACCAAGAAGCCTGCCCCTGCAGATGGGGTCAAATCGCTAATGGTAATACGGAAGCCTGTTGGACGGCCTAGTTTTTTTGCATCATCA
Source organism: uncultured Peptococcaceae bacterium (assembly GCA_947254645.1). Classification (GTDB taxonomy): domain Bacteria; phylum Bacillota; class Peptococcia; order Peptococcales; family Peptococcaceae; genus UMGS1590. Next base: position 7,963 of record CAMYDW010000016.1, on the reverse strand, counting down.
GTCAAAGAATATTGGTTCTTTGCCATGCAAATTGGCAATTGACCTAAGCCAATCTTTTCCATTAAGGCAATTTCTTGCTCTGCTTTTGCACTATAATCCACTCCATCTGCCCCATAGATACGGCGCGCGATGGTTTCAATTTTTTCCTTGATAGTGGTGTCTAAATCGTAAGCAAATTGCATATCGCTTTCTGTTTCACACAAACGAATCAATTCTTCCGCAAGGGCTTCGCCACCTTCGCCACCTTTTGCCCATACTTCAGACAAGGCCACATTGACACCGAGGGATTGGCATTTTTCACGCACCAAAGCCAATTCAGCCTCACTGTCTGTTGGGAAGCGGTTAATCGCTACCACAGCTGGCAATTGATAGACTTCAGTGATGTTTTCGATGTGTTTCAAAAGATTTGGCAAGCCTTTTTCTAAAGCTTCCAAATTTTCTTCATTGAGGGCATCTTTTGCTACGCCACCATTGTATTTGAGCGCTCTTACTGTTGCTACAACCACCACTGCACTTGGGCGTACGCCAGCCATACGGCATTTGATATCGAGGAATTTTTCTGCCCCAAGGTCTGCCCCAAAGCCAGCTTCAGTAATCATATAGTCTGCCAATTTAATACCCATTTTAGTGGCAATAACACTGTTGCAGCCATGGGCAATATTGGCAAAAGGCCCACCATGGATAAAGGCTGGGGTGCCTTCCAAGGTTTGTGCAAGGTTTGGTTTAAGAGCATCTTTTAAGAGCGCTGCCATCGCTCCTTGCGCCTTGATTTGTCCAGCGATGACTGGTTGACCGTCATAGGTATAGGCCACAATGATGTTTGCCAATCTATTTTTAAGGTCTTCGATGTCGTTAGACAAGCAAAAGATTGCCATGATTTCACTTGCAACCGTGATATCAAAGCCATCTTGACGTGTCACCCCATCTACTGGGCGACCGATACCATCAATAATATTGCGCAACTGACGATCATTCATATCAATCGCACGACGCCATACCACACGTTTTGGGTTGATATTGAGGGCATTGCCTTGATAGATGTGGTTATCAAGCATCGCCGCCAATAGGTTATTCGCTGCACCAATGGCATGGAGGTCCCCTGTGAAGTGGAGGTTGATGTCTTCCATTGGTACCACTTGTGCATAACCACCACCTGCAGCACCACCCTTAATCCCAAAAACAGGCCCAAGAGAAGGCTCACGCAAAGCAACCATGGTTTTTTTGCCCAAACGGTTCAAAGCATCTGCCACCCCAATGGTAGTGGTGGTCTTGCCTTCCCCCGCTGGTGTTGGGTTGATTGCTGTTACCAAAATCATTTTGGCATCTGGACGATCTTTGAGGGTATCATTGTAATAACGATAGTCAATTTTCGCTTTATACTTGCCGTAGTTTTCGATGTATTGATCTGGAATATCAAGCTTTGCCGCTATATCATTAATCACTTGCATCTTTGCTTCTTGTGCAATTTCAATATCTGATTTAAATCCCATGTCCATATCCCCTTCATTCTGTTTTAATCACTTTTCCATTTCTTATTTTAAATCATATCCACCTCACGTGGACTAATAGATTGTTCATAATCTATAATCTCATTTTATAGTAGTTTTTAGGATTTGAGATACCTTTATTTTCAAATGCAATAAAAAAAGGAATACCGCCAAAGCAGTATTCCTTGATTCTCTTATTTATTACGGGAAATGAAGTATTCCTTTGTTTCTTTTAAAACAATACCAGACAAAAGGAGTACCCCAACTAAGTTTGGAATCGCCATCAAGCCGTTAAAGGTATCTGCAATGCTCCAAATAACTTGCAAGCCACCAACAGCACCTAAGTAGGTAGCCCCTACATATAATACACGATAACCAATGGTGACACCTTTTTGCAAGGTTTCATTTTTGCGGAACAAATATTCCCAAGTTTTTTCCCCATAGTAGCACCATCCAAAAAGGGTAGAAAGTGCAAACATCGCCAATGCAAAGGTCAAACCAATAGAACCGAGCTTACCAGGCATCCCATATTCAAAAGCTTTCAAGGTCAAAGCGGCCCCATCATATTGTCCACCAACCCACAAAAATTGACCTGTGGTTGGATCTTCAACGGTTAGGATAATCATTGCAGTCATGGTACAAACAATAATGGTGGTAAATACTTCAAAAATCCCCCACATCCCTTGTTGTACAGGAATTTTGGTAGAAGATGCAGCGTGTGCAATTGGTGCAGACCCAAGACCTGCTTCATTGGAGAATACCCCACGGGCAATCCCCATGCGAATCACTGTCATAATTGTTGCCCCAGCAGCCCCACCTAAAACAGAGCTTGGTGCGAAAGCGCCTTTGAAAATACTTTCGAATGCAATTGGTACGTGTTCAATATTCAATCCGATAACAATAATACCAAAAATCAGATAGAAGGTTGCCATGGATGGTACAAGCAATTCAGTAATCTTTGCGATAGATTGAATCCCACCAAGAATAACAACAGCAACAATCACACATAAAATAATACCAATTACGGTACGATTTAATCCGAAAGTACTTGCAAATGCATTTGCAATAGAGTTGGATTGGGTCATATTCCCTGTACCGACACAAGCGATTGCGGCGAAGAGGGCAAACATCGCCCCTAACGTAGCCCCAACCTTTGGCCATTTTTCGCCAACACCATTTTTGAGATAGTACATTGGACCCCCAATGTATTGTCCATCTCTATTGGTTTCACGGTATTTGACTGCCAAAACAATTTCAGAGTACTTGGTCATCATCCCCAAAAGTGCTGAAACCCACATCCAGAAAATTGCCCCAGGACCACCAATACCAATAGCGGTTGCAATCCCTACAATATTCCCTGTCCCAATGGTTGATGCCAATGCGGTAGATACTGCTTGGAATGGACTAATATTGTTCCCTGCAGAGTCACGCTGCTGTCCAGTAAAAACCCCACCAATGGTGTGCTTCAGTACAAAGCCGAATTTACGAAATTGTAGAAATCCCGTTCTTGAACTCATGTAAAGGCCTGTGCCTACGAGTAGGCACAGCATAATCGGGCCCCATACAAAATTACCAACAGCATTGTTAATCGTCATAAAAAATTCCATTGTGTATCCTCCCTGTTTCCCATCATTCGCTTGTTCATCAAGCAAATGAGCTCCATGTGTTTTTTTGAATATTCCGAAAGTTTTGTAACTTTATATGAAGATTATCCACTTTTTTGTTTTTTTTGTCAATTAGAGGTCGACCAATTTTTTTTTAGTATTTCTTATATAATTTATCCCTATCTAATATAACAGTTTTTATTTTTTTTACCTGTTACACAACACAAAAAGAGAGATGCCCTTTCGGACATCTCTCTTTTGAGATAATATTCAATGTTAGGAAGGCATTTATGACCTTGGATTCTATTAGAAACGATGTTTGAAATATTCTTTCGTTTCTTTCAATACCACCCCTGATAGGAGTAGCACCCCAATCAAGTTTGGAATCGCCATACAACCATTTAAGGTATCAGCAATGCCCCATACCAGTTGTAAGCCACCAATAGACCCCAAAAATACAGCAAATACATATACACTACGGAAAAGTAAAATGACTATTTTTCGTGCTTGGTCATTATTTCTAAATAAATATTCCCAGGATTTTTCGCCATAATAGCACCATCCAAAAATAGTAGAAAGTGCAAATAAAGCAAGACCAATGGTTAGCCCAATAGAGCCAATTTGACCAGGGACCCCATATTCAAACGCTTTGAGTGTTAACGCAGCACCATCATATTGACCGCCAATCCATAAATAATCCCCAGTAGATGGGTCGGTGACAGATAAAATAATAAGCGCCGTCATAGTACAAATAATAATGGTATCAACAAAAACCTCAAAAATCCCCCAAAGCCCTTGTTCAACAGGGTCTTGTGTAGAAGATGCAGCGTGGGCAATTGGCGCAGAGCCAAGGCCTGCTTCATTAGAGAATACCCCACGTGCAAACCCCATACGTACAACAGTCATAATTGTTACCCCTGCAGCACCACCCAAAACAGCGCTTGGATCAAAGGCCCCTTTAAAAATATCAACAATCGTTGTTGGCAATTCATGGGCATGAATGACTAAAATAACAATACCAAATAGAATAAAAAATGCAGCCATAATAGGAACAATCAGTTCTGTGATACGAGCAATAGATTTTATCCCACCAAGGATGACCACTGCTACAATCGCTGCTAACACCAAGCCAATCACTGTTTTATCAATACCAAAGGTATTTTCAAATGCCCCAGCAATAGAATTTGCTTGAGTCATGTTACCAATCCCAAAACAAGCAATTGCAGCAAAGAAAGCAAACACTGATCCTAATATTGCACCAACCTTTGGCCATTTTGCACCTACACCATTTTTCAGGTAATACATTGGTCCACCAACATATTGTCCCATTTTATTGGTTTCTCTATAGCGCACCGCCAAGACAATTTCCGAATACTTTGTCATCATCCCTAAAAGTGCTGAAATCCACATCCAGAAAACGGCTCCAGGTCCCCCAACACTGATGGCTGTTGCAACCCCAACAATATTACCAGTGCCGACTGTAGAGGCAAGTGCCGTAGATACTGCCTGAAAAGGGGTAATATTACTTTCTGAAGCCTTATTATGTCGCCCAGAAAACAGCCCACCAACAGTATTTTTTAATGCATATGGAAAAAACCTAAACTGAATGAATCCGGCTCGCATACTCAAATATAGCCCTGTACCAATCAAAAGCGTCAACATAATTGGCCCCCAGACAAATCCGTTGACTAGGGAATTCATTTTCATAAATAGTTCCATTATCAATGCACCCTCCTTTTTTGAAAACCTTCTTCAAGATTCTATATATTTCCCTACAATGCGTAAAATATTCAGTTCATGCTATATTTCAGAAATTTCACACAATTTATAAGGTACATACATAATGACATACGTTTCTGTTTTCATCAAGAGGACATTTGTCTTTTTTATTAATATTATGTTTATAGGTTCTATAAATTAAAGGCACTGTTGGCTATAAAAAACAAAACATCTCACAATAAAATAAACGAATAGAGGTGTATCATTTTTGATACACCTCTATTCGTTTATCTAACTCTAAAAAATAATGCAAGGCTAATCGTTATTTCGAATACTCATTAAATAAAAGCTGTAATAATGCATTCCGTGAAACAAGACCAACCAGGACACCATTTTCTGTAACTGGCATATATTTGAGACGTTTACGGTTCATCACTTGTGCAATATGACGAACACTATCATCAGGCTCCGCAAAACGGACATGTCGTGAGGCACATTCGATAATAGACTCATTGGCAATTTGGTCAAGTTCTTCCATCATGGCTGTATCACTCATTCGTTGCCAAAATTCATCATTTTTCATATTACGAGAACCAAAATGATAAATCAAGTAATGGATGATGTCTCCATCTGACACATAGGCAGCAATCAGGTTGTTGTCATCGACAATAGGAAAACCACTTACCCTGTAGGTCGAAAAGGCCTGAATGGCGTCACCTATGGTGGCAGTCATTGGCAGGGAGTGCACGTCTGTTGTCATCACATCTGCAATTTTAACATTGGTAAATCTGTTTTGTTCACTCATTGAAAAAACTCCCTTCAAAAAATGTTATAACAAAAAGACCCCTTCATCGAGAAGGGGTCCTTAATGCTATCCTATTAAAAATCGTCGTCTTGTCCGCCTTCAATACATTCAGCGTCTGGATTGTTAATGTAGTCCATAAACAAGCCTTGAATAATATCGTTTCTAGTAACCATACCAACCAATTTTCCATCTTCAGTAACAGGAACGTGTTTTAAATGTTTCTTTTGGATGAGGCCAGAAACAGTTTTCACACTGTCATGCACATCAACAGAAATAACATGATGTGTTGCACAAGCGTATGCTGGATCATCTACCACATTTTTGAGATATTGTGAGAAGCAGTCTACTTGATACCAGCTTCTTACGTGGTTGAGTTGATTGTTACGACGACGTACATTACGTACTACATAATCAATGATGTCCCCATCACTAAGGAAACCAACTAGAATGCCTTCTTCATCAACAAGTGGCAAGCTGCCTACACGACGTTTTGCCAAAATTTCTACTGCGTCACCGATGGTTGCCTTTTTAGAAAGTGTGATAGGATTTCTAATCATTACGTCTTTAACTACTACTGCCATTTTTAATTCCCCCTAATATATAATTATAAATTTTATTGTTCCGAACTATTTGTTCTTTCTATGTTTATAATATAGCATATTAGATTTAGCTTGTCTATATTTTTTATAAATTTAATTTATCTGTGTTATTACTAATTTATTGCAATTTAATATGTCTTTCAATTATTTATTGAAACACTACTTCAACCAGGAAATCGCTTCTTCCCAGCTCATAAAGGCCACATCTGCATTTTTAACCATTTGCAGCCATTCTTGCTCGCTATGATGCTCATCATAAATCGCTGCCAATTTATAGCCGGCCCCTTTTGCCGCAAAGATGCCTTCAATACCATCATTAAACACCCATACATGCTCTATATCATTGTCAAAGAACGGATGTGCTTGGGCAAAAAGCTTGGAATCGCCACCGCCAAAACGCTTGTCCCATCCACTGATAATATGGTCAAATAAGCTTGTGAGTCCAAGATGGTCAAACAAGGTGGTGCAAACTTCTGCATCGTGAATACTCGTTGCAAAGATTTTACACCCTTTTTCGCGTGCTGTCACGATAAATTTTTCAACGTCCTTTTTGGCAACGGCTTCTGTATGGTAAAACATCTCTAAAGTATGCTCTAAATGATTGACCACTTGCCCTACACCAAAGAGACCTGAATAGTTGTGCTTAACATAGCCAACACTTTCAGGCATACTGAGTGGCGCTAAAATTTGAGGCAAATCTGGGCCTACACGCAACCCTTCTGATTTTAGGAAGTTTGGTACCAATTGTTGATAAAAACCTGCTGTATCCGCAATGGTGCCATCGACATCCAACAATACACCCTTCATTGCAGGGTCGCCATTGATAATGTTATTCATCTTTCGTGCAAAGCGCTTGGTTGCAACACTTGGTTCCGGCAATGCATAGAGGGCAGAAATAACCGCCACACCAGCTGCCCCTGTCCCAGCCATGAGGGCAATATTATCCTCAGAAATACCACCAATACCAACAACAGGTACATCGACAGCAGCACAAATCTCCTTCAAGGTTTCACGTGCAATAACACTAGAGGACTTTGAAACACTTGGGAACAATGCCCCTACCCCAAGATAGTCTGCACCATTTGCCACTGCTTCCTTGGCTTGAGCAACTGTTTTTGCAGATACCCCAATAATTTTATCGGCACCAAGACGTTCACGTGCATTATGACAAGCCAAATCCTCCTGACCCACATGCACCCCATCGGCATCAATTTCGATGGCCAATTCAATATCATCATTGACAATAAATGGCACTTCATATTTCTTGCACAATGCTTGCAAGGCCTTCACATCTTCACGTGCCTTCTTTTCTTTATCACGGTACTGTAGGATGGTGGCACCATTGGCTAAAATCTTTTCAGTGCGATCCAGTAGCGCCTCTCCTTGCAAATTATCACAATCTGTGATGGCATATAATAGTAAGGTTTCTTTTTCAATTTTCATCGTTATCAAAATCCCCTTTTTAATTTACTTTATACTTCAATTATTCATATTATCATATTTTTTTCAATGTTTACTGTGATATTTTTCATTATTTTAATGACTTGATGAACAGGATACAGCAAAATTATGAAACCAAAGGCATAAAAAAAGCCTCCATCAACAGATGAAGGCTTACAGGGGCACTAGGATTCGAACCCAGGACCTGCGGTTTTGGAGACCGATATTCTACCAGCTGAACTATACCCCTATGCAAAAGACAAGGTTTTCACCTTGTCTTAAACTCCCCGAACTGGGCTCGAACCAGTG
>CAMYDW010000015.1 GCA_947254645.1 uncultured Peptococcaceae bacterium | reverse complement strand
ATATATATTTTTGTGATATAAGGACAAAGAAGCCAGTGATAAAAATCACTGGCTTCTTTTTAGCTTAAATGGTCTACTGCAACTGGTTTCTTACTACCAGGTAAGGTTGTCAAATATTCATAATATCGAGCAAGCAATGTCATCAGATTTCCTGTATCTACAGTAGGCTTTGTGTCGCTGAATTTATTTACTAGCTCATCTGTTAAAATATTTTTCCCTTTTAAGTAAGAAATGCTATCAGCATAATTTACTGGTGATGGTTTGTTTTCAAGGCTTGCCAATTTTCCTGCTAAGGCAATAATCATCTCTTCATTTGAGACTCTCTCACTCGCAGTAATGCGTGGTTCAAGTGCTTGTCCTGATTTTTTTATGACAGCATTACTTAAATTAATAAATCTTTTACTGATAACGGGTTCATCCAGTTTATAATTATTATCATATCCACCACTTGCTATACCAAGACTTCTAAGAACTTTTACTGCTGGATAAGCAGGATGCGTTTGCACATCTTCAGTGGTTTGATGGTGTGTTAAATTTGCACCTTGTTTTTCTAAAAGTTTCTGTATTTTTTTTGTGCTTTTTTCATTATTAACTAATTTTCTCGGTGTGGTATTTTCATCTTTTGCCACTTTTGCTGCAACACCAGCAGCCTGGGCGCATGCCATACCTGTCGGAACTATTCTTGCTGAGCCTGCTGCCATAGAGCGATAACCTGCAGCGCGTCCAACAATTAAAAGCCCTTCAACATCACGTGGCACCAAACTACCATAACCAATGGTATATTGATCTGGGAAACCGACAACCACCCCATATCGTTCCGCTTTTGTTGCCTGTACATCAATTGGATAATTTGTCACTGCAATGGTATCTTTTTGATATCTGTTTTCAAGAACATCATCAATAGTAAGCATGTATTCACAGTCAATATGTCTTGTTTCGCGTACATAAAGTTGAGGAGCGGTTCCTGCAAGTTTGGCGTTTTCAAAGCCTGGACACATCTGATTTAAATAGGGAACAATATATTTTAATTCTTCCTTCCCTCGTTCAATACCTTGTTTTCGACTTTCTGGATCCAGCGCATCTACATCAAAAATAATAAGAGAATTGATTCTAACATCTCCATTTTCTTGTCTCGCAATATTAAATCCGCGCATTCTTAGATTAGGATCTTGAGGTTGATACGCATAACCTTCAGCACCATATCCCCAAGCCAAGCCATTTTCTACGCCACCTTTACCACCATTTGTCCCATCTTTTGAAGTGGTGAGATATTCTTTCACTTTATCCCAATTCACATCGGATAAACGGAATACCAAGGTAACACCCATTGCTCTATCTTTTTCACCAATATCTTCACCAAAAATAGTATAAGGAGCCCCTGCTGCCACGCAGACATCGCCATCTGGAGTCGCATCAATAATATAAGGTGCATGATATTCTACTACTTTGCCATTTTCTTCAACTTGAACACCTGTAATCGTTTTATCTGCAACAATAGCAGATTTAAATTTACTATTTACTCTCAGTGTGATATTTTTTTCACCTTTCACCATATTATAAAAGGTATTTTTTGCTAAATTAATATCAAAACCAGAGCCTCCAACAGCATCGCTAAATTCTTTATAGATACCTTGAACCAAGAGCTTACCATCACGTGTTTCTGGCACATCAATAAAGTTAAGTTCGCCAAGAGTATATAAACCACCTAAAGCATCATCTTGACAGATTAATAGTGTTTTTAAGCCATTTCTCGCTGCTGAAACCGCTGCTGTAACACCTTCTGGACTACCATCTACAACAATTACATCATATTTCTTTTCTACATTCTCATCATTCACGATTTTAACGGCTTCATTCGGTTGAACGTCATGATGCTCATCACCTTGTGGCGTAGTTACTGGTTTTCCACAAGCGCTAAAACACATCGCTATGATTAGAAGTGTTGCTAAAATAAGTTTATTCTTTTTCAATTGACACGCCTTCTTTCGCTTCAGCTGATCTTTCCATTTTTATAATATTATCTGCTATTTCTTCAATACGTCGCATGCGGTGATTCATCCCTGATTTACCTACTGGAGGGTCTAAAAATTTTCCTAAATCTTTTAAACTCACCTCTGGGTTTTCTAATCGACATTCTGCTGCTTGACGCAATGGGTCTGGTAACTGCTCAAATCCTATAGTGTTGGCTATAATCGTAATCGCATGGATTTGTCTTTGTGCTGCATTGATTGATTTGTTAATGTTTGCCGTTTCACAATTTACCAGACGATTGACTTGATTTCTAACACCTTTTTGAATACGCACATTCTCAAAAGCCATAACCGCCTCATGAGCACCAATAAGAGCAAGAAAATCACTGATTTGCTCGCTTTCTTTTAAATAAACAATAATGGTCTCTTTTCTATAGCTTGCACGCGGATAAATATTGTAATTTCGGATAAGTGCAATTAAATTTTCAGCATATTCTTCACTTTGTGTAACAATTTCAAGATGATAGCTCCTAAGGGGATCCGTCACTGAACCACTGCCAAGAAAAACACCTCTCAAATAGGCTCTTCTGAGTTGATCATCAGATATCAGCTCATGGGCAATTTCCGGCCGAAATAACATGCCACTTTGATCAACCATCCCTAGTGTTGATAGTAATGCTGGAATGCCCTCTTGAGAAGGGATTGTGACACGATAAAGAATATTTTTTTTCAGTTGTGTTCTTCGCTGTATCATAATGGTTGCATGAATATTAAATAGTTTTTTTAACCAAGAATAGGCAAATCTTGCAACTGCTGCATTCTCCGATACAAGTTGTAAACTAATTTTCATGCCTGAACCAATTAAAATAGTGCCATCCATTCGCACCAATCCAGCCAATAATGCGACGGTTTCCTTCTCTTCCTGCCGAGAAAGGTGTATAAGCTCATTTTTTACATCATTAGAAAAACTCATTTGTTCCCTCTCTCATTCTTCTTCAGTCGTTTCCATAATATTTGGCTCAAACGCCGTCCTATTTGCAAATCGTCATCATTATAGATGAGATCCATAACAGCCTGTGCCAGTTTTTCAGAATCATGTCTATATGGATTTTTTTCATTTACAAGCGAAGTTTCAACAAGGCGTGTAGGCATCTTTAATAGTTGTTCTCGTTCAATTTTTACACGTTCACTGGCATTTAACAAAACATCTGCCAAGGCAATATCCGGTTGAATCTTTCCATCATCCACTAGCATATAATCAATCATTTCTTCACAACTGTGCTCATAGATTGCTTCTAAATGATCTGCGGCAGAATAATTTGTCGTTTCACCAGGTTGTGTTGTCACGTTACAAACATAAATTGTTTTTGCCCGACTTTCTCTAATCGCCTCAGAGACACCTTGAACACAAAGATTCGGAATAATGGAGGTATATAAACTTCCTGGCCCTAATATAATTGCATCAGCTTCTGCAATCGCATCAAGAACACCAGGCAACACTCTAGCGCTCTTCGGTTCAATTTTTAATCGGCTAATACGACTTTCCGCTTCACCAATATTACATTCTCCGACAATAACAGTGCCATCAACACACTCGGCTCTTAGCACAAGTGGTGCCATTGTAATAGGTAGGACACGACCACCCATATGAAGTATTTGGTCCGCATTCGCAACGGCATCTTGAAAGTTACCGCTAATATTTGACATCGCGATTAGAAGCAAATTACCTAAGCTATGACCTTTGAGCCCCTCTCCGCGAGAGAATCGATAATTAAAAACTTTTTCCATTACTGCTTCTTCATCTGCCAAAGCAACAATACAAGAGCGAATATCACCTACAGGAATAACGCCAAATTCCTTGCGCAATCGACCACTGCTACCACCATCATCCCCCACGGATACAACAGCTGTAATATTTGAAGTGTGGTGTTTTAGGCCTTTGAGCAAAACCGACAAGCCTGTTCCACCACCTATTACCACCACTTTGGGTCCTGCAGAAAGCATTGAACGTTCATAATATATATCCAGGCCTTCTTGATGATGACTAATGGCATTATAATGAGAAATAAAATTATGCATACAAAAAGCCACCCCCAGAATTCCAAGGGCAGCACAAAAAAGACCTTGCCAAAATGACAGATCTGGTATACTTCTTTGCATGAAATTAACAAACGCAAAAGTCAATGCTTTGGCGTATTGGTTGTTGACCATCGACCAACCACCAATAATAACAAACGCAATAGCCACTCCGCCTAACACTGCCCAGCGCTTTAATCCTAATCCTGGATATAACCAGCGATGCGAATTCGGCTTCTGTTTCAAAAGCGTTTCTCCATTCTAGTTGCTCAATGATCACGATGATTAAGATAAATGCTATAGCCTGATTTTTGAAGATTATTCGCCAATTCTATTGCGACAGATACACTACGGTGTTGTCCACCTGTACAGCCAATTGCGATATTAAAAGTCGTTCTTCCCGATTCAATATATTGAGGTAAGAGCTCTTTAATTAAGTCCGAAAAATGTTTCATAAAGGTTTGGGCTTCTTTACTATCAAACACATACTCTCTTACGGCTTGATCTCGTCCAGTCAAGGCCCGTAATGATGGTTCATAATATGGATTTTTCAAAAAGCGGACATCCATTACCATGTCTGCATCAATAGGCACACCATATTTAAAGCCAAAAGATTGAATATTAATTTTCAAATCTTCTCTATCTGCTTTCCATAATTGCAAGATCTTATTTTTAAGATCATTTTTTTCAAGAGTTGAAGTGTCAATTGTAATGGTTGCAAGTTCCCGAACATGTGCCAATGCAGCTCGTTCTTTTGTAATACCACCAATAATTGAGCCATCAATACTTAACGGATGCTGACGTCGACTTTCTTTAAAACGTTGGACAAGCACTTCATCGCTTGCTTCTAAGTACAAAATACTATAATCAATACCACGATGACTCAGCTGCGCCAATTCTTGGTCAAGTGCTTCTATAAATTGTCCGCCCCGCATATCGATGACCAGACAAATTTTGTGTATATTACTTTCTGCTTGAAGCACCAATTCAGCAAAACGAGAAAGAAGCGGCGCAGGCAAATTATCTACACAAAAGTAGCCTAAATCCTCAAAAAAATTGCTTGCTAAACTTTTACCAGCACCAGAGAGACCTGTAACAATTACAAATCTCTTATCATCATTTGAGAATCCTTTGCTCATGCAACCGCCTCCAAATAAATTAATTTTCGATTGGATTAGATGCAGACCATAAAATGTAACGACCACCACATACAGCTTCACGTTCAATAGTGAGTGTTTCTTGTGCATCATTTACATAGAAGGTCCCTTCACCAATTTGATCCGCTTTGTGCCATCCATGATAAGCAATCCAATCTTTGAAAAGTTCTTCAGATTGGTTATCATTTTTGCTCAAATAAGCAACTTTCCCAGCAATATCCATTTTTGTGAACATATCACCATGCAATTTTTCAAGTTTGAAAATTGCACGTAATAATTCACGTTTTTGATACGCTGCAAAGCTTGCCGCATACATGACCATACTTAATAGAACTTTTTTCTTTTTCATAAGGCTGCCTCCCAAAATTTAACAAAAAGTTATTTCACTCTTAAATTATATCAGTATGTCTTTTCTGCGTCAATTAACCATTGTAATGCATTTATTGTGTTTATAGATAAGATATTTTATCATTTCATTTTAACTTTATTTTATACATTTGCTCATATAAAAAAAAGAGGTGTTATAAATGACACCTCTTTTTTTAATGGAAATTTTCACTTTCAATAAAACGCAAAAATTCTTCTGTTGCTTGTGTTTTAAATTTCTTCTTGTGATACACAATTCTAAAGCGACGTTTAAATTCGTCCTCTTTTAGTTTAACCATTGCCAGAGTACCCATCTTTAAATCTTCTTTGATGGCCCATCTTGACACAATCGTAAAGCCATAACCATTACGAACTGCAGCTTTAATAGCAGATGTGCTACCTAGCTTCATCATCACATTTAAATTATTCGCAGAAAATCCAGCCATTTTTAAGTGATGCTCAATCTCTGCACGAGTGCCAGAACCTTTTTCTCGTGAAATATATGGATATTCATCTAATTCAAATACAGAAATAGAATCCAGCTTACTCCATGGATGATCTACACTTGTAATAACAACCAATTCATCGTCTAAGAAAGGAATTGATTCCAAGTCTTTTCCAACAGGAGGTCCTTCAACAAGACCAATATCAAGGGTGGTATCATGAATTGCCATTTCTATTTCATCTGAGTTGGCAACTTCCAAACTAAGTGTTACTTTTGGATAATGCTTCTTGAAATTCCCCAAAATATAGGGCGCTATATATTCACCAATGGTTGTACTTGCGCCAATTTTCAAGCGACCCACAATGGTATTATTTAAATCTTGCATATCTTTTTCTAAGCTGGTTTGCATATCATTCATTTCATTGGCATATTTATAAAGTAATTCACCAGCCTCAGTCAGAATAATATTACGACTTACACGGTCAAACAAACGTGTTCCATAGTGTTCTTCCAGCATTTGAATTTGAAAACTAACTGCTGGTTGTGTTAAGAATAAAGCTTTTGCTGCTTTAGAAAAGCTCTTTTTTTCTACAACCATAAGAAACACGCGTATACTATCGTTTAACATATGGTTCTCCTTTTCTAAATGTGTTCAAAAATTTCTTTTTCAGTCACTTCACCAAGATAGCGAATAAACTTGCTACATGCTTCAGATTCAAAATTCGCTTGATTTAGAATAATACTAAATGGACGATTCAACTTTAATTGTTTAATCTTAACGGTTGAAGCCACGCCTGCATTTTCCAAATCACGAACTGCCCATTTAGACATAATAGAGACACCGAGTCCATTAATAATAGCTGATTTGATCGAAGTGATATTACCAATTTCCATAATAATATTCAAATCTTCTATATCAACTTCTTCATCAATCAATGCTTGTTCAAATACAAGACGACTACCTGAACCTGGTTCACGAATAATAAAAGGCTCATCCTTGATGTCTTGAATATCCACTTCATTCTTGTCTGCCCAACGATGATTCGATGGCACAACCAAGACAAGCTCATCACTTAGGATATCCTGAAAAAACAATTCACTGTTTTTAATTTCTGATTCTACCAAGCCAATATCAAGATAACGATTCATGATATTTTCTTCTACTTGCTTTGTATTGTAAATTTCAAGAGTAACATCCACATCTGGATAGTCTTCTTTAAACTTACAAATAACATATGGCAATACATATTCACCAACAGTGCGGCTTGCTCCAATCGCCAAGGTGCCCTTAACATGGCCTGTGAGTTGTTGCATTTTTCTTTCAAGTTCAGACTGCAAATCACTCATGGAGAGTGCATATTCTAAAAGCAATTCCCCCGCTTCAGTTAATTTTACATGTCTATTTACTCGGTCAAACAGCTTTGTTTGATAGTATTGCTCCAAAGTTTGAATTTGAAAGCTGATTGCAGGTTGTGTCAAATTAAGTGATTTTGCTGCTTTTGAAAAGTTTTTCTTATCAGCCACTGTGATAAATACCTTTAAACTATCGCTTAACAAGCAAACTCCTCCTTATCTATGTCGTTTTGATTCTCTTAACGGCACTTTTAAAAACATCGGGTGCCTTACCATAAACTTCAATTTTCTTTTTTGATATTGGGTGAACAAATTTTAAAGAACAAGCATGGAGCGCTTGCCCTTTAAAACCAAATACATTTTTTTCTTCTCCATACAATCCATCCCCAACCAGAGGATGACCGATTGCAGACATATGGACTCGAATTTGATGCGTACGACCTGTTTCTAATTTAAAATGCATCAAAGAGTACCCTTTACTGGTCCATACACATTTATAGTGAGTAATAGATTCTTGGCCTTTATCAAAATCTATTTTCCTTCTTGTCCCATGCAGATAGTCGTGTGCAATCGGTAACTGGATCGTTCCTTTTTTTTCAACGCATTTTTTTTTTACTATTCCAATATACTCTCTCGAAATACTATGATTTTTTAGCATATCATAGAGATATTCGTGTACTTGATTATTTTTTGCAACCATTACAAGACCTGATGTGTCCTTGTCTATTCGATGCACAATCCCTGGCCGCTCTTTTCCTGCATAATCAGACAATCTAGTATAAGCAACTAATGCATTGGCCAGCGTCACTTCATGACTATTTTTAACTGGATAAACAAGTTGCCCTCGTGGTTTATTAACAATTAATAAATCATCATCCTCAAAGACGATATCTAATGGACATTGAATCGGCTTTACTATATTTTCTTCCATTGAAAAAGACAGTTTTCCTGCCGTACGAAGCTTCATTCCTGCTTTTTGCACTTGTTGTTGATTAAAAAAAACATCGCCTGCATCAACAATTTTTTTAAATTGAGAGCGACTCATCAGTTTGTTTTCATCAACCCAATGATCCAGTCGTTTACCCATGGCCTCTAAAGGAATTTCAAAAATTTTGTTCATCCTATATATCCTCCGAGGTAAACAAAAAAACAGCTAATAATATGAATCCAACGCAAACAGCTATATCCGCTATATTAAATATTGGCCAAATTTGAAAATCGAACATGTCTGTAACAGATGCTTTCATCATTCTATCAATCATGTTCCCAATAGCACCAGAAACCACAAATGCACTACCATAGCATGCCCATTTATTGTTTCTACCATATTTGTATAAGTAAAATAGCAATCCAATTAAAATGATACTGCTTAGGATTAAAAATAACCAAGTCTTGCCTGAAAACAATCCAAAAGCAACACCTGTATTCTCTATATAAGTCAAATGAAAAATATTACGAATGATAGGAACACTTTCAAATAAAGAAAGATTTTTACGAACAAGATATTTACTCCACTGGTCTAACATCAGCAAGACAAGAAAACTGATAAAAGGAAAATATTTTTTCATCGTTACTGATATGCCTGAATATTTTTAATGAGCTCAGCGAGCCACGCGCTAATCCCAGGCAAATTTGCGGAAATAAGGTTTTGAACCAAGAAAACCCCGACCGACAAAACAACAGCTAACCCAATGGTACTTCCCAATCCTCGTGCTAAGCCAATAAAAAAGTTCATTCTTAAAAGCTTCCACGGTTGTTCAATATACATTGCATATTCTGCCAGGCGAGCTTTTTCCATACTCTTCACGAGTTCTTGCTCACTTTCAATTTTCTTCTCATTTTTTTTAATCTTGTTCATCATTTAAATAGTCCTTTTTCTAATTGTTAAGTGCATGAATTGGCGCTGGGATTTGTCCGCCACGCTCAACAAATATTTTTGAGGAAAACGGATTTACAGCCATAATCGGCGCATAGCCTAAGAGTCCACCAAATTCAACAACTTCTCCTACACCTTTATTTGGCACAGGAATCACGCGAACCGCTGTTGTCTTTTTGTTAATCATCCCAATAGCAGCTTCGTCAGCAATCATTGCGGAGATGGTTTCTGCTGGGGTATCTCCTGGGATAGCAACCATATCAATCCCAACTGAGCAAACACACGTCATCGCTTCTAATTTGTCAAAGCTCAGACTATTGTCTTCTACAGCACGAATCATTCCTGCATCTTCACTAACAGGAATAAACGCTCCACTTAAACCACCAACATGTCCAGATGCCATTGCACCACCTTTTTTCACAGCGTCATTAAGCATAGCTAAAGCCGCTGTTGTCCCATGGGTGCCACATCTTTCCAAACCAAATGCTTCTAAAATATCCGCTACACTGTCTCCTACCGCAGGAGTAGGCGCCAAGGAAAGGTCAATAATACCAAACGGAATACCTAGGCGTTTTGCTGCTTCTTGTCCTACCATTTCACCTGAACGGGTGATTTTAAATGCCATTTTTTTAATCATTTCAGCCAATTCGGTGAACGAAAGATCTGTATGATTTTTTACTGCGTTCAAAACCACACCAGGTCCACTAACGCCAACGCTCAAACAGGTTTCACCTTCACCAACGCCGTGAAAAGCCCCTGCCATGAACGGATTGTCTTCTACCGCATTACAAAATGCAACAAATTTCGCACAGCCTAAGCCATCACTTTCTGCAGTCAATGCAGCGGTTTCTTTAATGATGCGTCCGAGCATAGCCACAGCATCCATATTAATACCAGCTTTACTGCTTCCTATGTTGACAGAAGAACACACCAAATTTGTGCTTGCCAACGCTTCTGGAATAGAGTCCAAAAATTCTTTTTCAGCTTTCGTTATGCCCTTTTGAACCAAGGCACTATAACCACCAATAAAATTAATCCCTACTGTTTCAGCTGCACGATCCAATGTCTTCGCCAATGCAACATAATCACGATCACTACAAGCTTCACCAATCATTGAAATAGGGGTAACGGCAATACGCTTGTTAATGATAGGAATACCATATTCCTTAGCTATACCATCACCAGTGGAAACAAGGTTTTCAGCAAGATGAGTGATTTTATCATAAATTTTTGTACAGGTGGTATCGATGGACTCCGATACACAATCCTTTAATGAAATACCCATGGTAATTGTACGAATATCTAAATTTTCTTCAGCCACCATGTGAATTGTTTCATAAATTTCTGATGAATCATAAGAAATTCCCATATATTTTCTCCCTGCTTTAAATTCTGTGCATGTACTTAAAGATGTCTTCATGTTGGCAAGCAATGGTCATCCCAATTTCTTGGCCTAACACGTTACATTTGTCTGCAATTTCTTGCAAGGTGCAACTTGCATCAGCAACATCCACTACCATCATCATTGTAAAATATTTATCTACAATTGTTTGACTAATGTCTAGAATGTTAATATTTTCTTGGGCCAGCAAGGTAGAGACTCGACTAATAATACCTTTTGTATCTAAACCATAGACAGTAACAACTGCTTTTTCTTGTTTATCCATTCTAAAAACTCCTATACTAGATGTTTTTCAACTATATAACGGATGATATTGGTACGACTAATAACACCTACTAGTTTACCATTGTCAACGACTGGCATTTTTTTAATGCGTTTTTTTCCTAGAATACGTGCCACTTCATCGATGCCATCGTTTGATTCTACTGTCAAAACTTTGATTGTTGCCAATTCCATTACATTGATTTGTAAAAGATCATTTAATTTTTGATCAAAGCTTTCAGAGTCATACCAAACAGTAATGAAACTGGTCATATCAATAATGCGAGGATCTTGTTTTGCAATAAATTTCATAATATCCCCATCACTAATAAAGCCAACAATTTCCTGTTGGTCATTTAAAATCGGAAGGCCACTCGTTTTCTTATCCGCTAAAGTTTTTAAAACCTCAGCAATTGTATTGTTTTCGTGCGCAGTATAGACTTCTTTTTCCATGATGTTAGAAATTTTTTCAGCCATTATTGTCGACCTCCTATTTTATATGTAATATAATTTATTATTTTATACTAAAACCCCTTAAACTTCAATCTTTCAGCATTAAATAATTTTATATTTTTTCTTTTTGTATAAAAAAGCATGTGTGTATATACACACATGCTTTTATTTGTATTAAAGAGTGTCTACAGTTACTTCACGGGTTTTTTCGCCGTTAATAACTTCAATAACAACAGCCGGGGTTGCTTCACTTAATTCAATACCATATTTATTTGCCAAGGTTTTCTTTCTGGTATAGTCGAGTTCCATAAACATGTGACTATTTGATTTGCTATTTTTTGCATCAATCGCTTGAATGGTTTCTAAGCTATTTGCATATTCAGGACTCCAGAAGCCAAGCAACACAGGTTTTTCTGATCCAAGAATACGAGTTTTGAAGTCATTTAATTCTTCAATGTAACGTTCAGCAGCAGTAGCTGCAATTGCACCATCAGCAGCAGAGGTTACCACTTGACGAAGATATTTATGGGTAACATCACCTACTGCATAAACGCCTTCCAGATTGGTTTCCATGCGTTCATTTACTACTAAGTATCCTTTTTCATCGGTAGCCAAACCTTGTTCAGTTAAGCCTTTGGTTTCTGGCACCGCACCAACAAAGAAGAATACGCCATCACAAGGAATAGTGGTAAGTTCTTCAGTTTTGATATTTTTCACTTCAATACCGGTAACAGTATCTTCACCAACAAGTGCGTTTGGCACAGAATTCCAAACAAAGCTCAATTTAGGATGAGACATTGCTTTTGCAGCTGCCACCTTATTACAGTCTAACACGCCTTCTTCATGAAGAACGATAATGGTAACATGACTTGCAAATTTAGTGATAAACATACTTTCTTCAATAGCTTGGTCGCCACTGCCAATAACGACAACTTCTTGATCTTGATAAAATTCTGCATCGCAAGTTGCGCAATAGCCAACACCATTACCAACAAATTCTTTTTCACCAGGAATACCTAATACACGTGCTGAAGTGCCTGTAGAAATGATAACAGCTGGTGCTGTGTAAGTATTCTTACGAGTTTTGATAACCTTTTCTTCACCAGTCAAATCAATTTCTTTAAAGTTTTCACGTACAATAGTTGCACCAAATTTTTCAGCATGTGCACGCATCGCATCTGTTAAATCTGGACCAGTTGTTTCCATAATACCAGGATAGTTAACGATTTCACGAGTGGTTTCTGCACGACCGCCAACAGTCCCTTTTTCAATAATTAAAGTGTTAAGACGTGCACGACCTCCATAAATACCAGCTGCCAAGCCAGCAGGACCGCCACCTAAGATAATTAAATCATAATTCATTTCGCTCATTTATAATTGCCTCCACGTTCATATTATTACTTCAATAAGCTTCGAATTTATTCTAACAATAAAGACTTGCCTAGAATAGCAATTAAATGACCAAAAAATCAATTACCACTGTTTTATTTATATATTCTATAAACAGAAGTCTAGGCACACAAAAAAAGCGATTGCAAGAAGCAATCACTTTTTGATTTATATTCTATCATTTTATATAGGCTGTACTTGAAATTTTTTTAACAACTCTTTTTCTACTTCGATTTGAGAATATCCAAATTGAACAATGCTTTGTAAGGCTTTTTTAAGAACCACCACGCTCATACCTGTGTAAGCACCAGTTTTTTCAGAAATATGCGCATCTTCAATGGAAACGATTTCAAATATTTGACCCTCATCTACTTGATCTAAGCGAAAATACTTGTTCATTTAACTCACCACTTCTTAAATAAATTTGATTTTCCTTTTACTCATCTGTTTCTTCATGTCTTATTTTTGAATATACCCACTTAGAAACCAAAATACTCAATTCATACAATACATACATTGGCAAAGCCAACATTACCTGACTCACCACATCTGGCGGACTAAAAACGCCTGCTATAATGACAATAATGACAATGATATATCGACGATATTTTTTTAGAGATTCTGGGGTAACAAGTTCAAGCTTCGTTAAAAAGAAAATGAGTAAAGGAATTTCAAAAACGATGCCAAAAGGAATGATAAATTTACTAACAAATCCTAGGTAGTTATTGACTGTTATAAAGGGCTCGAATGCACCACTGAAATCAAACAACAACGCTTTCAACGCATACTTTAATACCACAAAATAGGCAAATGAAATGCCGCACAAAAACAAAACAATCATCCAAAACAAAATGAATATAAAAACTTTTTTTTCATTGCTGTAGAGTCCTGGCAAAATAAATTTTAAAACTTGCCAAAAAATAATTGGACTGGCAAATATGATTCCTGACAGCACAGAAATTTTCATGTATGCCATGAAAGCTTCAGAAACACCAGTGAATTTTAAGTCAATATGGTATTGACTTGCAGGTGAAATAATAAAGTCCATCACTGGCTCCCGTAAAAGCAAATAAGAAACCATCGTCATTGCAAAAATCGCAATAAAAGAAATAAGGAAGACTTGCCTTAATTCTTTCAAATGTGTACTGATTGGAATTTCTTTAGACATAGTCTCCCTTCCTTCTTAAAACTACTTACTGCCTTTTTTTAAATTCGCCAATTCTTCTTTAAACTTCTTTTCTTCTTCTTGAATTGATTGGGATAAATCAGACAGACCAGTCTGTTTTTTTATTTCTTTAACTTCATCCTTGAAATCAAGTTCAGAATTTGACAAAGCTTGTTTAAAGCTATTCACTGTCTTGCCTAAAGCACGGCCAACTTCTGGTAGTTTATCTGGTCCCAAAACTAAAAATGCAATGATTAAAATAAAGATAATCTCTCCAAAACTCAATCCCATGAAAACCACCCTTATTCTTTGTCACTAACATTTTCTTTTTCGTCAGTTACCGTTTTTTCATTTTTTACATTATCATCTTTACGAACTTCTTCTTTGAACTCACGAACAGATTTACCCATTGATTTGCCAAGACCACTCAATTTTGTGGATCCAAATAATAAAACAACAACCAACAAAATAACAATCAATTCTCCTGGACTAAGACCAAACATTCTACTTCACCTCACTTGTCATTTTATTATAAGCATTTAAAGGTTACTTAAAAGCTGACGACGTTCTTCAACCATGGTCAAGTCAAGCTTATAAGCGTCAATTTTTTCTCTTTCTGCTTGTACAACCTCTGCTGGTGCTTTTGCAACAAAGCCTTGGTTGGACAATTTCTTTTCAGCACGTGTTACTTCACTATTTAAACGAGCAATTTCCTTATCCAAACGTGCAAGTTCTTGAGAAATATCTAAAACATCTTTCAATGGTAGAATCACTTCTGTACCATGAACCACTGTACTCACTGATTGTTTTTCAGATGCATTTCTATCTTCTAATATGTTGATATTTTCTGCAAAAGCCAGCGTTTTAATCTGTAATTCATAATTTTCGATCACGGCTTGATGAGATTTTTCTGCACAGATGAACTGTAGAGTTGATTTTTTCCCTACAGAAATGCCCATATCATGACGCAATGCACGAATATCTTTAATCATATCAATAAAGAAGAGGACATTGTTATAATCTTCTTCATAATGAATAGCATCTTTTTCTTGAGGCCATGCTGCATTAATGATAGATTGACCTGCATGTGGTAAATGCTGCCAAATTTCTTCGGTAATAAATGGCATAATTGGATGCAATAATACCACTGTTTCTCTTAAAACCCAGGCAGCAATCATTTGTGCTTGTTGACGGCTTTCTTCCCCTGCCTTGCCATACAAACGCGGTTTAATTAATTCGATATACCAATCGCAGAATTCATTCCAAATGAAATCTTTTATGGTTTTAGCAGCTTCGCCAAAATCATAATGATCTAATTCGCTGGTCATCTTTTTAGCTGTTTCATAATATCTAGAAATAATCCAGCGGTCAACCATATCGGTGCTTTCTGGTGCACTGCTAGGTACTTCTTGGGTGAAATCCTCTAAATTCATTAATACAAAACGTGTTGCATTCCACAATTTATTTGTAAAGTTGCGTGATGCCTCAATTTTTTCTTCACGATAGCGCACATCATTCCCTGGTGTAATACCTGTGACCAATGTTAAACGCAACGCATCAGCGCCATATCTTTCAATTTCTTCTAATGGATCAATGCCATTCCCTAATGACTTACTCATTTTTCGACCTTGGGCATCAAGCACTAGACCATGAATTAATACATCACTAAATGGACGTTGCTTTGTAAATTCAAGGGCATCAAAAATCATACGAGCAACCCAGAAGAAGATAATATCTCTCCCTGTGACTAAGACGCTGGTTGGATAAAACTTCTTTAAATCCTCCGCATCTGTATCAGGCCATCCTAAAATTTCAAATGGCCATAACCCAGAACTAAACCATGTATCCAGTACATCTTCATCTTGATGTAGATGCTCAGAGCCACACTTTGGACATACATGAGGATTTTCTCTTGTGCAAATAACTTCACCACAGTCATCACAATACCAAACTGGAATACGATGTCCCCACCACAATTGGCGTGAGATACACCAGTCTCTAATATTTTCCAACCAACCAACATAAATTTTTTCGAAGCGTTCTGGTACAAATCGAATATCTTGTTTTAAAACAGCCTCTAATGCTGGTTTTGCCAATGGCTCCATACGAACGAACCATTGCTTACTCACCATTGGTTCGATAACTGTTCCACAACGATAACAATGCCCTACTGCATTATTATACTCTTCGGTCTTATTGAAAAATGGTGTCCCTTGTAAATCATCAATTACTTTTTTACGGCATTCAAAGCGATCAAGCCCTTGATATGGGCCTGCATTTTCATTCATGATTCCTTGCTTATCCATCACTACCACATGTGGCAACTGATGACGTTGACCCATTTCAAAGTCATTCACGTCATGAGAAGGTGTAATTTTTACAACCCCTGTCCCAAAATCACGTTCTACATATTCATCCGCAATAACAGGAATTGGCTTGTTGATAAGTGGTAAAATGACATTTTTACCAATAAAATCCTTATAACGTTCATCTTCTGGATGCACCGCTACAGCTGTATCCCCAAACATCGTTTCAGGTCGTGTGGTTGCAATTGTTAAAAATCCATTCCCATCTTCTAGTGGATAATTCAGATAATATAATGCCCCTTGGTTATCTTCATGCTCTACTTCGATATCTGAAATAGTGGTTTGACAATGAGGGCACCAGTTAACAATATAGTTTCCTTGATAGATTAAATCTTTTTCATAAAGGTTTACAAATGCTTCTCGAACAGCTTTGCTACACCCTTCATCCATTGTAAAGCGCTCTCTTGACCAGTCGCAAGAAGCGCCTAATTTACGTATTTGCTCAGTGATCGTATTACCATATTGATTTTTCCAATCCCAGCAATGTTTTAGAAAGGCCTCACGACCAATTTCTTCACGCATAATACCTTGATCACGCAACATATTTTCTACTTTTGCTTGGGTTGCAATACCTGCATGGTCTGTGCCTGGAACCCATAAAGTACTAAATCCTTGCAATCTTTTATAACGCACTAAAATATCTTGCATCGTATTATCCATTGCATGCCCCATGTGCAACTTACCAGTAACATTTGGGGGTGGCATTGCAATAGAAAAAGCTTTCTTATCTGGGTCTGAAGATGGTGCAAATAAATTATTGCTTTCCCAAAATTCATACCAACGAGATTCCACTTGAGATGAATCATAATTCTTTTCTAAATTAATAATAGCCATATAATTCCTCCATAAAATAAAAAAAGTCGCCCCTATAAAAGGGCGACATTAATCGCGGTACCACCTTTTTTCGGCCGAAGCCCTCTACTATTTTATAACGGAAATAACCCGGGCGAACCACCTCAAAAGCAACCTTCAAATCCTTCAAACGGCGATGCTTCCAGCCTCGACATCGCTCTCTGTGACGCATTCAGATTTTACTCCTCTTTTTCTACGGTTTTATTTGTATATCATACCAAAGTAGCAAGCTGACCGTCAATAGCGATTCAAGGTTTTACCAATTCTGTTATACAAAAGGGCACTAATAATGCTTACTAAAATTCCTTTCACAATATTAAACGGCACAACAGCCAATAATATAAAGGCACGCAAATCGACAATCATTGGATTGATTGCCCCACCAATTTGTACAAAGGCTTCAATAGGTACCCCAAAAGCCTTGGCATAGACTGGCAAAAGCACAGCATAATTCAAAACTGCTGCAATTGCTACCATGACCAGAATCCCTACAATGAGTCCAATAAACATTGAACGATTGGTTTTATTTTTTTTATATATCAAAGCCGCAGGCACAACAAATGCACAGCCAACAATAAAGTTTGCCGCCTCACCTACGCCTGCAGTAACAGTCCCGTTGATAATAAACTTTAGCAGTACCTTTACCAGTTCAATAATACACCCAGCAATCGGTCCCATCATGAATCCACCAATAATAATTGGTACCTCGCTAAAATCTAACTTGTAAAAATCTGGTGCTACAAATGGAATTGGAAATTCAAAAAGCATTAAAATTGCTGCCAATGCAGATAACAAAGCAATTCTTACAATATATTTATTAGTCATTATTACATTCCTTTCATCAAAAAAGAAGCCTACCATTTTCTACAGAGAATGGCAGGCTTCACATATACCTAAAATAGTATAAATTCAGATCTGCTCTTCTCTCATCCAGACTGTCACTGTCGGTTCTGGAATTTCACCAGATCATATGCATTGCATTCGCGGACTTTACCGCCGGTAAGGAATCTCACCCAACCCCGAAGAGCGTGTTATGAAATTATTAAAAACTAAAAACGTTTTTTCTTACTTCTCATAGAGAAATCATACCAGATTGGAGAAGCAACGAAAATAGAGGAATAAGTACCAGAAGAAATCCCGATAATCATTGCTAGTACAAATAACTTTGTGGTGTCGCCACCAAACAAGAATACTGCAATAAGTGGAATTAACGTACTCACAGAGGTATAAATAGAACGTCTTAAAGTTGCATTGATACTGTGATTAACGGTGTCTGCCAAATTTTCACGTTTTACTTTTCCAAGGTTTTCGCGAATACGGTCGAAGACAACGATGGTATCGTTGATGGAATACCCGAAAATGGTTAGAATCGCTGCAATAAAGCTGGCATTGATTTCTAATTGCAAAATTGAAAAAATAGAAAGAGTTACAAGAATATCATGGAATAAAGCAATATTTCCTGCAAGTGCAAAACGCCATTCAAAACGGAAAGAAATGTAGGCAATCATTAAAAGAATAGCGACAGCAAGGGCAATCATGCCTTTTTGGAAAATTTCTTGTCCGACAGATGGCCCAACTGCATTCCCTTGTACCAATTCGACCTTTCCCACTTTTTTGCTTAATTCTGCAAGAAATTTATCTTGTTGGGTTTGATCCATGAAGCTCGTTTTAATTTGGAAGTTGCCATCTTTCAATTTTTGAATTTGAACACCCTTGTGTCCCATATCTGACAAACTTGCACGAACCTCTGAAATAGCGACATCTTTTTTTATTTCGACTTCTAATACGCTACCACCGGTAAAATCGATACCTAGATTCAATCCTTGGGTAAATAATGAAATTAGACCAGCAAGAATGACTAAGACAGAGATGACATACCAGATTTTTCTTTTACTAACAAAATCCATGTTATTCCCTCCCTACGCCATAGAATTTTGAAGATTTAATGATGCCACTCATTACAAGATTACGAATTAAGAATCTGGTAAATGAAATGGCCGTGAACAAACTAATAATAATCCCTATGGTCAATGTAACAGCAAAACCTCGGACTGGACCTGTCCCAAGAATAATCAAAACAAATGCAGCAATAAGGGTTGTAACATTTGAATCTAGAATGGTTCTAAATGCCTTTTTAAAACCTGAATCTGTTGCCACACGAATGGTTTTACCAGCACGTAATTCTTCTTTGATACGCTCATAGATTAATACGTTCGCATCTACAGCCATACCAATATCTAATAAGAATGCCGCAATAACCTGTAATGTTATCGTAGATTTGATTGCGACCAATGAGCCAGCTAGTAAAATAGCATATAATACCAATGATAAAATAGCTACACCGCCAAGCCCCTTATAAATTGCCAACAAGAAAATAGCCAAAATAGCACAGCCAATGATAGCCGCTTTTAAGCTTTTTTGAATAGCATCAGGCCCTAATTGTGGCCCTACGGTATTTTGTTCGACAATTTTTAATTCAATAGGGAGTGCCCCAGAATTCAATTGGATGGCCAAGTTTTTAGCTTCATCCATTGTTGCAAAACCACCTGAAATAGATGCTTTACCATTATTAATGGCAGATTGGATAAATGGTGCTGAAATCACTTGATCATCCAACACAATAGCAATACGACGTTGATTATCGCCTTCACTGTATTTTTGAATCAAGTCTGTTGTTGCTTCACCGAATGCCTTCGCACCTTCTGCATCAAATTCAATATTAACGACATAACGATGTGCAGCATCAATTGCTTTTTCGTCAGTATCAACTTGTGCATTTTTTAAATGAGAACCGTCAACAACCACTTTCTTATTATCAAGACGCACAAAGGTCATTTTTGCAGTGGTCCCAATCGTTCTAACGGCTTCTTCTGGATCTTTTACGCCTGGAAGTTCGACAGCGATTCTAGTAGAACCTTCTCTACGAACATCAGGTTCTGCAACCCCTAGCCCATTGATACGATTGTTAATAATTTTCATAGCACCGTCCATATCTTCATCACTAGTGCCTGCTGGTGCTTCTAGACGTACCAACACGCCACCTTGTAAATCAAGCC
Organism: uncultured Peptococcaceae bacterium; assembly: GCA_947254645.1. Lineage (GTDB taxonomy): Bacteria > Bacillota > Peptococcia > Peptococcales > Peptococcaceae > UMGS1590. The sequence goes on along the minus strand of CAMYDW010000015.1, from coordinate 15,384 downwards.
CCAAATGCGCACGACTTTGATATACAGGAACAAGCGCAAACGCTGCAATTGCAATCAACACAACTGTTGCTACAACTATTGCTACTCTGCTTCGTTGCATGTAACAATCCCTCCTATAAATATATGATAAATACTTGATTATTATACGTCTTTAATACAACATTGACAAGAAGAAAAAATAAGTCATGCCTAACTGGCATGACTTATTTTAATTTTATTACTTTTCGATGTTTTCTACTTCAATTGTTTCTTCATCATTGACAACAACTTCTTCAGCTACATCAGTATCATCTGCTAATACTGCAGCAACCGCTTGCTTTGTCATTTCAACAACAAGACCATCTGCAATTTCCACATAAATATATTCATCATTTAATGAACGAATATAACCGGTAATCCCACCAACAGTCACAATACGATCGTTGATATTCAAACCATTTAACATTGTATTTCTCATTTCTTGTTGCTTCTTTTGGGGTTTAATAAGCATAAAATATAATAAAGCACCCAATACAACAATGTAAACAGCTGTCATCATTAAACCACTGTTTGCACCGATAATAGTATTTGACATTTTTTCGCCTCCTAAATCAAACTAACACTTATTGTACTATATTTTTGTATGATTTACACTACATTTTATAGTTTTCAAAGAACTTTTCTTTAAATGCGCCATACGCATCTTTCCCAATAGCTGCTCTTAAATCTTCCATCAATTGATTTAAGAAATGAATATTATGAATAGACAATAAACGGTAAGCTAGCATTTCATTTGCTTTAAATAAATGTCGAATATACCCCTTACTGAAGTTTCGGCAAGCATAGCACTGACATCCTTCTTCAAGAGGTGACTGATCCCTCATATACTGTTGATTTTTAATGTTCATGCGCCCCTGTCGCGTCCAAAAAGCACCATGACGCGCAATACGGGTTGCTTGCACACAATCAAACATATCTACACCATGACCCGCAGCCTCAACTAAATTATCAGGATTGCCAACCCCCATTAAATAACGTGGCTTGTGTTCCGGTAAATCACTGACTGTTGCAGCGAGCAATTCATACATAACCTCATTTGATTCACCAACACTTAACCCCCCAATACCATAACCTGGCAGGTCAAACTGTGTGATCTCTTGAATGCTCAATTTTCTTAAGTCTTCATACATACCACCCTGCACAATACCAAATAGTGCCTGTGCATCTTCACGCTTGTGTGCTTTCATACAACGTTCTAGCCAACGTGTCGTTCTTTGTAAAGACTTCAATGTATAGTCTCTGTCCGCAGTATGAGGAATACACTCATCAAAAGCCATGATGATATCCGCCCCTAAAGCATTCTCTATCCCCATCACTGATTCTGGAGTAAACAAATGTTTGGAACCATCATGATGAGACCGAAACATCACGCCTTCTTCAGTGATTTTTCGTAAGGAACCCAGACTAAAGACCTGATAACCACCACTATCGGTCAAAATCGGTCTATCCCAATTCATAAATCCGTGCAGACCACCCATTTCTTCAACCAATTCATGTCCAGGTCTCAAATAAAGATGATAGGTGTTAGATAGAATAATTTGGGACTTGGCATCTTTTAATTCATCTGGTGTTAAGGTCTTTACTGTGGCTTGCGTTCCTACGGGCATGAATGTAGGCGTGTTAATAGTTCCATGGGGTGTTGTAAAGTGTCCTAAACGCGCACTAGATTCCGTGCTCTTTTTTTCTAATTGATATTCAAAGCTCATTTTTTCTCTCCTGGGTTAATAAACATGGCATCACCAAATGAAAAAAATCGATATTTTTTTTCAACCGCTTGATGATAGGCATTTAAAATAAATTCTTTAGAGGATAAAGCACTCACAAGCATCATCAAGGTAGATTTAGGCAAATGAAAATTGGTAATCAATCCATCGATGATCTGCCACTGATATCCTGGATAAATAAAAATTTGTGTCCAGCCACTACCAGCCGTCAACCGACCATTTTCTGCCGCACTCTCGAGGGTTCTTGTCGAAGTCGTTCCTACCGCAATGACACGTCTTCCTTCAGCTTTTGCCTTATTGATTAAAGATGCATTTTCCTTGTCAATCTCATAGTATTCAGAATGCATTTCATGATTTTCTATTTCTTCTTCGCTCACGGGCTTAAATGTGCCTAGCCCAACATGCAAAATAACCTCTGCAATTTCTACACCTTTTGCACGTGCTGCTTCTAATAGTGCTTCGGTAAAGTGTAAGCCTGCTGTAGGCGCTGCTGCAGAGCCATTTACCTTCGCATACACTGTTTGATAACGATTAGGATCTTCTAATGTTTCATGAATATAAGGTGGCAAAGGCATCGTCCCCAATTTTTCAAGTATTTCCTCAAAAATGCCATCATAGGAGAATTTGATTTGACGACCTGAACTGGTCATTCCCACAATTTCACCTTTGAGCAGTCCTTCCCCAAAATCAATAACCGCACCTACTTTTGCTCTCTTACCTGGGCGCACTAAAACTTCCCAAATATCTTTTTCGCGTTCATCACGTTTCAATAAAAGCACTTCTATTTTTGCACTGCCATCTTCCTTTATGCCAAAAATGCGTGCAGGTATGACACGTGTTTTATTGAGAACCAAAACATCACCCTCATGAAGGTAATCGATGATATCTTTAAAAATATGATGTTCTATGTCACCCGTATACTTATCTAACACCAACAATCTGGAGTGATCTCTTTTATCTGCAGGATGTTGTGCAATAAGTGCTTCTGGTAAATCATAGTCAAAATCACTTGTTTTCATAAAGTTGTTTCTTGCTCCTCTTCCTCTTGATTATCAAACTGAATGGAAATGGTTTGCATGCTTTTAGGAATTTTCAGATTCAAATGTCTATAAGACTTTTCAGTTGCAACGCGACCCCTAGGTGTCCGTGCTAAAAATCCTTCTTGTAGCAAATAGGGCTCACACACATCTTCTAATGTAATACGCTCTTCACCAATGCTCGCTGCCAACGTATCTAAGCCTACTGGGCCACCTTTATACTGCTCTATAATGGTTAATAAGAGCGCTCTATCCAAACGATCCAGCCCAGCGTCATCGACCTCTAGCTTATCAAGCGCATAGTTGCTAATCTCTTCGTCTATTTCTCCAATGCCTTCGACTTGTGCAAAATCTCTTACACGATTTAATAGTCTATTGGCGATGCGAGGCGTGCCTCTTGAACGACTGGCAATACGCATTGCCCCTGCATCTTCTATTGGAATATCTAGAAAGCTGGCATTTTTCTTTATAATTTCAGTAAGATCCTCGACAGAATAAAATTGCAGACGTTCAATGATGCCAAATCGATCTCTTAATGGTGAAGATAGACTCCCAGCTCGCGTTGTAGCACCAATTAAAGTAAAAGGTGGTAAATCCATACGTAAACTACGTGCGCTTGGACCTTTTCCGATAATAATATCCAGCACATAATCTTCCATTGCAGAATATAGCACTTCTTCTACACTACGATTCAAGCGATGAATTTCATCGATGAAAATAACGTCATAAGGTTGTAAATTCGTCAGTAGAGCAACCAAATCGCCTGGACGTTCAATGCTAGGACCAGAGGTAATATGAATACTCACTTCTAATGCATTGGCAATAATTTGTGCCAAGGTTGTTTTGCCTAACCCAGGAGGACCATAAAACAGACAATGGTCCAACGCTTCTCCACGTACTTTTGCAGCTTCTACATAAACCAAGAGCTTTTCTTTTACTTGTTGTTGGCCAATGTAATCGTCAAAACGCTTAGGACGCAATGTTTTTTGTGCTCTAATATCTTCTGAAATTTCTGTTGAAGCAATAATCCTTTCCTCTAGCATACCTAACTCCTTGCTATATATTGTAATGCCAATTTTAATGCAATACTAATATCAGTTTCTTTACCAATATCTGTATTATTAAAGATTGCATCGATTTCTTTTGAACTATAACCCAATGCCAGCAATGTATCTATCAAATCCTTTTTAATAGAGGTAGTTGAAGATTCTTCAGCTTTTTCATCTTTTACAACTGCTTCACTCGATGTAGAAAGATAGGCTAAAAATTGCTTTTCCACTTTATCTTTTAGTTCTAAGATTATTCTTGCTGCTGTTTTTTTGCCTACACCAGGAAAAGAAGACATCATTTTTTCATTTTCATGATGTATTGCGTTTAATATAGTTTTTGCATCGGCGGCCCCGAGCATTTGACTAGCACTTTTAGGGCCAATACCTGAAACATTGATCAATAAATTGAAAACTTTCTTATCAAGTAGTTCACTAAAGCCATACAAACAAATCTCATTTTCTCGAACATGCATATAGGTATACACGCCTACTTCTTCTCCAATGTTGTAAAGAATCAAACCATCTTTCGGCATAATCACTTCAAAGCCAACACCTTGTACCATAAGCGTAATAGTGGTGCTTTCTGCATCGATTATTGTTCCTTTTAAATAATTAATCATGACGTTCCTCCATGGAGCAATCCCATTTTGCTGTGCGCATGACAAATGGCTATTGCAAGTGCATCTGCAGCATCATCTGGCTTAGGTATTTCTGTAAGTTTCAAGACGCTTTGAACCATATATTGTACTTGTTTTTTTTCAGCATTTCCATACCCTACCAAAGCTTTCTTTACTTGCATTGGTGTATATTCATCAATAGGTAAATTTTCTTGAGCTAAGCGCAGCAACATGACACCACGTGCTTGTCCCACTGTGATAGCAGTCGTCGTATTACGTCCAAAAAAAAGTTGCTCTATTGCGACTGTATCTGGACAGAATCGTTCTAAAATCTCGCCTAAATCCTGATAAATAACTTTTAAGCGCTCTTGCATTGGTAAATGAGGCGAGGTTAAGATTGCGCCATATGCGATGCAATGAAAGCGATGCCCCACCATCTGCACAACACCATATCCTGTTGTCGCTGTTCCTGGATCCAATCCCAAAATAATCATATGGCCTCACTTTTAATAACCTTTTACATAATGAAATGTTTCGTGATGTTTCATTCCTAATGGCAATAAAACAACTAAAATTGTATATAATTCTAATCTACCAATTAACATTAGCACACAGTCAAAGCCTTTTAAAAATGCAGGCAAGGCAGCAAAAGATTCCGTTGGACCAAACATGCCTAAGCTCGGTCCTCCATTCCCTACACAGCTTAACGATGTGGTAAATGCTTCTAATATAGGTAGCCCCACAGCGGTATTAACCACTGTTGCAAAAATAATAATCAATGTGTATAAAAATACATATACCGCTACATTAATGATGGTTCTATTGGCTACTACAGAGCCATTGATTTTCAAACTGGTTACCATTCTAGGATGGAGAATATAGCGCAGTTCATTTTTGGTTTGTAATAAAAGAATTAAAAGACGTTCAATTTTTACACCACCAGAGGTCGAACCGGCACAACCACCTGAAAAAATTAACATTAAAACGACCAACTGAGAAAGTGACGCCCATTGATCAAAATCTTCAACAACAAAACCTGTGGATGAAATAAGAGATACGACATTAAAAATAGCCATTCTAATGGCTTTTTCAATGGGATACCCATCAATATAGATAAAGTTAAAGCCTATGATGAACGAAAATAAGAGGGTAATCGTCACGTAAAGGCACCACTCACCATTCTTAAAAAAAACATTCAAATCACGTTTTTGTTTAAAGCGATAGTAGAGTGGAAAACTGCTTCCCGATAAAAACATAAAAATAATGGTCACCCATTGAATGCTTATTTGTGGAAAAGCCGCAAAGTTTTCATTTCTAGTAGAATATCCCCCAGTCGCAATCGTTGTCATGGCATGATTCACCGCATCAAACAAACCCATTCCACAAATAAATAGCGCAACTGCATTGGTGAGCGTTAATAACAGATAGATAATCCATAGGCTCTTAGCAGTATCACGCACACGAGGACGCAACTTTTCTTTTAGGGAGCCTGTCGTCTCTGCCTTAAAAAGTTGCATACTCCCTGAACCAACATCTGACAACATTGCAACAAATAATACCACAATACCTAACCCACCAAGCCACTGTGTCATGCTACGCCATAACAAGAGACTTCTAGGCAAGGATTCAATATCAGCCAACACAGAAATACCTGTGGCAGTAAAGCCAGAAAGTGTTTCAAAAAAAGCATCTAAGAAGCTCGGAAAGTAGCCGCTCATAAACATTGGCAATGTGCCTAAAAATGATGCAAATACCCATGCCAAAGAAACAAGCACAAAGCCATCACGCACATTTAACGAGCCACGTCTTCCTCGTCCTAATCCAATGAAAATACCACCAACAGTCAACGTAATTGGAATTGCTAATAAAAAAGCTTTAATCGTTCTTTCCTGATCATATATTGCCATTATTAACGGCAGTAACATTGCCAAACCAACAAGAATAACCAGCTTTCCTAACTGGTATATTATGATTTTTTTCTTCATCATATTCCTCTATATATTGATTAGTTTTTCAATTTTTCTCACCGCAGGTTTGCTCATAAAAATTGTAATGCGGTCATCTTTCTGAATCACATCACTTCCTGTTGGGATAAAAATATCGCCATTCCTATCAATAGAGGAAATAATCGCACCCGCAGGAAAATCAATTTGCTGAATTTCTTTACCAAATATTTTTTTATGTTTTTCAGTCACAAATAAATCAATAACCTCTGCATTACCTGATTCAATTAAGGTGAGGGACTCAATATCCCCTTTTCGCACAAATTTCAAAATAGCTTCACTCGTTAAGAGTCGTGGGCTCACCGCCACATCAATACCAACAGATTCAATCAACGGCAAATAATCTGAACGGCGAATCTGAGCCAATGTTTTTTTAGCACCTAAGCGAGAACCTAATAAGCATACCAATACATTGAGCTTATCATCCTCTGTTGAAGATACCAAAATATCAACGTCACTGATGCCTTCTTCCATCAATAAATCAATGTCACTCGCATCACCATTTAAGATGATGGTTGTATCCAATGCTGCAGATAGAAATTCGCAACGCTTCAGGTTTTTATCAACAATTTTGACTTGAACATCTTCTGTTTCTAACAATTTAGCCAAATAGTATCCTAATCGTCCGCCGCCAAGAATCATCACATTTTCAACTTTTTGACGTTCAAAGCCTAAGGAACCTTCAACAATCTCCATGTGCTCGGTCTTTGACATCACAAAAATATAGTCCTCTGCTTCTATTACTTCATTCCCATTTGGAATAATGAAACGATCATCACGGATAATAGCCGTAATAAGATAAGGTCTTTCTTTTTTGATATCCTTTAAAGAGACACCTACCAATGCATTATCTGATTCAATCTTTAGCTCTAGCATGACCAATTTCTTATTGTCAAAGTAATTGATATTTTTCGCTTCTGGTATATCGATATAATGTGAGATGGCCTCTGCTGTAACCTGCTCCGGATTAATGAATACATCCACACCAAGGGCATTATTTTTTAATAGGGCTTGGTCTACCGCATATTCTACCCCTCTTACCCTCGCTACAGTACGTTTTACCCCAGCTTGTTTGGCAAACATACAAGCCAACATATTAATTTCGTCACTATTGGTCACCGCTACAACCAAATCGGCATCCTCAATATCAATCGCTTTTTGTAAGTCAGGACTTGCACCATTTCCATTAATCACTTGTACATCTAGTTTATCATTAATAATATTGCCACGTTCTAAATCCATTTCAACGACAATAACATCATGGCCTTCGGATGATAACATCTGCGCAATACTAAAACCAACCTTTCCAGCACCAATAATTACAATTCGCATGCAATTCCTCCTTTTAGGTTGAAACACCTCTTAGTATAACAAAGAACTCCATTATTGAAAACACCATGAAATAATGAAAATAGGATACCCTAAGGCATCCTATTTTTTTCTAATCTCTTACTGTATCAAAAATCAACTCTTTTAAAGGCTCTAATCCATACGAGGTTTCAGAAGAAAACAATAATGGTTCTTCATGCTCAGGCATTTCTAACGCTTTTTGAACTTCACGAATATGCTTCATATATTGTCCACGTGAAATTTTATCTGCCTTTGTTGCAACAACGCGAACATTTTTATTGTGATAGCGCAACCATTGATACATCGCAATATCATCTTGTGTTGGCTTATGACGAATATCAATGATTTGTAGTACCATACGGCACAACTCTCTATTCAATAAATACCCCTCAATAAATTGCCCCCACTTGCTTCTTTCAACATGACTCGCTTTAGCAAAGCCGTACCCTGGCAAATCCACAAAATAAAAAGGCAACACATCTGTTTCAACAAGATAATAATTAAGCTGGCGTGTTTTACCAGGTTGTGAGCTGGTTCTTGCTAAATTTTTTCGATTAATGACCTTGTTAATAAGAGAAGATTTACCAACATTAGAGCGACCACATAAAGCAATTTCTGGATAATTTGTATCAGGATATTGCTTAGGGGAAACAGCACCTATGACAAAAGAGCTATTCTTTATATTCATTAAAACACCCCTTCCTTAAAAGCTATTTTCCATACTTCTTCGATTCGTTTTACTAAATGAATCTCCAAAGTGTCCTTTACTTCGTCCGGAATATCATCCACATCCCGTCGACACTCTTCTGGTATAATGACAACCTTTGCACCGCCACGCTGCGCTGCAATAACTTTTTCTTTGATGCCACCAACTGCTAACACTTTACCTCTCAAGGTCATTTCACCAGTCATTGCCACATCTTTTCGTAAAGGTTTATTTACAAACATCGATAATAATGCAGTTGTTAGCGTCACCCCTGCAGAAGGTCCTTCTTTTGGCACAGCACCTGCTGGTACATGGACATGGATATCATGATTATCCAAAAATGTCTCATCGAAAATTGATTGCTTTTTACTAATGCTTCGTAAATAACTCAACGAGATTTGGGCAGATTCTTTCATCACATCGCCAAGTTTTCCTGTTAAAATCACACGCCCTTTTCCTGGCATTTGTTGACACTCAATATGTAATATCTCTCCACCTACCGGAGTCCAAGCCATCCCAACAGCGACACCAACCTCATCTTTCGTGTCTGTACGAAGATGATTTACAAGGGGTTTCCCTAGATAGTACTCTAAGTTCGTCTTTGTGATGCGACTACTTAAATTTTCATCAGGAATGAATTTATTTTTTGCTATTTTTCGACAAATGGCTTCTATTTTTCTTTGCAATTCTCGAACGCCTGATTCTCTCGTATAGCTTCTGATCAATTCTTTTAAAGCACCATCTGTAAAAGAGACATCTTTTTTATCCAATCCCGTTGCAAGAATAGCTTTATCAATTAGATATTTCTTTGCAATTTGAATTTTTTCAAACTCTGTATAGCTTGACATATCAATAATTTCAAAGCGATCACGCAATGGCCCTGGTATAGCGTTTTTGTCATTAGCGGTTGTAATGAATAGTACTCTGGATAGGTCATAAGGTACTTCCAAATAGTGATCGCTAAAAGTATTGTTTTGTTCTGGGTCCAATGCTTCCAATAATGCGGCAGATGGGTCCCCTCTAAAATCTCGGTTCAATTTATCAATTTCATCAAGCAAAAATACAGGATTATTTGAACCTATATCAGAAATGCTTTGAATAATGCGCCCTGGCATTGCGCCAACATAAGTGCGCCGATGTCCTCTTATTTCTGCAACATCCTGCACACCGCCAAGAGAAATTCTAACAAAGTCTCTATTCATAGCAGTGGCAATAGAACGTGCCAATGAGGTCTTACCAATCCCAGGAGGTCCTGCAAGACATAGGATAGACCCTGTTTTTTCTTTTTTCAAATACTGTACTGCTAAAAACTCTAAGATGCGAGATTTTACTTTTTCAAGCCCATAATGATCTGCTTCCAAGACATCATAAGCATGAGATAAGTCATTCTCTTCCTCTTTATAAATGCCCCAAGGCAACCCCAGTAGAAATTCTAGGTAATTTTGTGTATTGCCATATTCAGGAGACATCGCATTCGTTTGACGTATTTTCTTTAACTCTTTAAAAGCACGTTTTTTGATATCTTCAGGCATCAAGCTATTGGTAATTTGTTCTTTCAAATCATCTACATCAGAGATGTCCTCTTCACCCAATTCGCCTTGAATAACTTTCATCTTTTCACGCAAATAATATTCTTTTTGCGTTTTATCAATATTTTTCTTTACTTTTAAAGTCAACTCATTTTCAAGTTGAATCATTTCATTCTCTTTAAGCAAAAAAGCCAATACTTGTTCTAATCGTGTATCGATATAGGCATTTGCTAAAACGGCATAGCGATCTTCAATGTGTTGTATGACGTAGTGTGCAATAACATCTACTTTTTTAGCTGTTTCTTTTTGATTATGAATGAATGTTAGTTGAGAAGCATTCAAAATATTGGTTAAACGGTTATATTTGAACAGCTCCGTATTTAATTTTTTTTCAAAAGCTGGCAAAATGTTTTCAATGTTGTCGCGGCTATAACTGTCTACAGCCGTAAAATAGGTACCTACTAAATAATCCTCTTTTTCAACAAGTGTCAAATAAGCGCGCTCATCTATTTGCACCTTAATCTGATAGCCATTAATAGCTTTTAGTTCTTTTTTTTCTACTACAGTACCAAGCACCCCAACTTGATATAATGTATCCAGGCTTGGTTCGTCCTCATGAGTATTCATTTGGGTAAAAAGAAGCACTTTACCATCATTTCCAAAAGCATTTTCAACAGCTTTTTTTGAAATATCTCTCCCAATATCTAGCGTAATTGTAACACCTGGAAGAGCCACTGTTTGTCTCAAAGGTATGAGTGGGAGCTGATTTATTTCTTTTTTATTTGAATTCATTTGTTCACTTCCTTAGCAAATAAGGCCTTGCAAAGACATCTTTGCAAAGCCTTATTTTAATGATCTATTCTTGTTCACCAAGCTGAAGATGCTCTGTGCCGAGAATCATTTCTTTTGTAATACGAACTTCTTTGATGTCTTCATGACTCGGAACATCAAACATAATGTCCATCATGACATTCTCTAAAATAGCACGAAGACCACGAGCACCTGTTTTTCTCTTCATTGCTTCATCTGCAATTGTTTCCAATGCTTCTTGGTCAAAGATCAAATTCACATCATCCATTTCAAGGAGTTTTTGATATTGTTTGATCAAGGCGTTTTTAGGCTCCACAAGAATACGCATCAACGTTTCCTTATCTAAAGGTTCCAATGATACCAAATAAGGTACGCGCCCAATAAATTCTGGTATTAATCCAAACTTTAATAGGTCCTCTGGTTCTACTTTAGTAAGTGTTGACTGCTCAAAATTATTTACCACATTGTCATCGGTTTCAGCAGCAAAACCTAGACTTTTTTTACCTATGCGTCGTTCTATAATCTTATCTAGCCCATCAAAAGCGCCACCTAAGATAAAGAGAATATTTGATGTATCTAATTGGATAAATTCTTGGTGTGGGTGTTTACGTCCACCCTGTGGTGGAATATTAGCAACAGTGCCCTCTACTATTTTTAAGAGCGCTTGCTGAACCCCTTCACCTGATACATCTCTTGTAATAGATGGGTTGTCACTTTTACGAGCGATCTTGTCAATTTCATCGATGTATATAATGCCTCTGCTTGCTTGCTCTAAATCAAAATCTGCAGCTTGAACAATCTTCAGTAAAATATTTTCAACATCTTCACCCACATATCCAGCTTCAGTTAATGAAGTAGCATCTGCTATTGCAAAAGGAACTTTTAGAATCTTAGCCAACGTTTGCGCCAAGAGTGTTTTACCACTACCGGTTGGACCAATCAAGCAAATGTTTGTTTTTTGCAATTCAATATCATCTTGAACTTTTTCACCGAGATAATTAATTCTCTTATAGTGATTATATACAGCAACAGACAATGCTTTTTTAGCCATGTCCTGACCAATAACATATTCATCTAATATCGCTTTGATTTCAATAGGTTTTAAGGTATCTTCTACATCAAAAGAAGATTCTGGTATATCAAATTCTTCTGAGAGAATATCGTTACAAACCTTTATGCATTCATCGCAAATATACACACCTTGACCAGCAATCAATTTCTTGACTGCACTTTGTGGTTTTCCACAAAAGGAACAACAAAATTCTTCTTCTGTTCTATCCATACAGCCTCCATTTCTGACTATAATTAATGGCGTTGGATAACTTTATCAATTAAACCGTATTCTGCTGCAGCAGCTGCGCTCATGAAATTATCACGTTCAGTGTCATTTGCAATTTTTTCATAAGGCTGCCCAGTGCGTTCAGCTAAAATATGATTTAATTTTTGTTTAATTTCAATGATACGTTTTGCATGGATTTCAATATCAGTTGCTTGACCAGAGGTACCACCTAATGGTTGGTGAATCATTATTTCACTATTCGGTAAAGCATATCTTTTACCTTTTTCACCAGCAGCTAATAAGAAAGCGCCCATGCTTGCAGCCATCCCTACACACAAAGTACATACATTAGGTTTAATGTATTGCATGGTGTCATAAATAGCCATACCAGCAGTTATTGATCCACCTGGACTATTGATATACATGAAAATATCTTTTTCAGGATCGTCTGCTTCCAAAAAAAGCAACTGTGCAATAATAGCATTTGCAGAATCATCCGTTACTTCTCCACCTAAAAAGATAATACGATCTTTTAATAGGCGAGAATAGATATCGTAAGAACGCTCTCCTTGTCCTGTTTGTTCAATAACATATGGTACTAAATAACTCATGTTATGTCCTCCTTCATCAAAGCAAAAATCAGTTAGTTATATAATTACCCAATTTTTGCATTGCTTAATAGGAGCGCTAATACCTTTTCAAATTTGATGCTTCTACGCAAAGATTCTAATTGACCTTGTGCCATGAAGATTTGCTTTAATTGATCTTTTTCCATTTGATAATATTTTGCAAGCTTATCAAATTCAGCATCTTCTTCTTCTTCAGTAACTTCAATATTTTCTCTTGTCGCAATTTCTTCAAGAACGATTTGTTGTTTTACGCCTGTTTCTGCACGGCTGTTGCAATCTTTATTGAAGTCTTCTTCGCTCATATTGGTTAATTTTAAATAAGTTTCAAGATTTAATCCTTGAGAGCTTAAATTATAATTAATTTCATTTTTGAAGTTTTCAGCTTCTTTTTCAATCATAGATTTTGGCGCTACAACATCAGAGTCAGCAGTGACTTTTTCAGCAATTTGTTGCTTATAAGTTGATTCTGCAGATTCCTTACGTTGTTTTTCCATATCTTCACGAAGATGGTTTTTATATTCATCTAAAGTGTCATATTCACTCACATCTTTAGCGAAATCATCATCTAATTCTGCCAATTGTTTACGTTTAATTGCGTTCACTTTTACAGTAAATACAACATCAGCGCCAGCTAAATCTGGTGCATGATATTCAGCTGGGAAGGAAAGCTCAATATCTTTTTCTTCACCAATCTTCATCCCTACCATTCCTTCTTCAAAACCAGGAATGAAACTATGGGAACCAATTGTCAATTCATAATTTTCTGCGGTGCCACCTTCAAATGCAACACCATCTTTTTTACCACAGAAGTCAAGAAGAACAATATCACCGTTTTCTACAGTTGCATCTGCATCTTCAACATCTTCAATTAATGCAGTGTTGTCACGTGCATGTTCAACTTCTTTCATTAATTCTTCATCAGTAACAGTTGTGTCTACTGCTTCTAATGCAATATTCATATATTCACCAAGAGTCACTTCTTGCTTTGTATCAACCACAGCAGTAAATACAAATGGTTTGCCTAATTCTAAGGTCACAATATCAAATTGTGGTTGAGCAATAGGCTTAATATCTTCATTTTCCTTAATTGCTTCTACATAAGCAGGAAATACGCATTTTTCTGCTGCGTCAAAATAGAAGAAATCTTTACCATAATGTTGTTCTACTAATTGACGTGGTGCATGGCCTTTACGAAATCCAGGCACATTGATTTTACCTTTACGTGCCTTGTAAGCTTCATCAACATATTTTTTAAAATCTTCTTCAGGTACTTCAATAGTAAGTTCTACTTGTACCTTGTCGAGTTGTTTCTTTTCTACTAATTTCATTATGAATCCTCCTAGTTATATAAATCCTTCCGATACATTATACATGAAAACCCATCTTTGATAAACCACGGAATGCTATTTTTATAATAAAAAAACTGTGACCTAAAGCCACAGTTTTACTTTACAAAAAATGCGGGCGAAGGGACTTGAACCCCCACGTCGTGAAACGCCAGATCCTAAGTCTGGTGCGTCTGCCAATTCCGCCACGCCCGCGCAGTCAAAAAACTTAACTACTTGAATTATATTATAGTACAAATGATAATTTGTCAATAAATGAATTGTAATGATTAAATTTTTAGAATTCCAAGGTGCTTTTAGCACACAACTTGTATTATTTTTGCTATAATCAAATCAATCATCAAACTCAAAGGAGAATTTACATGGCAAAACCTACAATTATTGAAACACCATGTCCATTTTGTGAAAAAGATATAAAAGTTCCTTATTATGAAAACGTTGACATTGCAAAAGACCCTTCTATAAAGAAACAAATTCTTTCCAGAGAATTCTTTTCTTTCAAATGCCCTCACTGCGAAAGCGTCATCCCAACTGTTGGGCCACTGCTTTATCATGACACTGCAGTACCAACAATGATCTATCTTATTCCTGAAGGCTATGATCAATCATTAGATAATTTTAATCAATTATTAGCCCTTGTGCGAAAAGACAATAACGACACCCCAATGACATATACCTCTCGCATTGTACCAACTGTCGATCGCCTTATCGAAAAAATTCATATTCAAGACGCACATCTAGATGATAGATGCGTAGAATTATTGAAGATGGCTTATTTAAAGCATTATGCTGAACAACTCCAAAAAAATGGCACCATTCGTGACATTTTATTTATGCCTTCTGGCGAAGAAAACGATGCCCAAATCATCTTTTTACTCTCCACCGAAGAGGGAAGCAATGTTGCGAGCATCGATTTTTCAGTAGAGTTATATCATCATTTTGAAACAACCTATGCAGAAGCTTTAAAAAATGAAAATGCAGAGAATTTCCAAAATATTGATGGACAATGGGCTGCCGATTTTTTAAAAGCACAACAATAATTCTCTAAGAAAGCAGAGCATAACAACCAAATAAATATCGTTTTCTAAAAGAAAGCAGTTGATTGATCAGCTGTTTTCTTTTTTTATTCTGCAGAGATTTAAAAATTTTTCATTGGATAAACAATTTTTTGAAAAACTATTGACGGATATGTTTTTCTATAGTATTATAAATTTCGTTGTCGGGGCGTAGCGCAGTTTGGTAGCGCACGTGGTTTGGGACCATGGG
>CAMYDW010000014.1 GCA_947254645.1 uncultured Peptococcaceae bacterium | reverse complement strand
GTAAAAAAGCTATAACTGTTGCTCCAACCATCGGTATTCCGTATGGACTAACTAAAAATCCGATAATCAATGCTTCGATTCCGATGGTAACTTCTTTTTGTAAGAAAGATGCTATTGCTCCAAATATGCAAAACATCATCAGCAAATATAGTAGGGCTGTTCCGATACCAAGTAGAAATGTTAGAAATGCTGTGAGGATATTTAATACCAAGCTAATTGGAAATAAGATTATTTTTAATATCCATCTCATAAATACCCTCCATTTCTACTAAATCATTTTAAAATGCCTTAAAGCATCCATAATAGCTTCCTCTTTTTCTGGTGTGCATTGTCGAATAACTTGTTTCTCTTTTTTTGATTTATTATAATGCTCCCTTAGTTCAATACCACATTTCCTTTTAATCTGAGCAATATAGAGCGTTGAAACCTTTAAATTGAATTTTTCTAATATATATTCCTTAATTTGTGCATAAGTAGCCTTGCTCTCTGCACTTGTCAAATCCAGCTCATCCAGTTCAATTTCAACACTTATGTGCTTATCGACATCGAGTTTGGACAATAGTGCTACCGTCTCCACATGGCTGGTTTGTGGAAACAAATCCACTGGCTGTACGGCACTGATGGTGTAATGGTTGCTGAGGTGTTTGAGGTCTCTGGCTAGGGTGGCGGGGTTGCAGCTGATGTAGAGGATTTTGGGGATGTTTGCGGTGATGAGGGTATCGAGGAGTCTCGTGTCGCAGCCTTTTCTTGGGGGGTCGATGATGGCGATGTCGGCTTTGCCGCCTTTTTTTTGCCAATTTGGCAGCCAAACTTCTGCTTTAGCGGTATAAAAATGGGCATTGATAAAGCCGTTCTTATGAGCGGCTTCTTTGGCGTCGTCGATGGCCTGAGAAACGCTATCAACACCGATGAGGTGTTGATTTTTTTGTGCCATAAAGCTGCCAATGGTGCCGATGCCGCAGTACAAGTCGAGGATGGCTTCATTCCCTTGTAGGTTCAACACGTCCTTCCCGCACTGATAGAGGACTTCAGCTTGCTCGGTATTCACCTGAAAGAAAGAGGCTGGAGAAAGGGCATAGGTCAAGGTGCCTAATTGTTCACGAATAGTTTCTTCCCCTGCCAAAAGATTGTAGGCACGTCCTAGCATGAGGCGTGGATTGGTGTTGATATTTTGCCAAATGCTCACCACCGCTGGCCATTCCTCTTTTAGGGCGTCAACCATCTTTTGATGGCGAAACTTTTGCTCGCTGGTCACAAAGACGACCATCATTTCACCAGTGAGATGGCTTTCACGAATCATCACTTTATCAATATTGCCAGCGATGCCGCTATTGGTGATGGCTTCCTCAATCCATGCCACAAGCTGCGATACTTGTTGGCTGAACAACAAGCAATCTTTTGCTGGCACGAGGGTGTGTGAATTTTTCTCGTAAAATCCGAGTTGAGCCATGCCCCTCGTTTCATCTACATGGAAGATGCCCTTGTTGCGATACCGCCATGGATGCGCCATGGTTTTAATGGGCAAAACATCGAGGTCGAGCTTGCCAATGCGTGTCAGGGCATCCCGCACTTGTTGCTCTTTGAGTTTTCCTTGTAGGGTATCGTCTGCAATTTGTAGGGCACAGCCTCCACATTGCTCTGCCAAAGGGCATGGTGGGGTGCGTCGATGGGGGTTGGCTTCGATGATTTCCGTACAGGTGCCAAAGGTCACCCCTTTTTTGGTTGCGCCAATCTCCACTGCCACCGTTTCCTCTGGCAAGGTATTGGGTACAAAAATGACCTTTCCATCGAGGCGGCCTACGCCGCTCCCGTCATGTGAAAGGCCAGTTATTTTGATGGTATTCATAGGGTCTTTCCTCCCCTTATTGTTGTATAAAATAAAATCCACTAATCATCAGGGCATTCCAGGTGCCATGCGCCACGGTGCTGACCAAGATGGATTCATAGCGATGAGCGATAAAATTGAGGAAGAATCCCCCAACTGCCAAGGGAATGGCACGCTGTAAATCAAAATGCATACAGCCAAAGACAACACTGGTTAAAATCATTGCCAACAAGGGTGTCATTTTATTGCACAGCGCATGAAACAAATAGCCACGATAGAAGAATTCCTCTACCAAGGGTGCCATGACTGCCATGGATAAAAAGACAAATTGTTTTTGCCACATGGCATCCTCTTGTCTCAAAAAGGCCTCTACATTTTGTGGCGCCAAGCCGCCTGGCCATAGCTGATTCATCACATTGACAGTGAGGATCATCAACAAATACAGCCCTACACCCCACAGCACGCCTTCAAAATAATCTTTGGTGCGTGCAGGGTGCTTGAATGTGAGTGTTTTCCATGTTTCCTTGCGCACAAATAAAAACACTGCAATGCCGATTAAAAATAATAAGTCCTGTATCCATAGGTGCCAAAACAGTGTACCTGTTGTACCACCTATTTGGTCAATCCCTAGGGCATGTGCCACTTGATAAATCATGCCTGTGAAAAAAACGCCCACAAAAAAAATTGCAAAATAATCAAGGGGATGAAGGTTATTCTTTACTGGTTCTCTCATCAAATATCCTCTCACACTTTATAATCCTAAAATAACAGTGGCAATGAGCATGTAGTTGACCAAGCCTAAGATGTCTACCACCATTGTAATAAATGGGGCCGATGCCACGGCGGGGTCTCGTTTGGCCATCATGAAAAGCAAAGGCACGATGGTACCCATCAAAGCAGCGGTAAAGTTATTGATGAACAAGGTCAAACCAACCACCAATCCAATTTCAAAGCTGCCTTTCCAGAAGGTGGCCACTCCCATCACCGTGAGCCCGATGCTCAGGCCTAAAATCAAGCCAACCAAGACTTCTTTGGCAATGGTTTTGAGAGCGGTTTTTGCTGTGATGGTCCCTGTGGCAATCCCACGCACGGTAACGGTAGAGGACTGGGTCCCCACATTCCCTGCAACCCCTGTCAATAATGGGATAAAGATAGAAAGGGCCGCCACGGTTTGAAGCTTGGCTTCACTAGAGGAAAGCACTGTCCCACTACCAAACTCCCCTAAGATGGTAATCAAGAGCCAAGGCAGGCGTGCACGGTAGGTATTCCACACACCACTGTCTTCTTCGTCTTCACGCTCAGAAGTACCCGCCATACGGTAAAAGTCTTCCGTTGCCTCTTCATGAATGACATCGACAATGTCATCGACGGTGATAATCCCAAGAATGTGTTCTTCATCGTCAACAACAGGCAATGCCAATAAATCGTATTTGGTCATGATATCCGCGACTTCTTCCTGGTCATCGCGGACATTCACACTGGTGACAGTTTGATGCATGATATCGCCAACCAAGGTTTCTGGCCCTGCGACAATCAGTTCACGCAAGGACAAAATCCCAACCAAGTGGTTCATGCCATCAATCACGTAAACATAGTAAATCGTTTCCGCATCTGGTGCATATAGTCGAATGATTTCAATTGCTTTTTGTGTATTAACAAAGACAGGAACAACCACGAATTCGGTGGTCATCAAGCCCCCAGCGGTCTCACTATCGTAAGTCAACAAATCTTCGATATCGTCCGCTGCTTCGTCTTCAAACAAACTCAGAATACGGCTTCGTTCGTTTTCATCCATGTCTTCCAACATGTCGGCAGCTTCGTCATTCGGGATTTCATTAACGATGGTCTTGGCCATATTGCGTGGCAATTCAAGCAGTACGCTAAAGAGCAGTTCTTTATCATCCAATTCAAAAAGTACTGCCGCTGCGTCTTCTGGCTCCAAAACCTTAATCAAAGCCGCTTGCTCTTCACGGTCGTCTAATTCTGCAAGATACTCTGCAATGTCACTCGGGTGCTGTTCTTCCAGCGCCTCTCGCAAAGCTACCTCTTCTTCTTCGTTGGTTGGCACTTTGATTGGCCCAATCATCATCTCACTTCCTTTCTTTCAAACAATTAAAGCGGTGGATTATTTATTCCATAAAATCATTGATGTCAAAGCCAAGGTCATGAAGGACTCCTTCACGGTCACGCCATTTTTCTTTCACTTTCACCCATAATTTTAGGTAGATTTTTTCATCAAGCAGGAGTTCTATGTCTCGGCGTGCGGCTTTGCCAATACGCTTCATCATCTCCCCTTGTTTGCCAATGATGATGCCTTTTTGGCTGTTGCGTTCAATGTAAATAATCGCATGCACCACAAGCTTATCATCCTTTTCATCACGTTCCATGTGCTCCACTGCAACAGCCACGCTATGAGGCACTTCTTCCTCTGTAAAGCGCAATATTTTTTCACGAATCAATTCGCTGATAACAATGCGCTCTGGTTGGTCGGTCACTACATCTTCTGGATAGAAGTTTGGGCCTTCCATGAGATATTTTTTAGTGGTCGCTAGGAGTTCTGTCACATTATCGCCTTTTTCGGCGCTTAATGGGAAAACCTCTGCAAATTCTCTGCGGGCTTGCCACTGTACAATGGTGCGCATGATTGTTTCAGGGCTCATTTTGTCGATTTTATTGAGCAATAAAAAAACAGGGGCTTCCACATCCTTTAGGGCATTTAGTATATACTCTTCCCCGCCACCAAAGGGCACAGACGCATCCACCATATAATAAATCACATCGCCGTCATAGATAGAGGATTGCGCCGCCTCCACCATATATTGACCCAAACGGTGCTTTGGCTTGTGGATACCAGGGGTATCAATAAAGACCATCTGTGCATCATTGTCGGTAAAGATCCCTGTAATACGTGTGCGTGTGGTTTGTGGCTTATCAGACACGATTGCCACCTTACGGTCCAAAATTTGGTTGAGCAAGGTGCTTTTCCCTGCATTTGGACGGCCAATTAATGAGATAAAACCAGATTTCATTTTTTCACCTCGTTTTTTTCTGTTAGTAAAAATGGATAAGGCAAAAGGGCTTCGACAGTTGTCGTGATTATGCGCCCTTCTGCTGGATGATCAATGTACACGGTCATTTCAGGGGCAAATTCAGCCATCACTTGGCGACATGCCCCACAAGGGGTGGCCAAGTCATTGCCACTGCCTGTAATGGCGATGGCTTTAAATTGCCGTTTGCCTTGGGCAATGGCTTGGTAGAGTGCCACTCTTTCTGCGCACATCGAAAGCCCATAGCTGGCATTTTCGATATTGCAGCCACAAAAAGTGCTCCCATCCTCGCATAAGAGCGCCGCTCCAACTTGATAGTTTGAATAGGGGCTATAGGCTTTTGTACGGGCCTCTATTGCCAACGCCATCAAATTGTTCTTTGTCATGCCTCGCCTCTTGATACACCAATTTGTGCCATGAGTGCTTCTTCTGCTTCACGCATTTCTTGTTTTTCATCTTCTACCATGTGGTCATAGCCTGCCAAATGCATCAATCCATGGACAATCAAATAAAGCACTTCACGCTCTAAGGAATGGCCATATTCTTCTGCCTGTGCAATGGCATGGTCCATTGAAAGCACAATATCTCCAAAGGGTGCCAATTCATCTTCGAGGAGCTCTATTTCCTCATCCCTCTCATACATAGGGAAGCTCAGCACATCCGTAGCTTTGTCGATGTCACGATATTCGGCATTAATCTCTTGAATCATCGCATCATCCACAAAGGATAAATCAATGCGCAATGCTTCTGGCAGTCCTTCCTGGGCCGCATAAAGTGGCAATAAGCGCTCTAGCTTATCGAGCCATTCTTGAGGGATTGGCTCTTTCCATTCATTAGTGATTTCAAATTGCATGATTGCTCCTTACTTTTCTAAGCTTTTTTTATCTGGATAAATGATACGTTTGTGATAAATACTATTCACAACGCGTGAAAATTCATCACTGACGTCTTTGATATCTTTGAAGGTCATATTACATTCTACAAGTTGCTTATCATCGACCTTGGCTTGAATGAGGGTGCGAATAAAGCCATCAATTTGCCCATGATTCAAGCGATGGATGTTTGAGCGAACGGCTGCTTCTACAGTATCGGCCAACATCAAAACCGCTGCCTCACGTGTCTGTGGTCGTTTTGCATTGTAACGGAAATCGTCCTTGCTCAAGGTAGGGTCAATTTCCTGAGCCTTGATGTAAAAGAAAGACACTGGACTATTGCCGTGATGCTGTCCAATCAATTCAATGATTGGCTCTGGCAAGCGCTCTTCTCTTGCCAGAGCAATACCGTCCTTCAGGTGTGATGTGATAATCAAGGTGGACAGGGTTGGCGAAATTTTATCGTGAGGGTTTTTCCCCTTCATTTGATTCTCAGAGAAAAATTCTGGACGTACCAGCTTGCCAATATCATGGTAATATGCTGCTGTACGCACCAGCTGTGCATCGGCGCCAATACGCAGTGCCGCAGCCTCTGCCAGGTTTGCCACCATCAAGGAATGCTGATAAGTTCCTGGTGCTTTGTGCATCAAGGCACGTTGCAATGGCATATTGGGGTCACAAAGCTCCTGCAAGGTCAATGAGGTGGTCATATTGTAGGCTCTTTCAATATATGGCAAGAAGCCCATGGTCAAAATCACACTCAAAATTCCATTGATCATGGCATAGGCCACACCAATGAGCAATGCCTTGAAGGGTAGTCCTTGCATAAAGCTATACGCCACCACCACACACGCCATAGCTGCTCCAGCAATCAGGCCTGCCATGGTTAAATCGGTGCGTCGACGCATCGCCTTTACTTGGCTGATGCCTGCCAAGCTTCCCACTACAGAGGCAAAGGCAATAAAAATATTGTTGGTATATAAGCCAAGAAACAATCCCACTGCTAGGGTAGCAATAATCGCCTCACTGAAGCCCAGTAAAATTGCAACCATCATCCCCACTGCGGTGACAGGCACCAAAAATCCTGTGAGAGAATTAATAAACTGACTGCTGCCAAATTGAATCGAGGTAAAGGCTGGAAAGGATAGCACAATCAAGGTCATCACTGTCAAAATAACAGCCATGATCTCTTCGGTTTTTTCACGATCCAGCTTACGCAATAATTTAATCATCACGTAAAGCCCTACAAATACAATAGCCAATGCCAAAAGCACACCCAAAACAATGACAATGGTTGAATTGTCATTGGTATAGCCAAGGGCCTTCAAGGCATCGTATTGACGCTCACTGATTTTTTCCCCTTTGGTCACAACCACCTGATCCTTTTGAATAGCATGGCGCACTGGCTCCACGCTGGCAAGGATTTCATTTTTCTTTTGTTCTGTGGCTGTTTGATCCACCACGTGGGTGGCATAATATGTAATTTTATCTAAAATGGTATGCACCACTGTGCGGTCCACAGCGCTAAAGGCTCTAGATTGATCCACACTGTTGAGGAGTCTTTTCTTCGCCTCTGCCAAGCCAATCTCAGAGACCCCTTTCCCCATTTCGTTGGAGGATAAGGCCACTGCTTGCTTGTGAAGCAGCTCTATATGGGCCGCATCATACTTAAAGACAATGTCCCATTCTTCCTCACTCAATTGGAATCCAAATTCATCCACTAGATTTTTTTTGCGATTCTCTTGAGGGGTGCTCCCTGTATTGACAATATTTTTCTGTAAGCTTTCAAAGGCACGGTCAATGGCCACCAATGAAAGATTGTTGAATTGGTCTAGATTGAGTTTATAGACAGGCTGAAACGCTTCAAGGGCTTCATCCCGTTTGTTTTTTGTTGCCTCGGTGTCTTCATAAATCACCGAGCGGTCTGCTTGAATGCTCGTTTTAGCAGTGGAGCCTACGACCCATGAGGCTTGCTCAGGCACCATGCCCCAGCCAATAACCGCACTCATTATCACCACACAAACAACCAAAACAGCCTGAATAGGTACGGTATAATTTTCAAAAAAGCGACTAAATGGTCGTCTCTTTGTGCCCTTTGTTTGATTTTCTTGTAGATGCATGTGCTATCTCCTCCGATTGGTATCGATCATACGCACGGATAATCTTTGCAACAACTGGGTGCCGCACAACGTCTTCGGCAAATAGCGTATAAAAGCCAATTTCTTCAATGTCTTGTAAAATATGTTGTGCTTGCGCCAAGCCTGACTGGCTATAATGTGGCAAATCCACCTGGGTAATATCCCCTGTCACCACTGCCTTAGAGCCAAAGCCAATACGTGTCAAAAACATCTTCATTTGTTCCAAGGTGGTGTTTTGTGCTTCATCCAAAATGATAAAGGCATCATCCAAGGTACGCCCACGCATATAGGCCAGCGGTGCCACCTCAATGATTCCTTTTTCTAGGTAGCGTCCTGCCATTTCACTGCCCAATGCATCGTTGAGCCCATCATAGAGCGGACGCAAATAAGGATCAATTTTTTCTTGTAAATCCCCTGGCAAAAAGCCAAGCTTTTCCCCTGCTTCTACTGCAGGACGAGTCAAAATAATACGCTCTACCTCATGCTTCTTTAAGGCACGCACTGCCATCATCACTGCAAGATAGGTTTTTCCTGTGCCAGCAGGGCCTATGCCAAAGGTGATGGTCTTTTCGCGTATCATTTTCAAATATTCTTTTTGCCCTTGGGTTTTTGGGCGAATTTGCTTGCCACGACTGGTAATCAAGACCACTTCATTCAAAGAGGTCACCTCACTGGCAGGCATCGCCCTTGCCACATTGGTGAGGGCATAGTGAATGTCATTTTCTTCTAATGGGCGTTCCTTTGCCAAGGTTTCAAGATAGTTAAAAAGCCTTTGCGTGCTTTTGACACTTTCTTCTTGCCCTAACAAAGTAATCACATTGCCTCTTGCCGCCACTTGGCAGAGCACATTTGCCGTAATAATACGCAGAAAGCAATCTGCCGGCCCAAAAATGCGCTTGGCAATCTGATCGTCCAGTATAACCTGTTCTGTAAAATTGTTCAAAATTTTAATCTCCTTTAAACAAATAAACAAACCGCTAATAAGCGCATTCTATCTTGATTATACCTTATTTCAAGAACTTGCACAATTATAATCACGAGGAGCTCTGTCCCTAAAAAACGCTAATAAAAAGCAAAGCGGTTCTCTCCCAAAAGGAGAGGAACCGCTCAATGCCCAGGCCCTTATTTTATCTTTTTTAGCGTATAAAAGAATGTTCCTGCTACCACTAAGCTGCCACCAATGAGGTTCCCGAGCACCACTGGCACAAGATTATCAGTGATGCAATGAAGAAGGGTCAAGCTGCTTATTTGTGCCTCTGTCATTCCATATAATTTTTCAGCCATAGCCACGTAGGCTGGTTGGCTTTTTGCCAAGAGTCCCAAGGGCAGATAAAACATATTGGCCACGCTATGCTCAAAGCCACAAATCACAAAGGTGGAAATTGGAAAATAAATCGCCAATACCTTGCCAGCGACGTCTCGTGAGGCCACGGCCATCATAATCGCTAAACACACCAACACATTGCACCAGATGCCCGACACCAACGCCTCGCCAAAGCCAAGATGTATTTTCCCCACTGCCAGCTTAATCGCATAAGCCCCTAATTTGCCAGAGGAGGCGTCCAAATGATGCATATAAAAAACACTCACAGCTAAAATCCCTGCCCCAAGGGCATTGGCAATCAGCACATACACCACATTTTTCAAAAAATCCAGCCAATTGATTTTGCCTGTGGATATGCCCAGCACATTGAGGGCACTCCCTGTCAAAAGCTCACAGCCTGTTAGAACAATGCTCACCAGCCCGACAGAGAAAACTGCGCCCCCGAGCATTCTTGCCACGCTCACATTATCCATCGCATGGGTGACAGTGATGTAGGCATCGCCACCGAGGGCAATCATCAAGCCAGCCAATATGCCTAGCAGAAAGGTTTTAAAAAAAGAATAGGTCACTTTGTTGACGCCATTTTGTGTTATTATCTCCACAGCTTCCAATGGTGTGTTATAATTCATATAAACCCCTCGTCTCTTTTCTTTTGAGATTAGTTTTTTTAAGTGTCTTTTTATTCTATCCCAAAAACACATCATATACGAAAAAAATATGCTCTGTTAAATTTATTTTATGGTTCACGGATATAGGAGCAATGAGGAGACCAACCATGATGAATACTTTCTTATCAAGTGATGGAAAAACACCTATTTATTATCGTGCGTGGCTGCCAACAGGCACCCCAAAAGCGGTGCTTGTCATCTGCCATGGCATGCTTGAACATATTGAGCGTTACGAAGAATTTGCTTCTCGCCTCAATAAGCAACAAATCGCTGTTTATGGTCATGACCATTTGGGACATGGCCACTCCATTCTCTCCCCAGAGGATAAGGGCTTCTTTGCTGAAAAAGATGGCAATCAATGTGTTGTCAACGATTATTACAAAATGATTGTCATAGCGAGTCAAGCACATCCAACCACCCCATTGTTTTTAATGGGACACAGCATGGGCTCCTTTATTTTGCGACAGCTCCTACACCATCGCCAGCTGCCAGCCCTTCATGGTGCCATCATCATGGGCACAGGGCACGCCCCAAAAGCCTTGGTGCAAAGCGGCAAAGCACTCGCCACCTTTATTGCCAAAACCAGAGGACAACGCTACAAAAGCGATTTATTGTACCACTTGGCCCTTGGCAGCAATAGCAAAAACATTTCCCCTGCTCCTACTGGCTATGAATGGCTTAGCAGAGATGAAGAGCGTGTTCATCATTATATACACGATCCCTTTAATGGCGACAATTTTACCGCCCAAGCCTATGCAGATATGTTCTCTGGCATGCTGACCAATTACGACCCTGCACGCTTGTCTACCCTAGACAGGAAATTGCCACTGCTGCTCGTTTCTGGGAGTCATGATCCTGTTGGCGACAATGGCAAAGCGGTCGAAGCCCTCTATAAAAGCTATCTGGAGATGAACTATAAAGATGTGAGTCTTATTCTATATCCAGAAGCACGTCATGAGTTGCTCAATGAAAACAATCGCGCCGAGGTCATTCACGATATCATCAACTGGCTCACTTTACACTATTAAAAAAAGCCCTCCTTCTAAAGAAGGAGGGCTTTTGAATGATAAAAAAATGATTCTTTCATCAGGAGGCATCGCCATGTCTAAACTCATCAAAAAACGGCTACAGCGTGTTGGGCTTACCAAAAAGCAAGCCAATTGGGTACTTGCTCTCGTCACAATGGGCTGGGGGCTTTCCTACATATTATTAAAAATAGAAATCAATCACATTCCCCCTCTGTCGCTCATTGCCTTGCGCTTTTCCCTTGCCAGTGTGATCTTATTTCTCTTTTTTCATCAGCGTGTGCGAACCCGTACCACCTTGCGTGCCATACAGTATGGCGCATCCTTGGCCATCGTCATGTTTGTGCTCATTGCTTGCTTACTCCTTGGCATGAGAACCACTGAGGCCTCTACTGCTGGTTTTCTGACCTGTACCGCCATTGTCTTTGTGCCCATCATGCAGGCCATTTTAAAAAGGCGCCTCCCTACACGGCCGATTGTCATCGGCACCATAGCCACCACCATTGGTATTGCCCTCTTATCCCTCAAAGGCTCTCTCATCCTCTCAAGTGGTGCCTTGCTTTGCTTGGCAGCGGCTTTTTTATATGCTGTCCATATTATTTTGACAGACCGCCTCACCCATGGTGCCGATAGCTTTCTCATTGGGTTTTGGCAGTTGGTGTTTATTGGGCTCTTTGCCGCCATTGGTACCCTCCTCTTTGAAACACCAACCCTCCCCCACAATCGCATCGAATGGCTGGCATTGTTAGGCCTTGCTTTTTTCTGTAGCGCATTGACTTTTGCCCTACAGCCCATTGGTCAAAAATATACCACCCCTGAACACACTGCACTGATTTTTTCCCTAGAGCCAGTCTTTGCAGCAGTATTCGCCTTTATAGCCTTAGGGGAAGTCTTAACCACCCAAGCCTATATCGGTGCGCTTCTCATTCTTGGCAGCGTGATATTGACTGCCAAGGAAGATGCCTCTCAATAAAAAAAGACGTCAAATCTCACATGCTTGATGTGTACCCCAAAAACTGGACATATTAATTGCTAAGCAAGACCCATGGATGTCATCCTGTATTTTACAGGAGACATCCATTTTGTTTTACTTTGAATACGCTCATTATTGTAGTAATTTATGTATTCATCTACTGCATTCACTTTATATGTAAAATCATATTTCACGAAAATACCCCCTTTACTAGTTTGTACAGTAAAGGGGGTACATTTCAGATTTGACGTCTTTTTTTATTATGCACGAATGTCGATGACTGCAACGCCACCAACAACATTGTAGTCTACTTTGTTGCCATAGGCTTCACTGATGAAACGAAGTGGCACCATGGTGCGGCTGTTCATGATGGATGCTGGTACATCTAATACCACTGTTTTACCATCAACTGTTGCATTGGTCTTGCCAATAGAGAGAGAGAGGGATTGATTGCCCTTGGTAGAAGAAACCGTATAGGTTGCTGGATCCCAACCAACTGTTGCGCCAAGGCCTTCGAAGATGGCACGAACTGGCACCAAGGTGCGACTGTTTTGAATCACTGGCATGGTATCAAATACCACTTTCTTGCCGTTAATGAATACTTGAATAGGGTCATTGCCTTGTGGAGTGCTTACAGCAGATGCTTTCATTTCTTTTGCTGCTGCCCAGTTCATGTGCAAGAGGGCTTCTTGTTCCCCTGCACCAGGAGTGCCACCCATCATTTTATCCATGGCATCCACCCAAAATACCAACTTGATGTCATTTTCTTTGGCTTTTTCACGGGTAAAGGTTGCTGTTTTTTCAGTGCCTTTTGCTACAAGGCTGACTTCTTTCTTGCCCATATCAGCAAGGAAGAGATTGGTCAAGCTGCCTTTGGTGCCATTCATATCAAGGGGCTTAAAGGTAATGGTGTATTCGCTGGTACCATTGTCTTTCACAACGACTTGTGCGGTTTGATGCAAGGCTGCGTTTGCAACAGATACCTTTGCAGGGTTATCTGCCTTTTGCATGGTGACAGGCACTTGATAGGTGGTGTCTGCAAAAGCAAGATTTGGTGCTGCAGCAAGGGCAATCCCAAATACCAATAAAGCGATAGTTTGTTTTAATTTCATAAAATCCAACATCCTTTCAAAATAAGATTCTTTATTATTTTCATCGGGGCATACGGGAAACGTGGTATGCCCGATGAAAATATCTCAACTAAAATGGTTCAACCATTTCAGAAATGAGTGTGATTAGCGTTTCTTACGGCTTTTCTTCATTAGCTTTTCTGCCTTCTTGAAAATTGTCAAAAATCATTAACTTTCCAGAAAAAGGAGTGAGAAATCTTTTACCGTCACTAGTAGCATTAGAAAATGATTGGCCATCAATGGAAACCATCTTAACCTCTCGATTAAAAGCACTTTCAAACAATTCATTATTCTTACTCCCATTGATATAAATCATCAATGCAGGTTTAATATCCTCACCTCTGCCTAGATTTTCTCTAGTAAAATAATGACATCTGATTTAAAACCCATATTTAATTTTATATCAGTCTATTTTTCATATGTTAACCATAGACAACTTTTGTTTTTTAGTTAGTTATAGGTAATTCTATTCTTACACGGAGTATAGCAATAATATAAATGGTTGTCTATTATTTTTTTTATTATCCTTAGTTAATGATATCTAACTATTTTCTTCAATATCGTTTCTCTTTTTATCGAAACCAGGGTTTACATTTTGTATAAAATTTCATTTTCTTCATTAAATTTCTTAAACGATGCTACCATCCTCCCTCAATTCACCTTTAGATTCTTTTTTCTAAAATAGTATTTATTTATTGTATTTTTACAAAATAAAGAAACAAGCTGGCTGCCTTCTTCATTCTTTCTTTATCGAAAACAACCAGCCTGTTTTTTATTATTTCATTGAATATGAAATTATTTGTTGTGCGATATCGTCAAATCCTCAATAGTCATACAATTCGTCTAAAGCATCTTCGATTTTATCAAGACGACTTAAAGCTTTCTTGTCTACCTTCTTTTTAGCATCTTTTGGCAATACATCATAGTAAGCACGTGCCATTTCAATAGACTTCAAATCAGATTTTCTTACTTGTTCTGGATTTGGCAAGGCCGCAACAGCATCATTAAACCGCTTAATTCTTTTTTGAACTTTTTTATTGGTTTTATGACCTTCATCAACTTCAACATCACCATGTTTTTTCTTTAAATCTTTTATGGCGGTCTCTAGTTTATCTACAGCTTGTTTCATCTCTTTATCACTTGGGAAAGTATTTTCATTTAAATTTTCAGCTTCTGCCAAGGCTGTTTCGAAGACTACCCAAGTATCTGTTGTATAGTCTTCTTCTTTTAACGCTTTTGCTTTTTGAATTGCCTTTTCTAAGCGCCCTTTGTCCGCTAATGGCTTACCATCATTACGCTTCAGCGCATTAATCGCCGAGCGTAAATCATCTGCTGCATCGTCGATCGCTGTTTGATCTTTTGTTTCCTTAATCGTTTTTAGTGTTTCTTCTGCTTTTGCTAAAGCCTCTGCAACATTTTCCCAAGATGATGACGTATACTCGTCTTTATTTAACGCCTTCACTTGTTCTATCAAGGCTTGAATTTTTTCAGTGTGAACACCACTTTCACCTTTTTTCACGAGTTTACCCAAGGCTTCTTTCATATTCTTTATGACCCCATTAACTGTTCTTTGTGTCGCATTTTCATCATTTAAAACATTGTATGCAGTGTTAAGGTAAATTCTGATATACCTAAAGGTTGTAGGGTCCATTTCATAAATTTCTTCGAGCTTATCGCGGATGCCTTCTACTTCAGCGATAAGTTTCTTTAGTTCTGTTTTATCTACATAATTTGGATTGGTTTTTGCTTTCTTTTCAAACTTCACTTTAATTTTATTTTTAAAACCATTCCATTCGCTCTTGTCTTGGATATTGAAGTAAGGGTCTTGGATGCCTTTTGCAATAATTTTAGAAGGAATTGTCACGAGATTAACAGAGACTTTGCTTTCTCCTTCTGCAAAGTGAACAGTTTGTTCTGTTGCAGCGGAGTCTTTTCCTATAAAGCATAAGGTCACTTCACCTTGATAAGCACCACGGTTTAATTCAATCTCTACTTTTTTACTTACTTTTTTGCCAATTCTGACTTGAACTGGTTTAAAGACGGTGCCCTTTGTTATTTCTTTCGTATCTCCATCTGTAAAGATAACATAGCCATCGCCTTCAACACCATTGACAACGATTTTGTATTTACCGATTGGCACTTCAGCTTCATAAACACCACCATTTTTTCTAATGAGTTGGAACTGACGATTTGTGACGGTGTCTATCACACTGAATGATACATTTTTATCGGTATCGCCAGAAGCTATTACGGAGAATGTTCTGACATCCACTGTTGAAAACGGTACTCTAATTTCTTTATCGAAATCTCCGTTTTTAATTTCAAATGGAATTTTTTTATTTCCTTCTTCTAGGCTATAATTTGCATCAACCACTTCATTGATGACCAAGAAATGTTTTCCTGGCTTCAAGTTGTATGGATCTTCTATATCGCCTGCTTCATTTTGCACTGTCCAATTAAATGCTGCACTAGGCACTGCACCATCAGAGGTGATCCCTACCACGCGTATGCTGTTTTCTTTTCCTGTACGTTCTGCATTCTTCATTGGCACGCTAATCTTATTGTGTGCGTAATCGCTTACAACCAGTTTTGCTTTTTCCAAATCAAGCCCGGATACATCAAAGGTGTACTCCCCATTTGTTTTTTGCGTTGGCTGAATGGTTTTATCGCCATCTACAATAGAAACACATTTAAGTCCTGAGCCTGTTTCGCTTATTTTCTCTATAATGTATTGTTTTTTGTCTTCTGAAAAATGAGCTTTTTCAAGACGAGGATAAATTCTATCTACTGTAATTGGGAACTTCAAGGTTTGGCTCTTTTTGTCATTCCCGTTTGCCCAAGCTTGTACTTCTAAGGTGTATTTTCCATCAGGAACTTGCCCACCACGAATATCACTGCCATTCCATTTCCAATGCTCTTTTGTTTGCATTAAATTGGCATATGGCACGTTATAATAATCGGGATTCATAAAGAAACTTTTTTTGCCACTGTCATTAGGCACCTTAAATTTATCAACTTCACGGCCTGATTGATCTAAGACTTTCATGGCAAATGCTTCGTAGTTTCTCAAGAAAGTACCAAAGAAGATTGCCGAATCTGCATTGCCATCACCATTTGGGGAAAAGGCAATATGTTCTTTTTGATATTTTGGTTTTTCATAAGTAGATTGATCTTCCTTACCCAATACAACCGGATGATTATCTACAACAGAACCAATATGAGTAAAGAAGACATCGCCATTTTTAGTTCTTTCATAAAAATATGGACGTTTATTTTCTTGCACCAAATCATAGATAGATGGTTCAATCACATCCAATGCTTGGAAATCGCCATTAAATCCAACATACGGTGCTGAAATCGTTGGTTGTCCTTCTGCCTTTGCAAAAATATACCCTTCCATAAAGAAGCCATTTTTCATTTCTTCACCAATATGGAAATCTTCTGGAATTGTCATTTCAACCTTAACATCTACTGTATTGTTAGCTGGTACTTCAACAGTTTGTTCTTGACTTGTTGAAAGGAATCTTGGTTTCAATAACACTTTCCCATCTTTCACACTGTCTGTATTCAAGTATCCTTGAACCTTATAAGTGATTGCTTGATCACTATAATTGCGAAGTTTGATTGGTACAGTAATTTGACGACCAGACACATTACCGATATTCACACTTGAAACACCATTGGTTCCTTCAAAAACCACAGGAGTTTTCAAAGCTCCTTGTAAGTCCATTACCCCAGCACCTTGTTGTCTTGGAGAGGTATAAGCACCGGTTTCCTTATTGGTATTAGGTACTGCTGAACTCATCAATAAATTTTTTACAAGGTAATATTTATCCGCCCCTTGAACTGTAGGGAATTCTTTTTCAACACGTTTTTTAACAATTGCGATCCCACCAGCAACATGAGGCGCTGCCATAGAGGTCCCACTCATATTTCCATAAGTGCCATCATTCAATGTTGAAAAAATGTTACCGCCTGGCGCTGTAATGTCTGGTTTTAGATCTCCTTCTGGTGTAACACCCCAGCTAGAAAAACTAGATAATTCATTGGCATGTTCATTGGTGCCAAAACTATATTCATCTGAAAAACGTATTTCTGTATCAATATGTTTTAATAAGTATTCACCATCTTCTTTGGAAACTAAGGCCGCTGGAATTTTTGCCCCTGGTGTTTCCATGGTAAAAAGTGGTGCTTTATCTTCATTGTCATAAACAATAACACCTTGATAACCAAATTTTTCCGCCATATTTACCTTAGCGCTAAAGGTTTTAGCTGCATCGCCAGCTCTTTCCCCGCGCTTTATAAGGGCGTATGAGTTTTCAAATTCTGGTTTTTTCATTTCATCTTCATAGCCGTAGCCACAATCTTTAATGTGTACAAAATCTGTAGTTAATTTACCTACACTACTTGGCGCATATTTAATGATTTTACTTGGATCATTCTTGACACGCATGCCTTTATTGGCAACGGTTAAGTTCTCAATAGATGCCACAGCCATTGAAAGTGGTCCTACCGCTGGTGATGACACAATGCCATAATCAGGATTGTCTGCTTTTGGATGCTCCACTGCACCATTCCCTGCAAATCCTTCATTCCCTGCTGCAATCGCCACAAGAATGCCCATTTCTTTTGCATTTTGAAGAGCCATTGTTTCTTGGATATCAATATCTTTAACGGCTCCTGCTGGTGCCCCTAAACTCATATTGATACTATCGCATCCTAATTTAATCGCATCATCAATGGCCTTGTTATAGATAGAAGCACTGGTGCCACCACCAAAGATTCCATCTCCAAACACTCTCATGATGGCAAGCTGTGCATCTGGTGCAACACCTTTCAATTTATCTCCATTGGCAGCTACAATGCCGGCCACATGCATCCCATGAGAAACTGCACCAGCTTCTTTGATATTAAGGCTGCGATTATAATAATTGTAGCCAAATGGGACTTTTTGAGAGAAAAATTTGCCAGAGGACAAGTGCTGTTCTCTGATTACTTTTTCTACAGATTCTGCATCTTTGTATTTTAATTCAGAGGTATCAATTTTTTGAAGAGCTGGGTGATTCACGTCACAACCAGAGTCAATAATTGCTATCAATTGTCCCTTGCCTGTGTATTGACTGTCCCACGCTTTTTGTGAATGAATCATGTCATTAGACGAATTGTCCAATGGTCTGTATTGCTGATTCATGTTTTTTAACTTTGGTGCCTTAAATGTCGCAGCAACCTCTACATCTTTTACTGCTGGTAGTGCTGCAATTTTTTTAGCTTCGGAAACAGTGGTCTCTACAGCCAATCCTGTAAATGCCATATCATAATTTTCTTCTGCTTCTATTTCAATGCCTTTGGCCTTTGCTTGTTCTTTAAAAACTTTACGTGCTTTACTAGCATATGTTGTTTGTTTTTCAAGAAGTGCCGCTTCCTTACGGTCTTTGACAGGCACTGCTTCTAAATTTTTATGCTCTTTCATCCAGTCATCGTTAAGCCCTATCAAAAGGGTAATTTTACCTCTATTAATTTTCCCCTTATCAAGCTGCTCTTCTAAATGTCTTCCAGCTTCTGTATCTGCTATTACTTTTTCATCGGCTGCCATGACTGGCATTGCTGTAGGCAAAATGCTAGATAACATTGCTGCTGCAAGTATCCATGCTGTTATTTTCTTCTTCATTAATGCCTCCTTGACTTTCGCTCTGTTTCAAGCAGACTTTCCCCACTATTTGTTAGTGGGGAAATTTTCTGCTTTATTCTTTACTTTAATTATTTGCTGCTTT
The DNA here is from genome assembly GCA_947254645.1 of uncultured Peptococcaceae bacterium. GTDB lineage: Bacteria > Bacillota > Peptococcia > Peptococcales > Peptococcaceae > UMGS1590. The sequence continues at coordinate 24,396 of CAMYDW010000014.1, read as the reverse complement.
CATGATGTCTTTATAGCCCCAGTAAGATACAGATACATCTCTAAATGTATTATTTTCAGTTTTCTTGTTTGGAATCTTGAATGATCTATTCACCATTGACACCATTTCCGCACGTGTAATTTGTCTATCTGGTGCAAAGCTTCCATCTGGGTATCCGCTGATGTAACCTGCTTCTGCACATGCACCAATTGCTTTTGATGCCCAGTGGTTATCTGAAACATCTTTAAAGCTGTGCTTGCCAGTGTCCATACCTTTTGCACGTGTGATAAGTGCGGCAAGTTCTGCACGACTTAAAGAATCATTTGGATGGAATCCACCATCTGGATATCCACTTAAGACTTTTTTATCCACTAGTTTTTGAACAGCATCATAGTACCAAGCATTCTTTGATACATCGTTCAGCATATTTCTACTATTTTTACTATTTTCGCTGATAAAGTTTGCTAAGATGACTGCTGCTTCTGCACGGGTGACATTGTTATCTGGACGGAAGGTATTGTCCGGATAACCTTGGATATATGCTTTCTTTAGGTCAACTTTGCCTTGCTTATTATCTTTTTCCTTGTCTTCCTTATCTTTTTCCTTATCTTTTTCGTCTTGTTCATCTTCTTGTTCATCTTCTTTATCTTTGATGAGTTTTTTTGTAGACCAATCAAAGACAAGACGTGCATCTTGTTCCATGCCACCTAAGGCACTGATTTTAACAGTAATGTCAATTTCTTCTTCACGGAGTTTATTTCTTGTGAAACGATATCCGCTTTCATAGTCGCCTTTACCAGCTACTGCTTTTGCTTTACTGCCATCTACGGTCAATGCTTCTATTTCTCCTACAACATCGCCTCGTTTCATTGGCTTAAAGTAAACAGTATAAGTTGCTTTACCATTTTTTTCGACGACTTCTGCTCTATGACGGATGCTTTCATCTGCCATGGATTTTTTATTTTTTGTTGCATGTTTCATGCTTACATTGACACTGTATTTCTTTTCTTTTTTCGATTCTTTTTCTTCACGTTCTTCTTTTTCTTCTTCCTTAGTAATCAGTCTCAGATTTGCGTATCTGAATTCTAATTCATCGAGCGCTTCTTCCATACCTTTGATTTCTTTATCTTCTATAGCATCCTGTGCTCTTACAATAGCAGCTCTTAATTTTCTTCTAGAAATTTTTGTATAAGTTTTATCACCATCTAATTTATCTTCGGCTTTTTTAATGAGCTTATTGATAGATTTCACTAAATTTCTATACTCGTCATTTTCTACAGCAGCTTCTTCTAATCCAGTAATTGCTTTATTGAGTGCTTGTAGCGCTGTTTGAATTTCCTTTTTACTACCATTTTTTTGCGCAGTTTTAGCCTTTTCTAAAGCTTTTTCTAATTTTAAGACGCTTTCAGCTGTATATTTTTCTTTGCTGTTTAATTTAGATTGAGCATCATCAATGGCATCATTGAGTGCTTTCATTAAAGTGCCCTTATTAATATCGGATTCTTTTTTCAATTCTTTAAGAGCTTTCTTCAATTCGCCAATCATTTTCTTTAGTTGTTTTTCATCATCACTCTTAAGAGCTTTTTGTGCATCGTCAATAGCTTTTCTCAATGCTTTTGTACTATCTTCAGTGTATAGTGTACCGTTATTTAAGGTATCTTTTGCTAAAACAATTGTTTTATTCAATTCATTGATTAACTCAGATACATCTTTTTTCTCTGGTTCACTATCATTTTTAGCAACTGCTTTGCTCCAATCCAATTGGATTCGGGCATCTACTGCAAATGGCATTCCTTCTGCTTGAAGTGTTACCGGAATCATATTCGCCTTTTCTGCAAGTTCGAAGGCAACACTTGTCCAACGATTTGTTTTATCGATTAAAAAGTCAATGTCTATTTCATCTTTAATAGATTGCGCATCTGCATCTCTATAAACATGTAAATCAGTTAGCCATGTTTCTTTGCCATTCATTCCAACAAATTTTGGCGTTTCAAACTTGTATTGATAACCGTTTTCAGTTTTACGTACAATCGCTTTTTCTCCAAATGCACCATTTGCTGCGGAAGTCACGTCCTTATTTGCTTGGAGAACGCTTACAGGTACTTCCCATACGCCAGTTTCTTTATCTGATGGATTTGGAACATCTGGTTTTTCTCCTTCACCAAATACCAAACGGAATGCTGCTTCTCCGTGATTCATAGCATCTACCTGAGCAGCGACACCGATGACATTTGGTTTTTCATTGAGAATGAATTTTAATTTTTCTGGGTATTTTACACCTTTTTCTTTATAGGTTGAAAGCACTTCAGCTTCATGTCGTTTACTTTTATCGCCCTTTTGCATCGCTTCCAAATTATCATAAACGAATAATTTTTCGATATGCCCACGAGCGCCACTAAAGTCCATTGGTTTCGCTGTTAGAACAACTTCATATTTACCATTATTTTTTGATACATCCGCAACTAAATGGAAAGCATCAGAAGCCTGTGATTTTTGGTCTTTTGTTTCATGCATGACTTTAAATGGTACACGTTCAGGAGTATCAACTTCTGGTTTGTCTCCTGCATTAGAGCCTGCTTCGAAGTTTGTACGATAGGAAACAAGATTTTGGAATGGCATGGTCCCTTTTTTAACATAAATGGTTTTCTGTAAAGTATAGGAATCCCCTTTCTTCATCCCTTTATCTGTGAAGTTAAATTCCTTGCCATCTATCGTATTAAATTCTTGATTGTTACCTTTTATACTGTTTGAAGAATATTTATCGTAAACAGTCGTGGTGTTTCCTTTTTTATCATTCTTTTGAATGACTGTCTTAATTTTCCATTCATAGCCTTGTTTATCAAAAATTTCTGCCGCTGCTCTTGCATCATTGGCAGTACGAATATTAAATTGTTTTTTGAGTTCTTCTAAGTATTTACGATATTCTGCTTTATTTTTGAAAAACGGAATATCATATAAGCCATTTGTTGAAATCCAAATAGCAGTTTCAACAATGTCCATATCTTGTGTTAACTTGATATTGCCATCTTTTGCAGAAACACGGCTCGCCATAATTGTTTTTTGTGGTTGGTAAGCATTTCTTATCATATCTGTAAAGCTTACCCCGGCTGCTTTGAGTCCTTCTATGTCTTCATCTGTTAAATCTGGTTTTAAAAGGTTCAAGCTAACATTCACATTTCTAAAGTAGCTTCCGCCATTGTCTGCCATTTCTTTAAATGGAATATCTGTGAGAAGATTGTTAGAAATCAACAATTTTGATTCAACACTGTCAACTTTTCGTGCGTTCATTGCCATTCTCTTCCAAAAATCTTTTGGTACTTTTGAAATGTAATTGTTTGTCAAGTCAAGACTTGATAGGTTTTGTAGTTTTGTGAAAGAGTCTGGAATTTCTTTGATGGCATTATTGTATGCCCAGAAAATTTTAAGTTGTTTGCAATCCCCAATGGATGTTGGAATATTTTCCAATTTGCAGCTATTAACATGCAAACGATTTAATTGAGATTTTCCTTCTAAAAGCTTGTCTGGAATAGATTTCAATTCATTTTCGTAAAGATATAATTCTTTAAGTTTATTGTTGTTTTTTAATAGATTAGCAGGAATTGCTTGTAATCCCATTCCTGATAAATCTAACACACGTAGACCTCTTAAATCTTCAAAGATTTTTTCATCTAAAGCCCCTAAAGGGTTGGAGCTGATGGATAATTCTCTTAGGTTTTTATTCTTATCAAATACATTTTTAGGCAATTTTGTCAGTTTGTTACCACCAAGATATATGGTTCTCAAACCTGTCATATTGTCGAAGAATCCTTCAGGCAAAGATTTAATCCCATTAGCGCTAATATACAATTCAGTTACATTTGGTCCTAAATCTTTCAACATAGACACATCGCTTGTTGCGCCCAGATTTTCGCCTGATAAATCTAGTTTTCCTGTGGCATTTTTAAGCTCATCTGGAGATAATTTACCATTACCATCTGTATCTTTTACCCCTTGGTTAAGAAGTTTGAGCGTTAGCAAATCATCATTTTCTTTCTTTGCTTTGTCTTTATCTACTTTTCCTTCAAAACCATGCCAACCTTTAACCACTGGTGCGACAAACTCAATATTGAAAGTCTTATATTTACTATAATCGCCTATATCACTTTCTTTTCCGCCCATCACAGAGATTAACACAGCCCCTAGGTGTTTTTCATCGAGCTTGTCTACTGTTATTTCAAAGGTTTGTTGATTTTGGTCATTATCGTATTTTTCCTTTTTGGCTTGTTGATAAGAATCCCCTGATCGAATTGCAAAGTCTAAAAGAGAACTTGCCATCGTTTTGTTAAGGAATGTAATTGTTTTCTTATCGCCTTCTACATGTAGACGTGCATATTTGCCTAGATAATTTCGAATAGTAGATTCGCCGCTACCGTCAGTCTTTGTCATTTTATATGAAAGGGTATAATCGCCATTTGGCATCTTTTCAGACAACTCGTAAGAATCTTTGTCCACTGGCTTGTCTTCATCAGATGGCTCTTCTTCAACACCATTGTTCCAGCTTGAACCATCTGGAAATTTAATCGTTATGGAATATTTATCTTTTTTCTTGAATGCTTTTGATACCTTTTCATCGCTAATCTCTACACCATCATAAAATGTTTGGATATGATCTTTATCAATGTTCTTTATTTCAACACCATTGATTCGATAGGAAGCCCCTCTAAATGCTTTGAGCATAAGTTCTCTATGTTTTTTAAGAATCTCTGAACTATTTTCTAATGTGAACTTAATACCGTCTCCGTAAGCACTTTTTTCAATGCTTTTTATTTTAAACAGATCAGCATATTTGCCTGTATATGTTGGTTCTTCTTGCTTCTTGCCAGAGCCAATAATGTAGCAACCCTCTCCAGGACAATCTTTAGCCACAACTTCTATCATGTCTTGTTCAATTTTATCCACATGAACTTCTGAGAAGTCGTTTTTATTTTGACAAAAATACACTTTTAAATTTGTCTTATCATGTGCCCCTAGTGGTAGTTTAAAGGTCACATCTTTTTTAGGCTTAAGAATAGTACTATTTTTTTCAGTATTAGAAGATGTTGGTTGAACTGCATCATCTGCTTTTAAAAATTTAAACTGATACGCACTAATATTTTTATATTTCTTGCATAACGCTTCACTTTTTGGAAATTCTTTTGAAATAGCATCAGAAGAATCCATGGCTTTTACCTGTAAGGACGGTGTCACATCAAAAGCATCAGATTTATAATCAACTTGGACGCCTGTTGCTTCATCTTTCAAAGACTTATGAGAAGCTGGTTTTTCCTCTTTCACAGCAATTTCTTTGGTAATTTCAGAAGTTGTCTTATCGTTCCATTTGATTTGTATGGTTGCTGGCTTTTTGCTTATCAACGCACTCCATACTTCTTTATCTGTACTTTCAATGCCATTTAATCCAAAGGTAAACTTGCTTTTATCAAAAGCTTTACCATTAATCACGATACCTTTATTTTCAACAAGGCTTTTGATGGATTGATTATACTTATCCACATCTAGTCTCAAGAGATTTGTTTTTTCAGTTTGTTCAATCACAATATCTTTCAAGGAATGTTTTTTATTCAAAGTCATCCATTCTGGGAATTCCTTGGTAAATGAACTTTCGGTACCATCTGGCCATATAATCTTTACATTAGCTTTTGTGCTTGATTTTAAAGCAGCAATCGCTTCTTTTGTGTTGATTTCTACTTTTTCCATCCATTTGCTAACTGAAACATCATCCCCTGAAAAGGTTTTGCCGTTGATAATCACCTTTGCTTTAGGCATGAGATCTGAAATTTTTCCGACAACATCTTTTATGTTCTTAAATTTGAATTGTAGCGTTTCAACGCCATATTTTTCTTCATATTGTAAATCTTCAAGAATAAATTTATCAGAAGCTTTTTCGTTGCTATGAGATTCATTCGCAAATGGATCCACTGCATTAGGTGGTTCTTTATATCCTGGTGTTGTAGCATCTACATAGGATTTGTCATCAAAATACACTCTTACGCGATGGGCTTCACCAGATTCGTAAAATTTGGTATATGTAGCAATTGCCAAATAATCATTATCTAGCTTTACATCGCTTCGACCTGCACTGGTTCTCATATCAATGACTTCTTTGTCATCAATGACCACATAGCGCATATTGAGATAATATTTACTATACCATTCCGATCGGTCTAGATCGCTATAAAGTTTAACGCCTTTCATGTTTAGCCCTGGTGTATTTTTTACAAAAGTACCCAATTCCAAACCTTCAGCCATTTTTCCTTTATTTTTATCTTCTTTTTTATCCTCTTCTTTATCTTCTTTATCCTCTTTATCGTCTTTCTTATAGCCATCGTCTCTGTACTCAAGCTTTGTTCCGTCATTAAAGGACACGATTACTTCATGCTTTTCATGTTTACGGAAATTTTCTAATGCACTTCTACCTTCTTCATATTGATCATAAATTTGCAAGGTTCTTGAAAAAGGAGTGAGAAAGAGCATTCCGTCAGAAGCACGCTTTGGATAAACTTTTCCGTCAATAGAAATTTCTTTCAATTCTGATTTGAAAGCACTATTAAACACATTGTCATCAACACCATACTCCATCTTGATAACCAAAGCTTGTGCCGTCTTCAATTTATCGCCTAGCGTTTTTTCTTCAATACCTGTAATTTGAAATAATGATGAAATACCTGGAAAATCTTCATTTTTTTCATCACGTTCTAAGGTTTTATAACCTGTTGCTAAAATTTTAAAGGTATTTACTTTCTTTTTTAAGATTGGCTTATTTAGTTCTATGGTGTATTCATCTTCATCAACTGTGAAGTTATTGTATCCATGAGTATCAAATTCCACATCATCTACAATCACTTTTTTGATATTTTTTAACCACTCTAACGTTTCGCTATTTTGATTATCTTCGTCTATTGTAATTTTTGTTTCGCCCTCATCATCTATTGATATAGAGATACCAGCTGGAACTTCTTTTGGAGAAGCTGCCATTGCCATTTGAGGTAATGGTAGCAAAGTTAATAAAAAACATGCCAGCACAATAAACGCTGTAATTTTTTTCATATAGTTACCCCTTCCTTTTCGTCAAATAAGCATTATTATTTATCTGTACGGTCCTCCCTTCGAAATCAGTCCTGATAATATTTACAAGAAAAAAATGTTCTTATACAATAGTTATCTCACGCTAACTATTGTATAAGAAAAAAAAGTATTTTCAATACTAATTTCCAATATTTTATTATTAGCTATGGTTAACCCTATATTGTCATATTTATGTAAAATCTCTTGTTGGCCTAGTGTTAACCAGCGTGTACATTGTTTTTTTTATATCGGCTAAATAGCAGTAAAAATTTTCTTATCAAATAGAATGAACAAATTACAATTTACACCATTTAATCGGTATCAGTCCATCCTCTATTAAATAAGCATTGGCACGGGAAAAAGGCTTTGTGCCAAAGAAACCTCTTGATGCAGATAAAGGACTGGGGTGAACACTAGCAATGATATGATGTCTGGTGGTATCAATCAATGCTTTCTTGCTTTGTGCATGACTGCCCCAGAGAATAAACACAACAGGGGTTTCTCGCTTAGATAGGGCCGCAATAATGGCATCTGTTAAGGTCTCCCAGCCTTTTCCAGCGTGGCTTTTGGGTTTTCCTTCAGTCACAGTCAAGGTGGTGTTCAACAAAAGTACCCCTTGCTTTGCCCAACCTGTCAGACAACCATGTGCGGGGCGGATACAACCGATATCACTCTCTAATTCTTTAAAAATATTATTAAGAGATGGTGGTACACGCACCCCTTCTTGAACTGAAAAACTTAGTCCATGCGCTTGCCCTGCACCATGGTAAGGGTCTTGTCCTAAAATAACAACTTTCGTCTCATGAAAGCTTGTCATGTGAAGGGCATTGTAAATATCATGCATCGGTGGATATACTTTTTCCTTTTGATATGCCTGTATCAAAAATTCTCTTAATGTTTGATAATATGTTTTTTCAAATTCATCTGCTAAAATTTCTTGCCAATCATTATGTAAAAAAGCTTTCATCAAATTCCTCCCTTTGCGATTCTTTCCTATTATATAGGAAAGAAGCAAAATAAAAAACAGCGTAGGATTTATCCTACGCTGTTTTCCTTTATTATGACATCAGTAGCATACTCTTCATTGCTGTTGTAGCAAGCTGCACCACAGGGTCGAAGAATACCCCTAATGCAACACTCATGAAAATACAAATACCAAGTGCCAATTTAATACTCAACGGGGAAGGGATTTTGCTGAGGTCTGCCCCTTCTTCTACTGGCGCAAAGTAGAGCTTACGCACCAAGGAGAAGTAGTAGTATATAGAAATCATGCTAAACATCAAGGCAATAATAGCAATGATCATGTAGCCAGATTTGATGGTGGCGGTGAAAAGTAAGAACTTCCCAACGAACCCACCCATTGGTGGCAAGCCACCAAGAGAAATCATGAATACAAACATTGCTGCTGCCAAAAATGGAGAGCGCTTGCTCATACCTGCAAACTTGTTCATATCGGTGGTACCAATACGTGCTTCCATGCTAGAAGCAGCGATAAAGGCGCCGAGGTTGGCAAAAGCGTACACGGTCACATAGAAAGCCAATGCCATAATCCCCGTGGAGTTTGCAGCCACTACACCAAGAAGCAGATAACCAACTTGTGCAATGGAAGAATATGCCAACATACGCTTCACATCACGTTGAGGAATCGCTGCCAGGTTTCCGAAGATGATAGAAAGCATGGCAAAGAGCAATACAATTGGAATCCATGTTGCTGCATAATCTGGGAAGAGATTAAACATCACACGACACAACACGCCCAAGGTCGCCACCTTAGACCCAACTGCCAAGAACCCTGCCACTGGTGTTGGTGCACCTTGATAAATATCTGGCGCCCACATATGGAAAGGAACAGCACTGAGTTTGTAAGCAAATCCGCTAAGGAAGAAGATGAGCCCCAAAATAAACAATGGTAATTTTACAAATTGTGAGCGGAACATCACCATTTCAACAAAAATAGTGGTGCCCATAAAGCCATATATCAAGCTCATCCCGTAGAGCATGATGGCAGAGCTGAGTGCAGAAAGAATTAAATATTTGAAGCTTGCTTCTGTAGCAATGTTGTTACGCTTTACAAAGCCAATCAAAACAATGAAAGACATTGTCATAACTTCAAGGCCAGCATACAAGGTCAATAAATCCCCTGCAGCAGTAAAGACCATCATGCCAAGAGTGGTGAAGGCTAAAAGAATGTAATATTCTGCTTCACGATACCCTAGTTTTTTAACGTAATGGTCAGAGCCAAGAGCCACTAGCACCGCACATATTAAAATCACAAGCTTAAAGAATAGGGCAAAATCATCGGTAAAATACATACCGTTGAGGGCTGCCTTAATATCGTTTCTCCAAAAGAAGCCGAGGCCAGCAGTCACCGCAAACCAAATCGCTGAAATCCAGCTGTATGGTAAAACCGCGTCTTTTTTACTGATGAGTTTTAAAAGAATTAAAATCAAGCCAAGACTGAAGATGGAAAGTTCCATGAAAATCGCTTGTAAAGTCAGCATTAGAAAATCCCTCCAATCACAGTTTGCTCAATGTTTAAGACAATTGGAGCAACGCCAGATTCAACCAAGGACATGATATCGTGTGGCCACAAGCCGAAGAACAACAACCCTGCGACTAACACACATGGGCCAACGAAATAAATCCCATGAATATCATGTAAATGGTCCCATTTATGATTGCGAGGCCCTAAGAAGCAAATACGCAATGCACGTAAGCAGTAGGTCGCCGTGATGACAATCCCACTAATAGCAACCACTGCCAAGAGGCGATAGCTGAGGAAGCCAAGAATGACTTTTTCGCTGGTGAAGGTTCCCATGAAAATAAGGAATTCTGCCACAAAGTTGAACATCCCTGGTAAACCAAGACAAGCCAATGACGCCATTGCAAAAAGCACTGCCACACGTGGCATTTGTTTTGCCAAGCCACCAAAAGCGTCCAAATCGCGGGTCCCTGCTTGATGGTAGATAAAACCAATCAACGCAAAGTACAAGGAGGTCATCAACCCGTGTGCAACCATTTGGCTCACTGCGCCACTGAGGCTCATGAGGTTCAAGGTTGATACGCCAAGGAGAATATAACCCATATGACTCACGCATGCATAACCAACGAGAAGCTTCATGTCTTTTTGAACCATTGCAATGAGTGCACCATAGATGATATTGATCATGCAAAGGAGGCCAATCACTGGTGCCCAGAATTGAGCGCCTTGTGGGAAGAAGCTGACTGCTAAACGAATCAACCCATAACCACCAAGCTTAACGATAACCCCTGCGTGCAACATGGAAACAGCTGTAGGTGCAGCAGCATAACCAAGTGGAGACCAAGTATGGAATGGGAACATCTTGACCAAGAAGCCAAGACCCAATGCCATAAAGCCATAGCAAAAGATTTGGAATTGTAGGCTGTAAGTCGCTCCCATAAGCTCTGGCATATTAAGGGTCATATAACCAAGTACATCAGGACGTGCTGCGTAGAGATACATGGAGATGATGCCAACCAATACAAAGACAGAACCAATCAACAAGTAAAGGGTCAGCTTCATTGCAGCATATTCTTTACGCTTGCTCCCCCATACCCCAATCAAAAGGTACATTGGAACCAATGCCAATTCGAAGAAGATATAGAAGAATAATAGGTTTTGTGCCATGAACACGCCGTACACACCACAAACCAAAATCATTAAAAAGATAAAGAATTCTTTGGTGCGTTCATCCATATCAAAGGAGATACAAGCACCTGCAAAAATAATCATACTGGTCAAAAGCACCAATGGAAGACTAATCCCATCGACACCCATGATGTAATTGACACCGAGGGTCTTTGACCAAGCAATATTTTCAACAAATTGCATGCCACCTTCATTCACATTGTATTGAGTGAATAGGAAGATGCTGAGTGCAAGATTAAGCCCCATGAATCCAACAGCAGTCAATTTCATTGCACGAATATTGTTATTTGGAATAAAGAAAATAACCAACGCACAAAGGATTGGCATGAGGGCAATCAGCGACAAAATTGGGAATCCTAGTGTATTCATTTACATCCCTCCCAACATTGGCACAGTTTTCCACAAGACCATAATAATGACTGCGAAGAACATCACCATTGCGTAAGTTTGAAGGTTCCCAGTTTCAGTGCGACGCAATTTGGCACCACACCATCTGGTCACAGCTGCCACACAATCGAGGAAGCCATCGATGATGTAGGTATCCACCCATTTGCAAACATAGGAGAAACCTAGAACAACCACATCGAAAATCCATTGATAGACTTCATCAATATAGAAACGATTTTTTAAGATGCCATAGATTGGACCACTTGCCTTTGCCACATTTGCTGGATTGATGCTTTTTTTGCCATACATCAACCAAGCCAAGCCAATCCCTGCCAATGCAAGCACAGTGGATAACAGCATGACAAAATAGTCAGGTGCTGCATGATGGGCTTCGCCATAGAAGACAAAGGAAGCATAGCCATTGTGCATAAATGGTGCACCTGCAAAACCAGCAAAGATTGCAAATACAGAAAGGACCATCAATGGCACGGTCATGACCTTTGGTGACTCATGCAAATGTCCATCAGAATGATTTTCGCCAAAGAAGGTTCTAAAAATCAAACGGAACATATAGAAAGCCGTCATGAAAGCAACCAATTCAGCCACGATAAAGTAGCCATAGTGCCCATTGGTATAAGCCGCAGTGATGATTTCATCCTTAGACCAGAAGCCTGCAAAAGGGAAAATCCCTGCGAGGGCCAAAGAACCAATGATAAAGGTCACAGTGGTAATTGGCATGTACTTAGACAAACCGCCCATCTTATCCATTTCGTTGGAGCCAACTGCATGGATAACAGAACCTGCACCAAGGAATAAAAGCGCTTTAAAGAATGCGTGAGTCCCTAAATGGAAGGTTGCAGCAGTAATGGTGCCAAGACCAATGGCCATTACCATGTAACCAAGCTGACTCATGGTAGAGAAAGCCAACACACGCTTGATGTCTGTATTCACGAGGGCCATACTTGCAGCAAAAAGTGCAGTAAAGCCACCAACAAACATAATCACTTGCATGGCAATATCGCTGCTTGAGAAAAGAGCGAATTGACGTGCCAAGAGATAGACCCCTGCGGCAACCATGGTTGCTGCGTGAATCAATGCACTCACAGGTGTAGGACCTTCCATCGCATCTGGCAACCAAACATGTAACGGAAATTGAGCACTTTTCCCAATAGGACCAACAAAAACCAAAAGGGCCATCAAGGTGACAATTCCTTCATTGGCATGAGCTGGCAACAAACCAGTAAGCTCAGTGAAGTTAAAGCTGCCAAAGTATGCAAAGATGAGGAAGAACCCTAGCATAAAGCCGAAGTCGGCTACACGGTTGAAGAGAAAGGCTTTTTGACTTGCTCTAGCCGCACTATCGGTATCGTAATAATAACCAATGAGCAGGTAGGAGCAAAGGCCAACCAATTCCCAACCAAAGAAAATCATAAAGTAGTTATTTGCAACAACCAAGCAAAGCATAGAAGCCACAAACAACGCCAAATAAGTGAAGAATCGAGGTGTACCTGGGTCGCCGTGCATATAGCCGATAGAATAAATTGCTACAAGCAATGCCACTAAGCAAACCACAAAGAGCATCATCGCTGTCAATGGATCAATCAAAATACCAGCTTCAATGGTAAGAGCACCGAGTCTCAACCATTCAAGACCGTATTCTATTGGTTGATTCATGGTGGCAGCGCCACCTAATACTTCAAGTCCAATACCACAACTAATTGCAAAACAAATTGCAAAAACACCAACAACAATACCAACGGTTAAATTTTTGCTGCGTTGTGTAAATAGCCCTGTTACTGCAAAGGCTAGCACAGGCAACAATGGCAATAGCCACGCTAATTGTATCATTATTGTCTATACCTCCCTTACCACTTGAGCCAGTTGATTTCGGTGACATCGGCATTGCCACGTTCGCGGAAATGTTTCATGATGAGCGCCAAACCAACAGCAACTTCAGTTGCAGCGACAACCAAGATGACCAACATGAAGATGTAGCCATCTACCTTATCCACACCTAAAAAACGGTTGAATGCTAATAGGTTGATATTGACTGCATTGAGCATCAACTCAATCCCCATTAGTACAGAAATGGCATTGCGTTTTGCAAGGGCATTGAAAAGACCGATTGCAAAGACCAACGCGGCCAAAAGCAGATAATGTGTCAAACCGATCATTGGTCATCCGCCTCCTTCCCAATCATGACAGCACCTAGCATGCCAACCAATAAGAGAATCGCAACCATCTCTACTGGCAATACATAGACGCCAAAGAGGCCAACCCCAATATCTTGGATATAGGTGCTTGGTAAATCCATTGGCTCAATAAATTTCAAGGAGCGAATCACAATAGACATGACCACAGCAATGCCTACTGCTACAATACCAGCACCAAAAATATTTTTACTGAAGCCATTGGTTTCTTCCATTTCGTCGTTTGGATGTCGAGTCAACATGATCCCAAAAATGAGCAAGGTGGTAATTGCCCCTACATACACCAAAATTTGCACAACAGCAAAGAAAGAAAGGTGCATTGAAGCATAAATGCCAGCAATACCTAGGAATGAAAAAACCATATAAACAGCACTGTGTACAAGGTTTTTATTAGTAACCATCATCAGCCCACTAAAGACTACAGCAAATGCCATGGCATAGAATAAAAATGGAGAAATCATTCTGTCGCCCCCTTTGCAGCATCGTCAGCTTTTGTTTCAGCAGGTTTTTCTGCTGGTTTTTCAACAGGCGGCTTCGCACCAGCGGCAGGCACTGCCTTTGGCATCGACACCTTTGTTTTTTCATTTGCATGCTTTTCCCAATATTCCGCTTGCTTTGCATCAAAAGCATCGTTCATCGCTTGTGGAATATCCCCCATGAAAGCATATTGTGAATGATCACGATGATAACAAGCCAATTCAAAGTTATTGGCATTTAAAAGGGCTTGTGTCGGACATGCTTCGATGCATAATCCACAGTACAAGCAATAAGAAATATCCATATCGTAGCTTTCTACCACACGTTTGCCCTCTTCGTTTTTTCCAACACCAATGGAAATAACGTGGTTCGGGCAAGCTCTCTCACACAAGCTGCAAGCAATACATTTTTCTGGAATGTATTTAAAGAAGCCTTGGCTTGCCGGAGGGAGATTTGGACGTTGTTCTGGATATTGTTCTGTAAATTCACGTCTGAAACAATGTTTAAAGGATACCCCTAAACCTTTGAATAAACCACTACCATACATACTCCCACCTCCTATGCGAGTGTTTCAAAAACCTTCATCACAACACCAGTGATAATCATGTTGGCCACTGCCAGCGGAATTAAAACTTTCCAGTTTAATTTCATCAGGTGGTCAACACGGATACGCACGAATGTCCAACGTACCCACATATTGATTAAGACCATCACATATGCTTTGATAAAGAGCCATAACCAACCTGGTAAGAATGGACCTTGCCATCCACCAAGGAAAAGTACAGCAATCAACCAGCACATTGCTAAAAGCGCAACATATTCACCCAAGTACATGAATGCAAAGCGCATCCCACTGTACTCTGTTTGGTATCCTGCTGTTAATTCTTGTTCCCCTTCTGGTAAGTCAAATGGGTTACGGTTAATTTCAGCAGTAGAAGCAATCAAGAATACAAAGAACGCCAAGGGTTGACGCCAAATAAACCAGCCATGCTCTACTTGGTAATAAACAATATCATTCAAATTCAAGCTGCCGACCATCATGATAATCCCAATGACAGAGAAGATTAATGGAATTTCATAACTAATCATCTGCATGGTTGCACGCATCCCACCAAGCAAGGTGTATTTATTGTGCCCCGCCCAACCACTGACAAAAAGCACCAAGGTGGTCAAACCACTCATTGCAAAATAATACAACAAGCCAACATCAGATGAATAAGCAGTCATGCCTTCGCCCAATGGCAAGATGGCAAAAATAAGCATCGGTGGTACAAAAACCACAATTGGCACCATACGATAGAGCCAGTTGTCAACATGCTCTGGAATAAACGTATTCTTACTGACCAATTTCAAAATATCGAAGAACAACTGGAACAGCCCAAAAGGCCCTTCACGGTTTGGCCCAAGACGTTCCTGAATAAAGCCACTGATTTTACGTTCTAAGTAAACGAGAATAATAACATTCAGTAACAAGAAAACCAAAACAGCAATAGCCGCGATTACACGCATAATCCAAAGTCCAAGTACTTCAGATCCACCTAAACGCACAGTGAGGTTAATAATCGCGTGGCCAATGTTAATAAACAAGTCGTTCACACGCTCTCCCCCTATCTATCCACTTCGCCAAGTACGATGTCAATGGATGCCAATGCAGAGATGAAGTCCTGTAAGAACATCCCTTTCACAATATCTGGCAATGCATATAAGCTCATGGTACTTGGTGCATGGATGCGTAAACGATATGGTTTAGCGCCACCATCACTCACGAGATAGTAGCCCAACCATCCTTTACTGCCTTCAATTTGACTATACACGCTACCTGCTGGCACCTTAATCATCTTTGGTACCTTTGCCATCGTTGGTCCTTCTTTTGGCATTTGCTCAAGGGCTTGACGAATAATCTTGCAGCTTTCTACCATTTCTAAGTAACGTACCATGTAGCGGTCGTAGCAATCCCCTTTTTCACCAACTGGGACATCAAAATCAAAACGATCATAAATACTGTATGGCTTATCCTTACGCAAATCCAATTTCACACCTGCGGCACGAAGATTGGCACCGTAAATCCCATAGTTTTTGCACATATCTGCATCAATAATGCCGATATTTTTGCTTCTCGCCATGAAAATTTCATTGCCATTGACGATATTCTTGAAGTCCTTCATGGCTTCTGGGTATTCATCCAACCATTTAGTAATCATCGCTTCAAGACCTTCAGGCAGCGGCGTTGGGGCCCCACCAATACGAAGGGCATGGTTGTTCATACGGCTACCAGAGTAAGCCTCTAAAATATCAAGGATTTTTTCACGTTCACGGAACATGTACATCCAAGCAGTGTAGCCATTGAGGTCAAGGGCAAAACTTGCCAAGTAAACCAAATGGTTTGCCACACGTTGCAATTCTCCTAAAATAACACGTACATATTCGCCACGTTCTGGCACTTCGATTCCCATGAGCTTTTCGACACCCATCAAATATCCCCATTCATTGAGGATTGGAGAAAGGTAATCCAAACGGTCTGTATAAGGGGTGAATTGTGCCCATGTTTTGGTTTCAGCTAATTTCTCAATGCCACGATGCAAGTAGCCAATGACATTTTCTTCTGAAACGATTTTTTCACCATCCATCTCTAAACGTGCACGGAAAACCCCGTGGGTAGATGGATGCTGAGGTCCCAAGTTCAAAATATAGGTTTGGGAAGGATTGTTGTCGGTATCGACCTGCATCAGCTTTTGCTGTTCTTTCATCAATGTCTCAATTGCTTCTTCTTCAGACATATGAAAGTGTTCTTGTGATTCATATATACTCATCTTTGTCCCCCTCCCTCTCTTATTTCGTTCTCAGTTGGGTTTCGTAATCTTTGCGCAATGGATGCCCCACAAAATCATCTGGACAAAAAATACGGGTCAAATTCGGATGGCCTTGATAGTCAATGCCAAAGAAGTCATAGGTTTCACGTTCAAGCACATTCGCCGCATGGAAGATATCTGTTAAAGATGGCAACCATAGCTCCTCTTTAGAAAAATGTACTTCCAAGCGCAATTCATCCATGTCCTCCAAATTCATCAACACATAGATGCCAACCATGTCCTCTGGATTTTCAACGGCTGTCAAATCGAGCAAAGCATCATAGTGGCATGTATGAACAAGCGTCTCCACCACTGTAAGAAAATCCTCACGTGCAACAGAAAATACCTCGCTATGAGCATCTTCTATTTCTGTTAGTGCTGGAATGGCATTTAAAATCTGTTCTTTTACCAAGCCACTCACCTCTTCTCTTCTACAACTTTAGGATTAATAACACGTTCACGCACATGCAAGCACGCATCAAAGAGTGCTTCTGGACGTGGTGGGCAGCCAGGCAAATAAACATCTACTGGCAAAAACCAATCACACCCATCTGCAACAGAATAGCTGCCTGCAAAAGGACCCCCACTAATCGCACAGTTGCCCATGGCAATGACATACTTCGGTTCAGGCATTTGTTCGTAAATACGTTTTACAACAGGTGCCATTTTTTTAGTCACCGTCCCAGCCACAATCATCAAATCGGAATGACGTGGGGATGGACGGAATACTTCGTAACCGAAACGTGCAATGTCAAAACGTGCACCACCAGCACCCATCATTTCAATCGCACAGCACGCCAAGCCCATGGTAACAGGCCAAAAAGAACGTGCACGACCTTGGTTTACTACTTTATCCACAGTCGTTAAAATGATGTTGCGGTCTAATTCTCGTTGCATTTTTTCATCGAGATGGGTATACGCACTTACTGGCGTAATACGTGTTGATGGACTCCACCCGTGTTCTGTAGGAAAATTTTTCTCATCAAATGCGACCTTTTCTACTTCCATTCGAGTGCGCCCTCCTTCCATTCATACCAAAGGCCAATGCAAAGCACCACTAAAAAGAGTGATGATGCAAGAATTGGCACAAGCCCTACAGACTTGAACGCCAACGCCAATGGGTAAAAGAAAACGGTTTCAATGTCAAACAACAAAAATACGAGCGCGTACATAAAGTACCCCAGTTTGAAACGAATCCAAACAGGACCCTCTGTTTCAATCCCGCATTCGAACGTTTGCTCTTGGTCTTTGTTTGGGTAGTAACGAGGACTAATCAACAAGCTGATCCCAATACCAGCCACCGTCAACACCAAAGCCAACGCTCCGAACAATAGAATAATCCACAATCCATCGTTCACGGTAAAACCTCCTCCTCCATTGAGTTTGAAACATATATAAAATACGTTTAAGTGATAAAACACGATGGCACTTTACCATGCCAATGCACCTTATATTATGCACCAATTAAGTATTAATTACAATTGAACCAAGCTTTTTTTAACGAAGTATGACAAATTTTTATCATATTTGTTCTTTTTTTCACATAACCTGTAAAGCCAATTCTGTCGGGATGTTTATCAAATACCGATAAATTATCAGAATTTACAATATATTCTTAACAAATAATGTATCACATCAGGCATCATGGTCACTATATCCTTCAAAAGGCATATTTACCTACTTACTATGTAGGAAATAACATTTTATATTCTTTAATACATTATTTTTTTGTTTGAATATTCTCTGAATCAATATTTTTTCTTTCTTATTTTCTTTTTTATAATATACACATCCTTCCAATCTTATCCCATAAATCACACGAGATGATTGAAGGGTTTGTGATTTTTTTCTTTTTTTAAAATGAATAATTATGCCCTTCTCAAAAATCAATAAATTGGTATTTCTAGACATCTAATTGTTAAGCATTGTAAAAAAAAGACAGTGTGAAAAACACACTGTCTTTTAATCTTATAAATAATCTTTCACAGAGAGGCGAGTCAAGGCACGTGCCAGGGCTGCTTGGGCACGGGCAATATCGACGCCATCTTTGTTTTTTAAACGTTCTTCTGCACGTGCCTTTGCTCTTTCTGCACGTTCGAAGTCAATTTTTGCGGCTGTTTCTGCACTTGGGCTCATCACAGATACGACATTGTTGAGCACTTCAACGAAGCCTCCGCCAATTACCATACGCTGTTCTTTTTTATCGGCATCGGTATAACGCAAAACGTGTGGCACAAGACCTGCAATCAGTGGTGCGTGTCCTGGTAAGAATCCGATTTCACCATTGGTTGTGCGTACAACGACACTTTCAACATCTGCGGATAGCGCCTGATGATCAGGTGCAACGACTTCCAGCTTGAGCAGCTTTTCTGCCATTGTTTACGCCTCCTTTTTATGCGCCACGTTTCATTTTTTCTGCCTTCGCAACAGCATCATCAATGGTTCCTACCATAAGGAATGCTTGTTCTGGCAAATCATCATGTTTCCCATCAATGATTTCACGGAAACCACGTAAGGTTTCTTGTAGAGGAATGTATTGTCCAGGGTTGCCGGTAAATTGTTCCGCTACGAAGAAGCATTGGCTCAAGAAACGTTCAATTTTACGAGCACGTGCCACAATGAGTTTTTCTTCATCGGACAATTCGTCCATCCCTAAGATGGAAATAATGTCTTGAAGGTCTTTGTAGCGTTGTAAAATTTCCTGTACTTCACGAGCAACATTGTAGTGTTCTTCCCCTACGACACGTGGGTCAAGGATACGAGAAGTAGATGCCAATGGGTCTACTGCTGGATAAATCCCTTTTTCAGAAATGCCACGGTCCAAAACGGTTGTTGCGTCTAAGTGCGCAAAAGTGGTCGCTGGCGCTGGGTCTGTTAAGTCATCGGCTGGTACGTAAACTGCTTGAACAGAGGTGATGGACCCCTTATCAGTAGAGGTAATACGTTCCTGCATTTGACCCATTTCTGTTGCCAAGGTTGGTTGGTACCCTACTGCTGATGGCATACGGCCAAGGAGTGCGGATACTTCAGAACCTGCTTGGGTAAAACGGAAAATATTGTCGATGAAGAGCAACACGTCTTGGTTTTGCATGTCACGGAAATATTCTGCAATGGTCAAACCGGTGAGGGCAATACGCATACGTGCGCCTGGTGGTTCGTTCATTTGACCGAATACCAAGCTGGTTTTGTCGATAACGCCACTTTCACGCATTTCTACGAGCAAGTCTTTCCCTTCACGGGTACGTTCACCAACCCCTGCAAAAACAGAGTAACCACCGTGTTCGTAAGCGATGTTACGAATCAGCTCTTGGATTAATACGGTTTTACCTACCCCTGCACCGCCGAACAAGCCGATTTTACCACCCTTTACATAAGGGCAGAGCAGGTCGATAACCTTAATCCCTGTTTCGAGGATTTCAGCAGAAGCATTTTGGGCACTGAAGTCTGGTGCTTCACGATGGATTGGCCAACGTTCTTCACTTTTCACTTCCCCAGCTTCATCGATCGGTTCCCCTGTAACGTTCAACAAACGGCCAAGGGTGGCATCCCCTACTGGTACGGTGATGGCTTCACCAGTATTGATTACATTCATGCCACGCACCAATCCGTCGGTAGAACTCATCGCAACGGCGCGAACCACGTTGCCACCGAGGTGTTCAGCAACTTCTAAAACAATATTGATGGTATTTTCTAATTCAACAGTTTGTCCTTCACTGGTCACGTGAAGTGCAAAGTTGATTTCTGGTAATTGGTCTGCTGGAAATTCTACGTCTACAACAGGACCAACAATTTTTACGATTTTTCCTTGATTATTCAAGACGGATCTTCCTCCTTATGCGTGCATTAGTTCAACGCATCTGCGCCAGCAACGATTTCTGTGATTTCGTTGGTAATCGCTGCTTGGCGTGCACGGTTGTAACTAATTCTCAGTTTGCTCAAAAGCTCAGTCGCATTATCCGTCGCAGCTGTCATTGCTGTCATACGCGCACCATGTTCGCCTGTTTTTGCTTCACACATGCAACCATGTATTTGATTGGTCAAATACATCGGCAACAGCTGGCTCAAAATAGATTGTGCGTCAGGCTCAAAAAGGTAATCAACGGCATATTGGCTATCTTCCTCGCCACTGACGCCCTCTACTTCGATTGGCAGAAGGGTCACCGTTGTTGGTTTTTGGCTCATTACAGAATGGAATGCTTGATAAACAATGCTTACTTTATCGTATTTGCCTAGTTCATAGGCAGAACGAATGGCTTTTGCAATCATTTCACTATCTACAGGATCTGGAATATCGTTGGTTTCAAGATATTCCTCATCAATTGTAATAGCATTTTTGATGAAGTAGTCCCTTGCCTTACGGCCAACGGCTATCACACTCACCTCATGTCCTTGCTCTTGGGCTTCGCGAATGGCACGATGTGCTTCTTGCAAAAGGTGGCTGCTATACCCACCAGAAAGTCCTTTATTTGAGGAAAGCACGAGAAAAGCTTCATGCTGAATTGGTCGCACTTCTAGCAATGGGTCGGTGGCTTCACCAGAAAGGGAGCTGGCAACCTGAGCTAATACTGCACGTAATTTATCCTGATACGGACGGCCTGCACCGATTTGGTTCTGTGCACGGCGCAATTTGGAGGCCGAGACCATCTTCATGGCACTTGTAATCTGCTTTGTATTGGTGATACTCTGCATGCGTCTTTTAATCTCTTTTGCATTTGCCATGTTGTCTCACCCTCCTTTCTTAGCCTTGGAAGCCTTGTTTAAATTCAGCAATCGCTTTTTTAAGGGCTTCTTCTGCGGCTTCATCCATCACACCTGTATCACGAATGGTCGCTAATACGCTGTCTTTGTATGCAGATGCACGCATGAAGTCGAGGAATTCTTTTTCAAAGCGTTGAACACTTGCCACTGCAATATCATCCACATGGCCTTTGACAACGGCATAGATTGCCACTACTTGTTCTTCAACATCCATTGGAGAATATTGCTTTTGTTTGAGGATTTCAGTGAGACGTTCCCCACGTGCCAAGGTGGCTTTGGTCCCTTCATCAAGGTCGGAACCAAATTGTGAGAATGCTTTTAATTCGTTGTATTGTGCAAGGTCAATACGCATGTTCCCAGCGATTTTCTTCATGGCCTTGATTTGCGCAGAGCCCCCTACACGAGAAACGGAAATCCCTGCATTGATTGCAGGACGCATCCCTGAGTGGAAGAGATCACTTTCTAAGAAAATCTGACCATCTGTAATGGAAATAACATTGGTTGGAATGTAAGCAGATACGTCAGAAGCTTGGGTTTCGATAATTGGAAGCGCTGTCATAGAACCGCCACCGTATTTATCTTCTAATTTTGCTGCACGTTCTAAGAGACGGGAGTGCAAATAGAATACGTCCCCTGGATATGCTTCACGTCCTGGTGGACGACGAAGGAGCAAGGAAATTTCACGGTATGCCACAGCTTGCTTAGACAAATCGTCATAAACAATCAAGACATCTTTACCGTTGAACATAAATTCTTCGCCCATTGCTGCCCCAGCATAAGGAGCGATATAAAGCATTGGTGCTGGTTCAGACGCTGTTGCTGCAACAACGATAGAATAATCCATTGCACCAAATTTTTCCAATTCTGCTACCACGTTAGAAACGGTAGACGCCTTTTGCCCTACGGCAACATAGATACAAATAACGTCTTTGCCACGTTGGTTGATGATGGTGTCAATCGCAATAGCGGTTTTCCCTGTTTGACGGTCACCGATAATCAACTCACGTTGGCCACGACCGATTGGCACAAGGGCGTCAATTGCTTTTAACCCTGTCTGAAGTGGTTCATGTACCCCTTCACGGGTGATAACCCCTGGTGCCACGTTTTCTACTGGACGGGTTTTATCTGTATTGATAGGGCCTTTGCCATCGATTGGTTCACCGATTGCGTTAACAACACGGCCAATCATGGCTTCCCCTACTGGAACTTCAATGATACGACCAGTACGTTTTACTGGGTCGCCATCTTTAATGTGGTCAAATTCCCCGAGAAGAATACAACCGATATTATCTTCTTCAAGGTTTTGTGCCATCCCCTTTACGCCACCTGGGAATTCAAGAAGCTCGTTTACCATGGCATTTTGCAAGCCATGCACACGGGCAATCCCGTCACCAACTTCGATTACTGTACCAATTTCGCTGGTTTCTACTGTTTGGTCGAAATTTTGAATTTGTTCCTTTAAAATCGAACTAATTTCATCTGGTTTAATGCTCATTGGGGACCTTCACCTCCTATGATTTCTTGTGTCATGAGGCGCTTACGCATGCTCTCTAAGCGAGCCTTTGCAGTGCCATCGATAATTCTATCGCCATATTGCAATTTTACCCCAGCCAACAGACTTGGATCTTCTACCGTTTTCAAACGAATGGTTTTGCCAACTGATTTTCCAAGGGCTTCAGCAATTGCTTGGGCGTCTTCGTCTTTGAGTGGATAAGCAGTAAAAAGGGTCGCGTCTTCAATACCGTTTTTCTCATCCATTAATTGGTGGTATGCCACCTTAATGTCTTCAAGATAAGCAGTACGCATTTTTTCAACCAGGAGCAAAAGAAAATTCAACACATTACCATTTAATTCATCTTTAAAAATTTTGGTAAGCACTTCTTTTTTGCTCACATTGGCAAATTGTACCCCTGTGAAAACTGCTTTTAGCTCTTCATTACCATAAATGGTAGCAGCAGCCAAATCCAGATTTTTTCCAATCTCATCGACACTGCCAGTTTCTTCAGCGAGCATGAACAGTGCCTGTGCATAGCGTTTTGCTACTCCTGCATCGTTCATTTCGCGTCCCCTACCTCTTTAATGAATTCATTGACTAAATCTTCGTGGTCTGCAACGGTCACACTACGTCCAATGACCTTGGATGCTGCATCGACGGCAAGATTTGCCACTTCAGAACGAAGGTCTTTAAGAGCCTGTTCTTTTTCGCGTGCAATTTCAACACGTGCTTTTTCAGCGGCACGGTTTGCTTCTTCACGTGCCTTTGCCACAATTTGTGCACCTGTTTCTTCGCCAAGCTTACTTGCACCTTGAATAATTTCTTGTGCCTTTGCTTGTGCATTTTTTAAATCCGCTTCGTATTCACTTTTAAGCGATATGGCATCCATGCGCGCTTGCTCTGCATCGCTCAGATTTTGTTCAATCTCATTAGAACGTGCATCGAGCATTTGAAAAATTGGCGCATATAAAAACTTCTTTAAAAGAAACAATAATACCAAGAAGTTGATGATCGCAAAAATAAGTGCTGTTGGTTCTATATGCACTGTCCTACCTCCTTATTTGATTGCGATTTGTTAAGACGAGAAAAGCAAATGACCCTCTTAACCAAGTTGGAAGTATAACATCAATGCAATCAACAAACCATAAATGGTCAAGGTTTCCATAAATGCAAGACCAAGTACCAAGGTGGTACGGATGGTGCTTGCAATTTCTGGTTGACGTGCCATAGATTCTACAGCCTTACCTGTTGCAACACCTTGCCCAATCCCACTGCCGATTGCTGCTAAGCCAATCGCTAAACTCATACCAATTGCAATTAATCCTGTTGCCATGTTTGAAAGTCCTCCTTAAACACGATGTCTTTATTTTTTTGTTTTATATATTTATTAACCGAGTTGGAAATACAACATCAACGCAATCAACAAACCATAAATGGTCAAGGTTTCCATAAATGCAAGACCAAGTACCA
>CAMYDW010000013.1 GCA_947254645.1 uncultured Peptococcaceae bacterium | reverse complement strand
CCATTGCAGCTATTGCTTCTTCTCCATAAAAGGACGCTGCATAAGATATTTTGCTTATGGATATTGTTTGTAGAATTTGAAGTATTAACATGGAAATACCTATCTTTAATATCTCCTTGTAAATTGCAATTGTAGGCTTGAAGTTAGACAATTTTATCTCAATTAAATTTTTATCTCCTACAAAGTAAATGATATACATTAGACTGGTTATCACTCTAGCTATAAGTGTTGCAATAGCTGCACCTCTCACTCCTAAATTAAATCCGAATATGAATATCGGATCTAAAATCATATTTGATGTAGAGCCTAAAATCATGGCTTTCAAAGAAATTTTAGCAGCCCCTTGTGCAACAGCTAAGTTACCAACCGTTACATTTATTGCACCCAAAATGCCACCTACTATGAATATCCCTGTATAAGACTTAGAGATTTCAATAATAGATGGTATGGCTCCCATAAATTTCAAAACGCCATCTAAATAGCAAAACAATACAATAGCTGTAACTATCCCTAAAATTGCACTTGTTAGTAGAGCAACTGTCGCTACAATACTTGCTTCTTTTTTATTATTTCCTCCAAGTAGCCTTGATATATAAGAGCCTGCTCCTGCACCAAATGTTAATCCTATCCCTAAAAAAATAAGTTGAATCGGAAAGGCAACGGAAACAGCAGCTACTGCTTCTTTACCAAGTCCGGACACAAAGTATGTGTCCACAACATTGTATAAGGCAGCTACCAACAAACTGATAACCATAGGCATACCTAATTTAAAAAGTGCTGTATTAATATTTTCTTCCTTCAAAATTTTTATTCTGCTTTCGTTCATTTAAAATTTCTCCACTTCTCAATATTTTATTTTCTGTATTTATGCAACAAAAAAGGCATAAATACAAAATAGTATCTGCCTTTTGCTTAATAATTTATAAAACAAAAGGCTACAGACAAAACATTGTCCATAGCCTTTTACATTCTATTTATATATCGAGAAATGCACACAAAAATAAAGCCAACTAAATGACCTAATTTTTTGTATTTCCCGATGAAATCTTAAATGTAATCTATTTGCTATACTCTGTACAATGTTTCATCGGTTTCATTTGTACAGAGTTAAGTTTGTTCTTAGGATGGTTTCTTAAATAAATTCTCATAACAATTCCCTTTCACTATATATAGCAATATTATATCATACTTTCACAAAATCGGCAAAACTGCATATATACATTAAAAAGTGCTGATTTTTCCCTTATAATTATTTGCTTTATCTATCAACGAACCTCTTAACCCCATTGTAAAAGCAATATTACTACTTCTAATTGCCAAAAGTTTATCTCCCATACTAACACCTAAAGAATCCATTAAAGATGGGGGAAGATTTACATTTGAACCATTCAAAGATAGCCAACCATACATTCTTCCCTTATATGAAATAAGTTCTCCCTCTTGTAAACTTCTCTCTGCCAAACATTTATTTCTAACTAATATGCTATTTAATTTTGAATCGGAAAGTAATTTTTCCGGCATAACACAGAAGCCACCTGTCTGCTTACTTCCTGAAACAATATAGACATACTTTTCTTTTTCTAATTTGTACTCCTTTATTGCCATAGTCGGAAAACTTAACTCTCCATCTTCTTTTATCTTCGACCAACCAAAAATATACTTCCCACCTTTAGTCATTTGTGGCATTTATCTCACACTCCTCTAAAGCTTTTTTAGTAATCCTAATTGCACCTAAACTATGAATACGAACAACAGGGTGTGAATCATGATCTGCATACCATTGTAATTTTTCTAAGTATGGTTTGACATAGTACGGTTTCCTTTTTCCTATTACTCTGAACATTTCAGGTGCTTCTATCCGTATTCTCTCCCCTTTGTCTTGTATCATTTCATAAAACATATCAAGTTTTTCACAGAACAGTTCCGGAGCATTTGTTGCAATATTTTCACAAGCCCAAACGAATGCAAGTCTTACTTCATCTACATTATCTTTTCTCATTTCCATTATTTTATCTAAATATGGAACAATCAACTGCTTATCAGCTCTGCCTATTCTTCCAAGTGCATTTACTGAACGCTCTCTTAATTTAGAGCGATCATCATGTAAGTAACTTGCAATATCTGCAACATACTTTTTTACTTCTAATGGATAATTTAATCCCATTTCTCCAAGAAGCCATAAGACCTTTGCTTTTACATCGTCAGAATGATTTTCGTTCAAGTAAATAGAAACTTCATCAATAGCTGTTTTCCAATTCTCCTTATTTTTCGTTATCTCTCTTAATTCCTTTAATAGCTCTCTATCTTCACATATATTTACCAATTCAAAAATCACTCCTCTAAATATAGCTTTCTAAAATCATTTATCCAATCGTTTAATGCTTCTGATAGCAAGACTTGTTGATTTATAATAGATTTGGCACAAACAGGAATATTTTCTCTTTCCATCTCTAACTTGCTAACTGCATTTTTGTACTTCTCAATCTCTGTTTCAATATTGTCTATAACCTCTTTGCTTTCATTTTTTGACAGCATTGCCATATTGATAATAACTGCATTAAAATCTAAAAAAACATTGACCATTTGAGCAGATATTTTCTTCATCAATTCTAAAAAATACTTATCTCCTTTTTCTGTAATGTGATAAATTGACTTTTCAGGCATATTCCCATCTCTTGATAAATTGCCTTTTATATAGCCTTTTTCTTCTAACTGAATTACCTTTTTATAAATTGATGGAGTGCTAACTTTAACCCATTTAGAAATATTTCTATACTCAACATTCTTTTGTAAGTCATACGCACTTTGTTCTTTTTCTTTAATCATTCCTAAAACTATTAAATCAATCGTTGACATATTATCCCTCCATATTAAAAACTACTATAAATTATATCACTATATTTTATAGTAGTCAATATTTCTTAATTATGAAGAAGATTGTTTCATCTTTTCTATCTTTTTTCATAAACTATCTATTTCATCAAGTTCTTTCTGTATAAGTTATTTAGGTTCTTCTTGTGACACTTCAAACTTGCCAATAAAATTAAAGTACACATCAACTTGTTGTTTTCTGTTTTTTCCTTTTCTTCCCCCTGTGGCTTCATGGACTACAACTTTTTCTATATACTCATTTATCATTGGTACTGTCAGTTCCTCAATGTCTGTATATTTCTCTATCATTTTTAGGAATTTATCAGTATCAACTTTTATCTGATGATAGCTTTCTATTTCTTGCTCAAAATACTGTATTTGTTTTTCTAAATCTTGTTGCTCAGTATCATAAATATTAAATAATCTATCAAAGTGTTTTACAGGAATTTTCCCAAGTGCGTGGTCTTCATATAGTTTTGTAATAAGAGTAGTCAATTCTTCGTTTCTTGATGATAGCTTTTCTAACTTCTCTTTATCTCCTTGATACTTTTCTTCTCTTTTTTCATCAGATAACTTATTCATCACTTTTAGAAATTCTTGCTTTTCTTCTTTTGCAAAATTGGTAATTTCTTTGATTGATTTTAAGAGAATTTCATTCACTGTTTTTAGTTTAATATAGTGAATACTGCAAGTTCCTTTTCTATGTCTGTAATGTTGACATACAAAGCAATAATCACAATCATATTTCTTTTCTTTATGTTCTGCCGGCTCTCTATAACTTAACTTTCCACCACAATCTGCACATATTAAAAGTCCTGTAAGTGGATTTGATGTTGTTCCATACTTTGGACTTCTTCTAACGGTTTTTCTTAACCTTTGAGCATTATTCCATGTTTCTTCATCAATTATGGCTTCATGAGTGTTCTTGAAGACAATCAGTTCATCTTCTTTCGCCTTTCTGCGTTTCTTTGTCTTGTAATCAAGACATATTGTTTTACCAAGAACAGTGTGTCCCATGTATTCTCTTTTTTCCAAAATATAGCCAACTGTGGTTGGTGTCCAAAAATATGGATCGTCTATTCCTCTTTTCTTGGAACTGTGGTTATTTTCAGGATAGTGTATTTCTGCATAGGCTGACGGAATAAGGACTTTATCTTTGGTTAGTATCTCTGCTATCTGTGTTACTCCATATCCCTCTATAACAAGCCTGTAAATGCGTTTTACGACCTTTGAACTCTCTTTATCGACAAGTAGCTCCTGTTTGTTCTTAGGATTTCTGTAATAGCCGTATGGAACACTTGGTGATACTCTTTTACCATCTTCCATTCTTGCTCTAAAGATGGATTGTATTTTTCTTGAGGTATCTCTTGCATACCATTCGTTCATAATGTTTAGAAATGGTGTAAAGTCGCTTTCTGCTTGTTTCTCGCTATCTATACCATTATTGATGGCAATAAACCTTACTCCCTTTTCTTTAAAAAGTATTTCGGTGTAAAAACCTACTTTGAGGTAATCTCTGCCAAACCTACTCATATCTTTTACTATCACAGTAGATACTTTGTTTTCTTCTACTGCTTTTATCATCTTTTGAAATCCCTCTCTATCAAAGGTTGTTCCGCTAACTCCATCATCGGTATAGTGATAGATATTTACAAAGCCGTTTCTTTTGGCATAGCTTTCAAGTAGCTGCTTCTGATTTGTGATGGAATTGCTTTCTCCTTGCATTTCATCATCACGACTTAAACGCTCATAAAGGGCTGTTTGTCCTGTTCTTTTCATATTTGACATGAGAATTACCTCCTTTCCAAGTTTTTATTATTTTCTCTGTCCCTAAGAGGTTAATCCGTTTGGTGATACAAGAATTGAATTCAAAAAAAGAGTGCTACCATCGTAGCACTCTTTTAATCTTTTTCTTCGTTTAAAACTTCATCAAACAGAATTTTATCTTCTTTGCTCCATTCATACCGCTCTAATAAATCAGGTCTTCTAAGATAAGTACGGCGAAGCGCTTCTTTTTTTTGCCAACGTTTAATATTTTTATGATGACCACTCAGAAGCACTTCTGGGACTTCTTTTCCTTCAAAGACACGAGGCTTGGTGTATTGAGGATATTCCAATAATCCATTATAAAAGGAATCATCTTCATAAGAAGCTTTTTCCTTAATAACACCTGGTATCAGACGTGCAATGCTATCAATCATTACCATAGCAGGGAGTTCCCCACCTGTCAGAACATAATCGCCAATAGAATATTCATCTGTCACATGCTCCCGAATGCGTTCATCAAAACCCTCATAGTGTCCACACACAAAAGCAACTGATTCTAGTTGAGAAAGTCTATTGGCATCTTCTTGCGTAAATGTTTTACCTTGAGGAGAAACCAATATAATGGCAGTATCTTTATTCACATTTTCACGAAGGGCTGTAATGATTGGCTCTGGTTTCAAGAGCATGCCTGCACCACCACCGTAAGGCGTGTCATCTACATGACCATATTTGTCTGTTGAATACTGACGGAAATTAATGATGTCAATATTTAAAATACCATTGTTTTTGGCTTTTCCAATCAAGCTTTCTCCAAGAGGGCCTTTAAACATATCAGGGAAAAGAGTAAATACTTGAATATTCATCAATCAACCAATCCTTTCGGCAGTTGAACCATCATCTTCTTTTCTTCAATGTCAACAGATAAAATTACTGACTTCATTGCTGGAATGCAAAGATTGGGATAAATTTCGCTTTCCAAAACATACACATCATTACTACCTGGCTGTAACACTTCTTGAATAATGCCTAAATATTGTTCATTCTCATATACAGCCATACCAATTAAATCATCAATATAATAGGAATTTTTGGGTAAGCTTAATCGTTCACTTTTATCAATGCACAAATAGGCATGCTTTAACAATTCAGCATCGTTACGAGAAGATATTTCTTTAAACATTAACAATACTTCGTTTTTATGAAAGCGAACAGATGTAATATGAAGTTCTTTGAGAGCCATTTTACTGTTTTCTAAAAAAACAGCGTCTAGTTTTTTAAATCGTGCAGGTTGATCCGTAAGAGGATATACACTTACTTCTCCTTTAATGCCATGTGCACTAAGAATTTTTCCTACTCTAACCTTTTCCATCTTATTTCTTTCTAATTTCTTTTACAACATCATCTTCAATGACTAAATCATAATTCAAGGTGCTTGAGAAGGAATCTCCAACTTTTAATTCAGTAATA
Organism: uncultured Peptococcaceae bacterium; assembly: GCA_947254645.1. Classification (GTDB taxonomy): domain Bacteria; phylum Bacillota; class Peptococcia; order Peptococcales; family Peptococcaceae; genus UMGS1590. Next base: position 40,572 of record CAMYDW010000013.1, on the reverse strand, counting down.
AATTCACCATCACCAGTATCTACTTCAGTTCCATTTTCAAGTTGGTCGACTGCAGCTAAAGCTTGTGCAAATTGTTCTTTGTAAACAGCAATTTTATCTCTTTCCATGTTGAATTGCTGACGTAAAGCTTCGGTCTGTGGATGGGCTTTTAAGGTTAATTCTGTCATGGTTTTGCTCATTTGCTTATCAAACTCTTCAAGCTGACGATCTATTTCATCCATTTGAGCCTGGATCTCTTTTTTGGCCTTTGTTTTATAGGCATCTGTCACAATTTGTTTATAGTAAACTTTTCCTAAAATCTTCAATGCATCCATGATTATTCCTCTTTTCTAAGATATAGTAAAAAATCCAGACTCCTAGGAATCTGGATTTTCAATCATTCTACAATATCAACATAAACTTTCTTATGTTGTACACTACCAGCAGCTTTCATGATTGTACGAATTGAATTAGCAATACGTCCATGTTTGCCGATAATTTTACCCATATCATTTGGTGCAACAGAAAGTTGTACGGTGATTGATTCAGGCGTTTCATCAACTTTAACCGATACGGAATCTGGATCATCGACTAAAGACTTTGCTAGATGTAAAACCAAATTTTCCATATGATCAGTCCATTCTTTGACTAAAATTAAACGCCAGCTTTTTTCAATAAGCTGCGAACGGTATCAGAAGGTTGTGCACCTGTATTAAGCCATTTTTGAGCAGCTTCAACATTTACTTCGATTTGAGCAGGTTCTACATTTGGGTTGTAGTAACCGATTTCTTCGATGAAGCGACCATCACGTGGCGCACGGCTGTCAGCTACAACAATACGATAAAAAGGTTTCTTCTTAGCACCCATTCTTTTTAATCTAATTTTTGTTGCCATATCTTTAACACCTCCTTCAATTGATTATTTTAATCCAAATAGAGACATGCGGCCTTTTTTGCCACCTTTGCCACTACTCATATTGCTAAATTGCTTCATAAATACTTGGGATTGCTCAAATTGTTTCAGCAATCTATTAACATCCTGCACTTTTAACCCAGCACCAGCAGCAATACGTTTTCTACGATTACCGTTGATAATTTTAGGATTTTGTCTTTCGTGCGGTGTCATTGATAAAATGATAGCACGAGTGTGTTCCATATCCTTCGCATCAATTTTTGCATTTTTGAGCATTTTCTTGCTCATACCAGGCATCATTGAAAGGATACTATCTAAATCCCCCATGTTTTTCATTTGATCCATTTGGTTCAAATAATCTTCTAGGGTAAAGGTAGATTTCATTATTTTATCCTGAAGCGCTTTTGCCTCATCTTGATCAAATTCACTTTGTGCTTTTTCAATGAGCGTCATAATATCGCCCATACCAAGAATTCTCGATGCCATTCGATCTGGATAAAAAGGCTCTAGGGCATCCATTTTTTCGCCCATACCTGTAAATTTAATTGGTTTTCCAGTAATGCTTTTTACGGAAAGTGCTGCCCCGCCTCGTGTATCACCATCGAGTTTAGTAAGCACTACGCCTGTGATATCAAGATGATCATTAAAATGTTCTGCAACATTTACAGCATCTTGCCCTGTCATGGCATCTATCACAAGCAAAATTTCATCTGGAACAATGGCTGTTCTAATATCGACAAGCTCGTTCATCAAAACTTCATCAATATGAAGTCGACCAGCCGTATCAACTAAGACCATGTCATTGCCGTGTTTTTTTGCATGTTCAACTGCATTCTTGGCAATATCAACAGGTGAAACCTCATTGCCTTCTTCATATACAGTAATATCAAGCTGTTCGCCTAATACTTTCAACTGTTGGATTGCTGCTGGACGATAAACATCGCAAGCAACTAATAATGGACGCTTTCGCATCTTGTCTTTGAGATATTTGGCTAATTTTCCAGTAGAGGTTGTTTTACCTGAACCTTGTAGCCCTACCATCATAATAACAGTTGGTGGTTTAGAATTGACTTTAATCGCTTTCGCTTCACCACCCATAAGAGCGGTTAACTCTTCATGAACAATTTTCACTACTTGTTGACCTGGTGTTAAGCTTTCCATAACATCTTCGCCTAACGCTCTGTCTTTAATAGTGGCAACAAATTCCTTAACGACCTTATAATTGACGTCAGCTTCTAAAAGTGCAATACGCACTTCTCGCAATACATCCTTGACATCTTGCTCGCTGATTTTACCTTTTCCTTTTAATTTAGAAAAGACATCCTGTAATCTCTCACTTAATCCATCAAGTGCCATCTACATCAGCCTTTCTAGCTTCTTGCAAGCGCTCTAGTGTGTCTACATATACTTTTTCTTCCCATTTTCCAGTTTTCAGACTGTCTTCAATGGTTTCTATCACATCATTAAAAAGCATTTCGTAACGCTCTGTACGTTCAAGTATTTTCAATTGTTGTTCATAGGTTTCAAGAATTTCTTCACATCGTCCAAGGCTATTATGAACAGCTTGTCGACTAATATGACATAGTTCAGAAATCTCTGCTAAAGACAAATCTTCATAAAAATAATATTTAAATAGCTCTGTCTGCTTCTCTGTTAACAAACTACTATAACAGTCAAAAAGACAAATCATTCTGTTTCTCTTTTGAATCGATAAAGGCATTTCTTCACCTCTGTCAACTTCTGAAACTTGACACCATGTAACTATACACATTTATTACTAATTTGTCAACAACTATTTTTGATCTGTACTACCAAATCCTCCTGTTCTACTTTGATTACTGTGATCATCATCGGTCAGATAGTATGGTAAAAAAAGTCCTTGGCAGAAAGCTTGCCCCGCTTCTACATTCATCACATGACCTTCTCTATGGTCATTAAATAGAGACACCATGATGTGACCTTGATTGGTTGCTTCATAATAATCTGCATCAATCACACCAATTGTATTCATTAATTGCAGTTTAAAGCGAATCCCTTGACCACTTCTTGGCGCTAAGATTAATACCACGCCATAGGGCATTTTTGCTCTTATGCCTGTCGGGATGAAAATACTCTTATTAGGATATAGTTCAAAAGAAAATGGTGCAAAAAAATCATATCCTGCAGATCCCTGCGTTGAGCGTTTAGGTAGTTCAATGGATTCATATATTTTCTGATAATCCAATGATTCGCAATAGCCTTGTCTTATGCAATCGCTTTTAAATTGTTCAAAACTTACTTTTTCAAATTTTAACAAAAAATTTCACCCTTTCTAGTCTTGCGTTACTTCTTCAATAAGACTATAATTCTAATTATGCATTATTTAGATAAGGAGAGATATGAATGGGTCGTATTCATAATATTGAAGGCAAAAAAAATAAAATGGACAGCTTACGCTCCAGTACCTTCACAAAACATGCAAGAAACATTACAGTAGCAGCACGTAGTGGTGGTGGAGACCCTGCGTATAATGCTGCACTAAAACTTGCCATTGATAAAGCAAAAGCAGATAATATGCCTAATGATAACATCAATCGTGCAATAAAAAAAGGGACTGGTGAAAGTGGTGGCGAAAACTACGAACACATCACTTATGAAGGATACGGTCCTGGTGGAATTGCACTTATCATTGAATGCCTTACCGATAACAAAAACAGAACGGCGGGCAATGTTCGACACTATTTAGATAAATTTGGTGGTAATCTCGGTACTGCTGGTTGCGTCAGCTTTATGTTTGAACGCAAAGGTGCCATTGCTATTGAAAAAGAAAACTGCCCATTGGATGAGGATACACTAATGGAGCTTGTTCTTGAAGCAGGCGCAGAGGATTTTAGTGCAGAAGATACTTATTACGAAATCATCACATTAACCGATGATTATTCAGCTGTTAGAGAAGCAATCGAAGAAAAAAATATTCCTATATTATCTGGTGAAATCACTATGATTCCATCCACCTATACTGCTGTTCCAGAAGATAAAACCAAAAGCATGGATAAATTGATGGCAGCTTTAGAAGCAGATGATGATATCCAAAACGTTTACAATAATATGCAATAAATAAAAAAAACACAAACTCATGATGAGTTTGTGTTTTTTTATTTATTGCGGCAAATGATACATCTTTCTTGTTGATCATCTAAGGTATAGTACTCTTCACCACAATTTTCGCAAATTTTCTTTATGCCACTCTTTAAAACCCGCCACTTAGGTTCATACAAATCATGAATGTTCAATCCATGACCCCATAGCAATCCGTTTTCTGGACAGATATCGATACATAAATTACAACGCGCACAAAGCACATCATGATGTGCTAGATAACAATCATCCTCATTTTTAATCAGTGCAATCGCTTCCCACGGACAAATGCTCTCACATGCTCCACAAAATCTACACCGAATATTATCCAATTTTTCCAACGGAATTTCTTGTAGTCCATCTTCTTCACAAGCAACTATGCTTTGATGTATCAACATACTCTGAGAAGGCGATTTTTGAAATGTAAGTGATTTAGATGAAATTGTTTCTATGAAAGAATTCGTATACGCATTTGCTGTCTGCTCCACGTATTTTGTGCTCGTATTTTTCAAAGTTTGAAAATGATTTTTCATGAATAACCTGCGATTATTTATATCCTGTTGGTTTTTCTCCAATGTACATTGAAGATTTTTTTTGTCTCTTATAATTTTAATTCTTTCACTGGTTTTAAAAAAACCATATTTCCCCAACAAAATTTTTTGGCCTTCAGGATACCACTGAGATTCGCACCGCTCACAAGTTTCATTGTCACAATACATAATAATAGATGAAAATTTTTGGCTCAGCATCGCTAATTGAGTAATATTAAACTGTTGTAAACAATTGGTTTCAATCACTGGATAGTCAACAACACCTGCTTTTCGACAGGCAATAATCAATTCATCTGCCTTCGGAATACTTAATAATCTTTGGAAATCCATCTCAAATACTTGTTGTGGACATTGCTGAATGCATCTTCCACAGCCAATACACTCTTCTACAGTAATCTTATGACCAACTAACGAAATACCATGCACAGGACAATGGCGTATGCATTTCTGACATGTTGATTTTCCAGAATAAGCATGGATACATTTATTTTCATTAATAGTAATAGGGATACTCATGGAAATAAAATCATATATATTCATATTATCAAACCTGTTTTAAAATCTTTATCGTAAAGGTACTTCCCTCACCAAGAACACTAGAGACTTCAATATTACCCTGATGCGCCTCCATAATAACTTTTGAAATCCATAATCCTAAGCCACTGCTCTTAGTATCATCCAGACGCTTGCTACTTTGATTAAATGGCAAAAATATCTCTTTCAGCAAATGTTGTTCTATACCACACCCCTGATCAATGACAGAGAGACAATGATATTGATCTTGCTCATCATATTTTAGTGTAATTGTAGTATTTGGCTTTGAAAATTTAATAGCATTGTAAATGATATTAATTAATACCTGGTTAAACTTACGCTGATCGACATATACCTCTAAATCTTTTGGTAAATCATAAATGACTTGAACATTTTTTTCCGAAAGTGTCATTTCTTGAATTGAAATCACAGAAATACATAACGGATAAAGTGCGACATGTGATTTTTGTAAAGTGGTTTCTCCTGTAGACAACTTCGCCCATTCTAAAATCTGATTAATAATGGTTAGTAAGTGTTCTGAGCTGAAGAGAATCTTCTCAATATATTTTTTTTGCTTCTCATTTAGTGTACCTATAAGCTCACTATCTAGAACTTCACTAAAACCTTTTATAGCATTAAGCGGAGTTCTTAATTCATGTCCCATTTGAGCAACATGATAAATCCACTGTTTTTGCTTATCCATTTTTCCTCATCATTTCCTATTTTTTTCTAGCAAATACCCTAAGAAATCATAATGTTTTTTTTCTTCATCACGAATTTTTTCTATAATAATTTTAATATCCTCATCCAGCTCATAACTCAATAGCGTATCATAATAAAAAATACCCGACTCCTCGTGCGCTCTATATTCGACAATAAAAGATAAAACGTCTTCAATAACAGGACCCTTTATTTTTTCTAAATGAATCGTTATTTGATGCTGTTCTGCGACTTCTAAAAGCAACTTCGCATGTTCACTCTCTTGCTGAGAATAGGTCAGAAAATGATAAATGACATCAAGGGGTAATGATTCATGACCGGCTAGTTTTATAAACGCTTCGCTCGCATATAATTCGTCTTCAATAGCACGTTTTAATAGCATACTAAGTTCTTCTGACATGAGAACTCCTCCTACTATTTCATCTTAGGTAGATATTTTCGTTCATATGTTGCATGTTTAAGTGTAAATCTCATAATTTTTATTAGTCTCATGCTAGAAGATACCAAGACAATTCCAAGTGCCATGGCTCCAGTAGATAAAAGGGTTCTTAATCCATAGCTACAAAACTGGCTAAGATTTTCTTCTAGAAGATAATAGATCGTATAATATACACCTGCACCTGGTACAATTGGCAAAATTCCTACTGTTAAAATAACCAATACAGGTATTTTACAGATTCTTGCTAATATCTCAGAATAAATCGACATCGCAATGGTTGCTATTAAAAACTGTGCAACAAGACCATGCGGCTCCAAAACATTAAAAATAAACATTCCTAATGCACCACAAAAAGCAGTAAATATTAATAATTTACCTCTTGTATTATATAAGACTGCAAAAAACATTGAGGCAAAAAAAGCAGATATCGTCGATAACATTAAAGCACCTCCCAAAGAAGAGGCATCATTCCAATAGCTAAAGCAGAGCCACTAGCAATAGCAACAGCTATGACAACGGCTTCTAACCCTTCTAACAATCCCGCAATTAAATCTCGTGCAATAATATCCCGCAATCCAGTCATAAAAGTAACACCTGGAACCAATACCATTAAAGTGCCTGTGACAATTTTATCTAGCCGCAAGTCTGGAAAGATACTGATAACAATATAGGCGACCATACTATGAATAAAGCTTGCTGTCATTGTTACAAAGAAGCTGTTGGCATGAAAGTGTTCCATTTGCATACAAATGATACGTCCAGCATACACCGCAAAAGCAGCAACAATAGCTTCTTTAATTGTCCCACCAAACAAAAGCGAAAAGAAAAGTGCAATTAAACCATAGCTAAAAAAGCTAATAATCGCTGGATAATTTTTTCGTTTATTAATTAATTTGAGTTCTTTTCTGACCTCATCTAAATCAATAGGATCTCTTGTTAATCTTCTAGCAAGCTCATTGAGTTGTATGACTTTATCAAAATTTGCATTTCTAGAATAAATACGGCGACTTTTAGTAAAGGATTCACCTTTCCATGTTTCTAATGAAACCATCACTAGATTTGGAATTGCAAATACGTCCGCATGTTTTACACCATAAGATTGCACAACTCTTTGAATAGACTCCTCTACCCTGTAAACTTCAGCACCATTTTCCATTAGCAAAGCACCTAATGTGACCATTGCTTTTAGTAATTTTTGGTAATCAATCGTTTCTTTATTCATTTTTTTCTAAATAAGTGGCACGAATGACATCCTGACGTGTCACTATACCCAGTAATTGTCCTTCATCATTGATCACTGGAACACGATTAATCTTTTTATTAATCATCAATTCAGCAGCCTTTTCAGATTCATCAAACTCGTGCAAAGATATAACATTCTTACTCATTAGCTGTTCCACCGTCGTTGCAGTTAAAGCTTCTAAATCACTATTAATCTCTTTAAAATTCACAGGAAAGGCACTATCTAAAAACATCAAATACAAAGGTTTTGATAATGGTTTTTGTTGACGCACCAAATCACCTTCAGTAATAATACCTACAACATTTTTTAGTTTATCCACTACTGGTGCCCCACTAATGTTATTTTCAACAAAAAGTGCTGCTGCTTCATTCAATGTATTTTCCGGAGATAATGTCAATACATTTTTTGTCATCATTTCTTTTAATAACATACTCATTCCTCCTGTGCTAAATATATTGATTCTATTATAGCATATTAGAAAAAACACGAAAACCGATTCTATCAATTTCAATCCATATTCTAAATTACTTAATCTTTTTTAAGCAAATAAAAAAACGACTTTCATTTGAAAGTCGTTTTTTACTGCCGGAGACCGGAATCGAACCGGTACGGTGTTTAACCACCGCAGGATTTTAAGTCCTGTGCGTCTGCCAGTTCCGCCACTCCGGCATAAGGCGACACCCAGATTCGAACTGGGGGTAAAGGATTTGCAGTCCTCTGCCTTACCACTTGGCCATGTCGCCTTGCTAACGTCATGCGTTACAACGAATGTAATTATAACACCACTATTTCACAACGTCAACACTTTTGAGAAAGTTTTTTTATTATTTTATCATTTTTTGTGCTTCTTCTAGATTTTCAGCGATTTTAAAGATTTGATTTAACTTTACCATTTCTAAAAGTTTCGCTACATATTCTTGAATGCCTAAAAAAACAATTTCACCTTTTTGTTCATTCACTTCTTTAAATAAAGAAATGAGTAAACCTAAACCAGACGAATCCATAAATTGCACATGCTCTAAATTGACCAACATATTTTTAGTGATACTATTTGCTAAATGCATTTTAAGTTCTTTTTTTATGTTTTGTGTATCATCAATGGTCAAATCCCCATTGAAAATGACTTCACTATAATCATCAAATGCTTCAATTTGATAGTTTTGCATCAAACAAATCCTCCTCAAGAAATACCTAAATTGATAACATTAGTATCATCAGTTAATTCTGCATGACTAATTGCATAACGGAATTCTCTTAATAATAAACTCGCCGTTGGTGTAATACCAGATGATTGTAAATAACTAATAATTTCTTCAATTGATTTAAAACCACGTGGCTCTTTATAAAACAACGGCAATTCAAAAATGCCATCCGTATAGGTAATAATATCTGATTGCGAGGCAATAGATTTGGTACTTGATTCATAGGTCGATGATTCAAAAACACCTAGAGGAATACCTGTTACCTCATTTAAAATCTCTACTTTTCCATCATGAAAATAAATAGCAGGTGGATGACCTGCGTTACAGTAAGTAATTTTATTATTTTCGGTATCATACACATAATATATAGCTGTAGAAAAATAATCGCTCTTGGTTTCTTTAAAAAAATGACACAATGATTGATTAATCTTCTTCATCAATAAACTTGGTTCTAACCAGTATTCTTTAAATTGTGTCACTTCTTGCTTACAAACGGATACAATCATCGTAGCCGCAGCACCATGACCTTTTACATCTGTCATAAAGCAACCAAAATGTGTTTTATCAATAACGAAAATATCGTAAAAATCGCCACCAATAATACTGCATGGCTCGTATATAATATCAAAATTTATCTGAGAAAAATAGGGTAAATGTGTCGGCAGAAAGTCTTTTAAAAGTTCTTTTGCCATATACATTTCAGCAGATAAAGTTTGATATCTTTGATTAATATCTTGGGTCAATGTTCTTAATTTCAACAAATTACGCATGCGAAGATACAATTCTTCACTACTTACGGGCTTCGTTAGATAATCATCTGCCCCATGGGACAGGCCTGTGAGCAGGCTATCGTTATCATTGAGTGCTGTAATCATTATAATTGGTAAAAAATCTTCGCCACGAATTGCTTTCATCAATTTACAAAGATTGAAACCATCTATATCGGGAAGCATTACATCTAGGAAAACCAAGTCAATTTTTTCATTACTCAAAACTTCCATGGCTCCAATGCCATCTATAGCTTTATGTACTTTAGCTTTTGGATAACGACTTTCAATATAAATCTCCATTAATTCTATATTTACTTCATGGTCATCTACAATTAACAGAGATGGCTTTTCCATTTTATAATGCTCCCTTCATAGATATTAAAGCATTTTATTCTTCGGCATCAACATAGCTATTCCAATATTCGACAACAGCTTCCCACTCTTTATCATCTTCAATATCATATAACATTTCTTCGCCATTTTCTTCAACAATTTTTAAAACAATAGCGCTATCATCGTCTTTTTCATCCCAAGGAACTAATACAGCATACTCTTGCTCATTCAGCTCAATCACTTCAATGATTTGGAATGTATGTTCATTATCTTCCTCATCTACTAAAACAACGAGTTCTTCTTCAATTGTATTTTCATCTAACATTTCATTTTTTTCCATTTTGGTTTCTCCTTTAGTGTAAGTCTAGATAAGTTTGCAAAATAAATACTGCTGCGATCTTATCAACGACTTTTTTTCTTTTTTTTCTAGAAACATTTGCTTCCAACAATACATTCTCTGCCTGTACTGTCGTTAATCTTTCATCTACCCATTCTATCATTAATGTATTAGAAATATAAGGCTTAAAGTTTTCTATAAACTGTTGAATTTCTTCTGCTTTAAATCCTAGGGTGTTATTCATATTTTTAGGAAGACCAACAATCAGTTTTTCAACATCATTTTCTTTTATGATATTCGCTAAATACTGATAATCTTTTTCTATATCGCCACAACGAATATAGGTTTCTAATGATTGTGCAGTAATGCCTAAAGGATCGCTCATAGCAATCCCTATTCTCTTTTCACCAACATCAAAACATAAAATACGGCCTATCATTTATTTCCCACCCAAATATGACTTTAGCATCTCTTCAATATATAAATCACGATCATACTTTTTTATGAGAGAGCGTGCGTTATTATAGCTAGTAATATAAGCAGGATCACCCGATTGAATATATCCAACCAACTGATTGAGAGGCTGATATCCTTTTGCTTCGAGAGCACCATATACAACTCGTAAAGTATCTCTTGGACTCAACTCCTGTTGAGGTTTATTTTTATTGAAATACATCGTTTGATCAAGATTATCCTTCATTTAATCACTCCTTATACTGAGCTTCAATAATGTCTCTGAATTTTTCTATTACATTATCTAGTTGATCGACATCTTTACCACCAGCTTGAGCAATATCTGGACGTCCACCACCTTTACCACCTAATTGTTTAGCCACTTCTTTAATCAAATTACCTGCATGTAAGTGATTTCTCACATCTCCAGCAGTGAGCATACAAACGAGTTGCACTTGATCTTCTTTCACACTTGCTAAGAGAACAACACCATTCTCTAGTTTATTACGGAATAAGTCAGCTTGATTTCGAAGATCATCCATATTATTTGCTTGAACTTCATGTGCAAGAATTTGAATACCATTCAATTCAAAAATTTGATTTTCGGCATTCGCTGCTTGTTCTTTCATTTTCTCAAGCTTTGCGGTCTCAATTTCTTGTTTTAGTTCTTTAATTTCTTGCTCCATTGCCATCATTTTAGGCACGATATCTTCAGACGTATTTACCTTGGCTTGCTCACAAATTTTATTAATAAGTTGTTCATGAGCCAACATACGATTATAGGCACCTGTGCCTGTCACAGCCTCAATACGACGAACCCCTGCAGAAACAGAACTTTCACTTAAAATTTTGAACAGCCCTATTTCGCCGACGTTATTGACATGCATGCCACCACAAAGTTCTTTACTGTGCAAACCAGCATCCACACAACGAACAGACTCACCATATTTTTCGCCAAATAAAGCAGTATGTCCACTTGCTTTTGCATCTTCAATATCTGTTTCAAAAGTTTGTACTGGTGCTGCTGTTAAAATTTCTGCGTTTACAAATTCCTCTATGGAAAGTAATTCGTCTTTTGTTAATGCACGTAAAAAAGAAAAGTCAAATCTCAAATGCTCATCATCAACTAAAGAACCCGATTGATGGGCATTTGGTCCAAGAATTTCTTGAAGCGCATAGTGTAGAAGATGTGTAGCTGTATGATTTCGAGCTGAAGCCTTTCTTTTTTCAAGATCAACAACAGCATGTACTATCTCATTAAGTTCTATACGTCCATCAATATAGCCTTGATGGACAATTGTGCCATCTGCTAATTTTAAAGTATTTTCAATGATGAATACACCTTTTTCACCATATAACTTACCTTTTTCACCTATCTGACCACCACCTTGTGGATAAAATGGTGTTTCTTCTAAGATAATATCTGCATAGACATCATAACCATATTCGCAAGGTTCATTATCCACTAGTAATCCAACAATAGATGAATCTGTTTCTCCAGCATTATAACCAACAAAGTTACTAGCCTTCAAGTTTGGATATGCCGCTGTAATACGTTGAGCCAAATCCCAAACGTTTTTCTTACTTTGAGATTCTTTGGCCATTCTGCGTTGTTCTGACATAGCATTTTCAAAGCCTTCAATGTCTACAGTCATGCCTTCTTCTTCAGCAATATCTTTTGTAAGATCAATTGGGAAGCCATAGGTATCATAAAATTTAAAAGCACTTTTGCCATCAATAATATTACTATTTTGTTCTTTTAATTTCAGAATTGTTTCATTAACGATTTTAAGACCATCCTGCAAGGTTTGATAGAATCGTTCTTCTTCATTTAAAATGATAGACTCAATGAATGTTTGATGTTCTCCCAATTCAGGATATGCATCACCCATCATTTCAGTAATTTTTTGAGGGAATTGATGTAAAAACGGCTTTTCCAATCCGATTGTTTTGCCGAGACGAATGGCACGACGCAAAATACGTCTCAAAACATATCCACGACCTTCATTACTTGGTAAAACACCATCTGCAATCAAGAATGTACAGGCACGTGCATGATCGGCAATAACTCTAAATGCAAAACCTCTCATGTCAGAATGATATGCTTTTCCAGAAATTTCTTCCACATATTGAATGAGTGGAACAAAGATATCTGTATCAAAGTTTGTTTCAACATTTTGTAGAATGGAAGTAATACGTTCTAATCCCATTCCTGTATCAATATTAGGATGTGGCAATGGGGTTAGAATACCATTTTCATCTCTATTGTATTGCATGAAGACAAGATTCCATATTTCTAACCAACGGTCGCAATCACATACTCCCAATTGACAACCATCTTTACAATCACATGCATGATCTTCTCCTCGATCATAATGAACCTCACTACAAGGTCCGCAAGGCCCGACTTCACCCATTTGCCAGAAATTATCTTTTTCACCTAGGCGTAAAATCTTTTTTTCATCAAAGCCTGTCACTTCATGCCAAATATTATATGCTTCATCATCATCATTGTAGACAGTTATATATAATTTTTCTTTTGGAAGCTTTAATTCATTGGTGAGAAAATCCCAACAAAAACGAATAGCATCGTCTTTAAAATAGTCTCCAAAAGAAAAATTACCTAGCATTTCAAAAAAAGTATGATGTCGAGCAGTTTTACCTACTGTTTCAAGGTCATTATGCTTTCCGCCTGCACGTACGCATTTTTGAACCGTCACCGCACGATTAAAATCTTTTTTTTCAAGGCCTAAAAAAGTATCCTTAAATTGATTCATTCCTGCATTTGTGAATAACAAGGTTGGATCATTATATGGTACTAAGGAAGAGCTTTTTACATGCGTATGGCCCTGATTAGTAAAATAGTCCGTAAATTTTTTTCTTATTTCATTTCCTGTTATCATAAGCTCTATCAGTCCTCTTTTTTATAATATTCCAATTTACATAATAGCAAAAATCCTTAATACTGTCTATATTAGAAAAAAAATCCCTGCTTAAGCAGGGATTTTTTATTATTACTTACCAGCTAATTCTTTATAGCGTTTGTAGCGAGCTTCGCTCATGCTTCTGTTAAGATCAAAGAGTTTTTGAGCATCTTCTGGACGTACTTTTGCCAAAGAGGTGTAACGTACTTCAGATTTAATAAAGTCATCAAACTTACTATAATCTGGTTCCTTAGAATCCAATACAAATGGATTTTTCCCTTCTTCAGCGAGTAGTGGGTTATATCTCCAAAGGTGCCAGTAACCACATTCAACCGCATCCTTCATATGAGCTTGGGAAATACCCATACCCTTACGGATACCATGGTTGATGCAAGTAGCATAGGCAATAATGAGGGATGGACCATCAAAAGCTTCTGCTTCTTGAATTGCTTTAATAGCTTGGTTCATGTTTGCACCTAGAGCAATTTGTGCTACGTAAACATTACCATAAGTAGTAGCCATTACGCCAAGGTCTTTTTTATTGGTTTTCTTACCATCAGCAGCAAATTGTGCAATTGCTGCAGTTGGAGTAGACTTAGATGCTTGACCACCAGTATTAGAGTAAACTTCAGTATCAAATACAAAGATATTGATGTTTTCACCACTTGCTAATACATGGTCTAAACCACCATAACCAATGTCATATGCCCAACCGTCGCCGCCTAAAATCCATTGTGAACGGATTTTCAAGAAACCTTTCACACCATCTAAATCAGTGAGATATTCATCTTTATCAGCTACAGCTTCTAATTCTGCAACAATAACATCACTTGCAGCAGCATTCGCTTGAATATCACGTGCTGGAGTTGCTTCTAACCATTTAGCAGCAGCTTCCTTCATTGCAGCACTGTAGTCGCCTTCAGCAATAACACCACAGAGGTAAGTGATTTTTTCTTTCATTTGTGCATCAGCTACAGCCATACCCATACCAAACTCAGCATTGTTTTCAAACAAAGAGTTTTGCCATGCTGGGCCTTGGCCCTTAGCATTAGTAGTGTATGGAGTAGATGGAGCAGCAGCACCCCAGATTGAAGAGCAACCTGTAGCATTTGCAATTACCATACGTTCGCCAAATAATTGAGTCAATAATTTAGCATATGGAGTTTCACCACAACCAGCGCATGCGCCAGAGAATTCAAGCAATGGCGTTTTGAATTGGCTACCTTTGGCAGTCTTAGTGTTTGTAAGTTCTGCTTTGTTGGATACCTTATGAGTCATATAACTCCAGTTTGCACGTTCTTCAGATGCAGCTTTTTCAACTGGAACCATTTGAAGAGCTTTTTCTTTCGCTGGGCAAGTATTTACACAGCTGCCGCAACCTAAGCAGTCCATTGGACTAATTTGCATTCTGAATTGTAAACTTTCGAATTCTTTACCCATTGCTTTAATGGTTTTCATGCCTTCTGGTGCATTAGCAACTTCATTTTCATCTAACAAGAATGGACGAATAACAGCATGAGGGCAAACCAAAGAACATTGGTTACATTGAATACAATTTTCAGGTTTCCATTCAGGAACGAATAATGCTGGCATACGTTTTTCAAATTTAGTAGTACCTGCAGGATAACGTCCATCTTCAATACCTACAAATGCGCTAGTAGGTAATTTATTACCTTGCATTGCAATCATTGGACGGAAAATTTTCTTGATGAATTCAGGTTCAGCACTGCAATGAACAGTTTTATCTTCATCATCAGAAATAGTAGCCCATGAAGCTGGAACTTCTACAGCATGGAGTACTTCGATAGCTTTATCTACAGCTGCACAGTTCATATTAACAACTGCATCACCTTTTTTGCCATAGGTTTTCTTAATAGCATCTTTCAAAAGTTGAACAGCTTCTTCAAATGGAATAACACCAGTTAATTTGAAGAATGCAGTTTGAGTAACCATGTTTGTACGGTTGCCTAAACCAACTTCTTGAGCTACGCCTGCAGCATCAATGGTGTAGAACTTAATATTGTTTTCTGCAATGTAACGCTTTACATTAGCTGGCAAATGTTCTTCTAATTCTTCTGGGCTCCAGGTGCAGTTCAATAAGAATGTACCACCTGCTTTTAAGCCTTCAAGAACATCGTAGTTGTACAAATAGCTTGATTTATGGCAAGCGATGTAGTCAGCTTGGTCAATTTCGTAAGTTGCACGAATTTTACTCTTACCAAAACGCAAAGAAGATTGAGTTACGCCACCACTCTTCTTAGAGTCATAAGAGAAATAACCTTGTGCATACATATCGGTGTTGTCACCAATGATTTTGATAGCATCTTTATTTGCACCAACAGTACCATCAGACCCATAGCCCCAGAATTTGCAAGCAATGATATCTTCTGGACTGGTAACAACAGGTGCACCAACTTCCAATGAAGTATTAGTAACGTCATCAACGATACCAACAGTAAAGTGGTTCTTTGGTTGATCTGCTTTAAGGTTGTCATATACAGCGATTAATTGTGCTGGAGTAACGTCCTTAGAGCCTAAACCATAACGACCACCGATAATCATTGGATGCATATCAGAATCATAGAAAGCAGTCATAACATCTTCATATACTGCTTCGCCAAGAGCACCTGGTTCTTTAGAACGATCAAGAACAGCAATTCTCTTAACAGTCTTAGGCATTACATCGAAGAAATGCTTCAATGAGAATGGTCTAAAGAGGCGAATTTTCAAGAGACCTACTTTTTCACCTTTAGCCATCAAGTAATCTACTACTTCTTCTAAAGCTTCACATACAGAACCCATTGCAACAACAACGTGTTCAGCATCTTCAGCACCATAGTAGTTAAACAACTTATAGTCACGGCCAGTTTCTTTAGAAACTGCATCACAGTAATTTTCAACGATTCCAACAACATTATCATAGAATGGATTTGCAGCTTCTTTTTGTTGGAAGAAAATATCAGGGTTTTGGTTAGTGCCCTTAGTTACAGGGTTTTCTGGATTCAACCCAAGTGAACGGAATCGGTTTACCGCATCCATATCAATTTGAGATTTTAAGAATTCATCGTCAATCATTTCAATCTTTTGAATTTCATGAGAGGTTCTGAAACCATCAAAGAAATGCATAAATGGAACACGAGATTTCAATGTAGACAATTGTGCTACACAACCTAAATCCATTACTTCTTGTACACTTGAAGATGCGAGCATAGCAAAACCACTTGCACGGCATGCCATAACGTCCGCATGGTCACCAAAGATAGATAAAGCATGACCAGCAAGAGCACGAGCAGCTACTTGGAATACGGTTGGCAATAATTCACCAGCAATTTTGTACATAGCTGGGAGCATCAACAATAAACCTTGGGAAGAAGTATAGGTTGAAGTTAACGCACCTGCAGTTAATGAGCCGTGAACAGCGCCTGCAGCACCTGCTTCAGATTCCATTTCTACGACTTTAACAGTTTGGTTAAATAAGTTTTTCTTACCTTGTGCACTCCAGATATCAACTTTTTCTGCCATCGGAGATGAAGGCGTAATAGGATAGATTGCAGCAACGTCAGTAAACATATAAGACACGTGAGCCGCAGCAGTATTACCATCCATTGTTTTCATGGTTTTTTTAGACAATTTTAGTCCTCCTCCAAATAATTTTCCTACCTCTTCTTAAATTATTTTAGCACAAATTTATTTCCAATACAATTTACTTATCCAATAAAAAATTCACCATCAATAAGTAAATTTTATCTCAAAGTAAAGTGCTCAAATTATTTTAATAATTTTTTTTAATAGATTTTTGACTCGTGCAGAATCTTTCTTATGAGAATAATGATATTTGATTTTGATCAGGCAAATTACTTACAACGCCTAATTCTTTCAATTTATCGACTAGAGCATCGCCAACTTTACCACGTTTCTTTAGATCTTCTATAGAAATATATTCTCTGTCTTCTCTTCCTCGGATAATATCTTCAGCCTGAGAAAGCCCAAGTCCAGCCACACTAATCAACGGTGGCAAAAGGCCATTATCTTTTATTTTAAAAATCTTTGCATCTGATTCATGTAGGTCTATTGGATGTATCGTATATCCTCTTACATAAAGTTCAAGAGCAACTTCAAAAACAGTCACCTGGCTTTTTTCCTTCGCAGACATTCCCGTTTCTTTATTATAGAGAGCTAAAATTGCATCCCTTACTACTTGTTCACCTTGTTGTAGTATTGCAACATCAAATTCCTCAATACCACGCACGGTGAAATAACTTGCATAAAAGGCCAATGGATGGTTGATCTTGAACCATGCTATACGAAAGGCCATCATGACATAAGCAACCGCATGTGCTTTCGGAAAAAGATATTTAATTTTTTTACAAGATTCAATATACCATTCAGGGATATGAGAGGCACGCATTGCCTCTTCTTGCTCTGCGGTAAGTCCCTTTCCCTTTCGCACGCCTTCCATGATTTTGAAGGAAATACCTTCTTCCATCCCATGCTGTACTAAGAAAAGCATAATATCATCACGAGTAGAAATGGTATGTGAAACAGGTGCAATATTATTTTTAATAATTTCTTGTGCATTGTTTAGCCATACATCTGTACCGTGAGAGAATCCACTGATTCTAAGCAAGTCAGAAAATGATGAAGGCATTGTATCTTCTAGCATTTGTCGAACAAAACTCGTATTGAATTCTGGTATGCCGTAAGTAGCAATCTTGGTATTCAGCCTCTTTTCATCTGCCTGTAATGGTTCAATACCAGAAAAGAGTGAAAGGGTTTCAGAATCATCTAATGAAACGGTCGTTGGATTAATACCAGTTAAATCGCCTAACATCTTAATGACGGTTGGATCATCGTGTCCCAGAATGTCAAGCTTAACTAGGCCTTGATCAATTTTATGATAGTCAAAATGTGTTGTTACAGTTTCGGTTTTTACATCATCTGCTGGACGCTGCAACGGACTAAAATCGTGCACATCGATACCTTTTGGTACAACAACCAATCCACCAGGATGCTGACCCGTTGTTCTTTTTACCCCAGTACATCCCATTTTTAGTCTGTTGATCTCAGCTTCTCTTTTTTTTACCTCGATTTCGTCAAAATATTTTTTTACATATCCATATGCTGTTTTTTCAGCTACTGTTGCAATGGTACCAGCACGAAATACATTATCTTTACCAAATAATTCTTCTGTATAACTATGGGCACCTGCTTGATAATCCCCAGAGAAGTTCAAATCAATATCTGGGATTTTATCACCTTTAAAGCCCATAAAAATTTCAAAAGGAATATCGAACCCATCTTTAATCAGTGGTGTACCACAATGCGGGCAACTTTTATCAGGCATATCTGCACCTGATCCAAATTCTCCTGTTTCATTAAACTGATTGAATTGACAATTTGGACATCTATAATGAGGCGGCAAAGCATTGACTTCTGTAATATCCGTAAAATAAGCAACAACAGAAGATCCGACTGACCCACGTGAGCCTACTACATAACCATTTTCATTAGAATTTTTTACCAGTTTATGTGCGATGAGATACAACACTGCATATCCATTGCCAATAATCGCATCCAATTCTTTATTGACTCTTTTCTCAATCAGTTCCGGCAATGGATTACCATAAAGATTTATGGCTTTGGTCATGGTAAGGTCTCGTATTTGTTCTTCTGCACCTTCGATAAAAGGTGCATGTAGAACTGTCGGAACTGGATTTAAGTCTTCAAAGTCCTCAATAATTTTATTGCTATTCACCACAACAACATTACGAGCTTCTTCTTCACCTAGATAAGAAAATTCAGCTAGCATTTCTTCTGTTGTACGATAGTACAACGGTGCCTGCTCTTCTGCGTCCTTAAAGCCCTTACTTTTCATTAAAATAGCTCTATAAACCGCATCCTCTGCATTAGCAAAATGAACATCACAGGTTGCTACAACAGGTTTATTCATTTTTTTCCCTAAATTAAATAGAGCGATATTTAACTTTCTTAGGTCATCTTCACTTTCTACCAAGCCTTTTCTAAGCATGAAATAATTGTTTGCAATTGGTTGAATTTCAATGTAGTCATAAAATGTAGCTAATTTTTCTAAACCGTCCAAATCATTTGGGTGCTCAACAAGATATCGCATGAGCTCTCCGGCTTCACAAGCGCTCCCAATAACAAGTCCTTCACGAGCATAGTTGATTAATCTCTTAGGAATACGTGGACGTCGTTGAAAATATCTAAGATGGGATTCTGTCACTAATCGATATAGGTTGCGCAAGCCAGTTTCATTTTTTGCCAAAATAATACAGTGATAAGTACGATGCTTATTCAGTTTTTGTTCAGGTATTTCATCATCAATAATATAGGCTTCTACCCCATAAATAATTTTAATTCCAAGTTTCTTTCCGATACTGTATGCATCAGGAAAAGATTGCACTACGCCGTGATCTGTAATTGCCACAGCTGGATGTCCAAATTGATGGGCTGTTTGAATAAGTGTTTTCAAATCACTTACTCCATCCATACTACTCATTTTAGTATGTAAATGGAGTTCCACACGTTTATCTTGAGAATGTTCCACACGACAGGCCAAAACAGTTTGATTAATTTGAAATGCAGTCATTGTTAACTCATTCGAAAAATGATCATGCTCTACCTTTCCCATGACCTTTAGTGCAGAGGCATTTTTTAAGATAGATTCTACGTCTTCAAGATCTTTTTGTGGTACAAAGACTTTACACCCAATCGTATCATTTTGATCAGTGATATAAAAACTGAATAAAGTTTTTTCTGTCTTAAGCGTTCGACTTTCTAAATTAAAAATTGCGCCAGAAATACAAACACTTTTTTCCTCTTCAATAATTTCGTTAATTGGAGTGACTGGTGCATTAATATGTTTCAAAATTTTACAGTTTCCATTTGCGTTCGATGTCTTTGAAGATGCCACAAAATTTGAATCTGGTGTTTTCCGAGCAATTGCCTGAAATTGCTTCATTGGGCTGAAATAATCATCTGGAACTTCTTCTAAATTACCGTCTTCTTGATAATTAGAAATGACCTTTACTTTGTGTTCTGATATTTCATTAATCAAATAAGATAATTTCGATAATATTGTTGGTTGTTTAAAATAAGTGTTCAGCGCAACTACATTTGAGCAAAGTAATTCCACGATATTTTTTTCACGACATTCTAGCTGTATAAATTGTTTGATTCTCCAAATATCATATTCTTTACTTAAAATTTTCAAAAGTATATCTTTTTCTTCAACAAGCGCCTCAATAGATACATTTTTAATGATTGGAATGATGGTCATCGAGAAAGAATTTTCAAAACTATCTTTGTAAAATTCTCTAAAGCACTGTCCATAAAAAGCTTCCACTTTTTCATAGGTCTCAAAATCAATCATGTATGGTAGATCCACATATAGTATGATGGCTTGCTTTGCATTATAAATTTCAACTTTTTTTATGCGTTTAATGTTCAGAAGGGCATCCGATTTCAACGCATTTGGACGCCCTTCTACTTGTGAATTCATCAAAAAATCACCTAGTTACATTCGATAGTATTCAATTACTTTTTTGATTGCTTCGTCTACTGTTAATTCTTCTATTTCATCATTATTTCTAAATTTAAATTCTACGATACCCTCTTTAGATTTTTTCCCTACTGTAATTCTCACTGGCAAACCAATAAGATCAGCATCGTTAAATTTCACACCAGCACGTTCATTTCTATCATCAAGCAAGGTTTCCAAACCATTTTTTTGTAGCGCCTCATAAATAGAAAGAGCCATTTCATTTTGAGTTTCAACTTTTATATTAACAATAATAATACTTGCCTTATATGGAGCCAATGCTTTTGGCCAAATAATCCCTTTGTCATCATGATGCTGTTCAACAGTAGCTGAAAGAACGCGACTTACGCCAATCCCATAACATCCCATTTGTAAAACGACGCTCTTTCCTTCATCATTAAGGACCGTTGCATGAAGTGCTTCAGAGTATTTTGTACCAAGTTTAAAAATTTGTCCAACTTCAATACCACGAGCTGTTTTGATTACACCACCACAATGAGGACAAGTTTCTCCTTCTTCAAGCATTCTAAGGTCATGATAAGTCACATCTGGTAAATCCCGGCTCATACTTACATTTACAATGTGATAATCATCTTCATTGGCCCCGCAGCATAGACCAGTTCTACCTTGTAGTTCGAAATCAGCATAAATAGGAATATTTTTTATACCAACTGGACCTAAAGAACCAGGATGTGCTCCAATAGTTTCCACGATAAGTGCTTCATCTGCCATTTCTAAATTCATGCATGGGTGGATGTGTTGTACCTTAACATCATTAACTTCTCTATCACCACGCACCAAAACCATAATTAATTTACCGTCCGCATTCATAAGAACGCTCTTTATTGTATCCTCAGGACGCAAATTTAAAAATGTTGTCACTTCATCAATTGTACCAATATTCGGGGTAGAAGTTTTTTCAATTGCTGCATCTACATGTGCATCTTCGCAAGCATGAGGTTTTGCTTCAGCAATTTCTATATTTGCTGCATAGTCACAGGAATCACAAAATGCAATGGTTCCTTCGCCATTTTCAGCTAAAACCATAAATTCATGGGTATACCCTCCGCCTATTTGTCCGCTATCCGCTAATACAGCACGAAAATCCAAGCCACAACGGCTAAATACATTACTATAAGCTTGATACATATCATCATAAGCTTTATCTAAACCGTTGGTGTCAATATCAAAAGAGTACATATCCTTCATGACAAATTCACGACCACGCATTAAACCAAAACGTGGACGACGCTCATCTCTATATTTATTTTGAATTTGATAAAGACGAAGTGGTAGCTGTTTATAACTTTTCACTACTTGTCTTACAGCATCAGTTACAACTTCTTCGTGAGTTGGCCCTAAGCAAAATTCGCGGTTATGTCTATCTGTTACGCGAATCATTTCAGCACCATATGCACCCCAACGTCCTGATTCTTCCCATAGTTCTGCTGGTTGAACAATTGGCATTAAAATTTCTTGACAGTCAAAAGCATCCATTTCCTCACGAATGATTTTTTCCACGTTCGCCAACACTCTTTTTCCTAGAGGAAGATAGGTATACATACCAGCAGCTACTTTTTGAATGTAACCAGCCTTCAATAAAAATTGATGGCTTGGTATGACTGCTTCTGCTGGAATATCACGTAGTGTAGGAATTAATGCTAATTTCATTTTCATCTATAAATCAACCTCCAAAATTTGTTTATTCACACAAAAGCATCCCTTGCTCGGAGCAAGAAGATGCTTATTTATTCACCTAATAACTTTAATAGCTCAGCTCTAAAAGCTGGCAGCAATTCTTCTTCGTCACAACGTTTAATAATTTCACCTTTTTTAAAGATAATGCCGCTATTATTGCCACCAGCAATACCAATATCAGCCTCTTTTGCTTCACCAGGACCATTTACAACACACCCCATTACAGCCACCTTAAGAGGCTGATGAATGTCGGCACAAAGGGATTCTACTTGATCTGCTAAATGAGCCAAATCTATTTTTGTTCTACCACAAGTAGGGCAAGAAATAATATCAACACCTTGTTTTCTTAAATGTAGTGAGCGTAAAATACCTAAAGCAATCGGAATTTCATTTAAAGGATCCCCAGTGATAGATACGCGTATCGTATCGCCAATGCCTTCAGCAAGCAAGGCCCCTATACCAACAGATGATTTAATCATGCCACCGCGAATCGTCCCAGCTTCTGTCACACCTAAATGAATAGGATAATCTAGTTTTTCTGCAGCTAATTTATTAACTTCTATCATCGTCGGTACATCAGAGGATTTAACGGACAAAACAATTTTTCTATAAGATTGCTCTTCACAAAAATGAACATATTTCTCAATGCTCTCTACCATAGCCTCAGCACAAGGATGTCCGTATTTTTCTAAAATATCTTTTTCAATCGAACCTGAATTGACCCCAATACGAATTGGTGCATCTACTGTTTTAGCAACATCAATCACTTTTTTAAATTTATCTAGACCGCCTATATTGCCGGGGTTAATACGAACCGCATCTACCCCTTTTTCCAATGCACCTATTGCTATGCGATAGTCAAAGTGAACATCTCCAACAATAGGCACGGGACTTTTTCTGCTAACCTCACTAACACAATCAACAGCAGCTAAGTCAGGAATGGCCACGCGTACAATGTCTGCGCCTGCTTTTGCCAGTGCACTTACTTGACTCAAGGTGGCTTCCACATCATGAGAATCGGTATTAGTCATGGATTGTATCGTCACTGGATACGCTGAACCTATTCCAATATCTCTTACTTTAAAAGATTGAGTTTGTCTTCTCATAGCCCCACTCCTTTAATTGACAAGTCTCAAGATATCATTATATGTCACATAAATCATTAATAGCATCAATGCCACAAATCCAACAAAATTTACAAGACTCTCTTTTTCTGTTGAAACCGGTAAGCCTCGTATGCCCTCTATTACCAGAAAAAGAAAACGACTTCCATCCAATGCAGGTATAGGCAACATATTCAATAAACCAAAGTTAATTGAGAATAAGGACATCAAGGTAATCACATTCCAAATCCCCTGCTCCAAGCTATTGTCAATGGCATTGACAATACCAACTGGACCAGACAGTCCTCCCTCGGCATCATTAACAGCTGTCTTACGAGTGATTAAATCACCTACCGCATTAAGAATCAAGGTGCTCATTCGTGCAGTGATAACAACTGATTGATTCCAGGCTTCCCCTAAAGTTACTTCTTTGTGGTTTTTTTCAATCCTTTTTTGCACCCCTATAGCATGACGGTTAAGGGTTTCATTATAGGATGGAGAAAGAGTGGTGTTTAAAACTTCATGATTTCTTAAAAAAGTGATTTCGATACTACCTGAATCATATTCTTTCATAATGTCATCGACATTATTCCATTCAGAAATCGTTTTCTCATCCATTGTTAGGATCTGATCACCTTTTTTTAAACCAGCTTTATCCGCTGCTTCTCCTTTTGTCACTTGGTCTATAATAGCAGGGGAATGATAATTAGGCACTTCAATGCCTAACGCCATATAAGAAGCCATCAACAAGGCTATTGCAAAAATAAAATTCATCAAAGGCCCAGCAATGGTAAAAAGAATGCGGTGAATAATCGGACGATTTTGGAATAGTCTCGGATCCTCTAGATTAGCATGTTCATCATCCTCGCCAGTAACACCACGCACACTTACAAAGCCCCCAGCTGGAATGACACTAAAAACATATTCAGTTTCACCTTTTTGGAATGAAGCAATCTTAGGACCCACACCAATACTGAATTTTTCAACGTACATACCTGATATTTTTGCCACAATGAAATGACCAAATTCATGTACTGCTACAAGAATGCCAAGCAATAAAATGGCAATAACAATATTCATTAAAACCTCACTCCATTTTTTATCACTTGTCTTGCCATGTCTCGCGCACGTCTATCAATTTCATAAATTTGCGAAATATCTTGCACTTTCTCCCAACTAGAGTTTTCGATGCATTTTATAACAGTTGGAATAATATCTACAAAATGAATATCATCTCTTAGAAAAGCTGCTACACTTTCTTCATTTGCCGCATTCATTATAATAGGTGCAGAACCGCCTTTTCTCCCGCATGTATATGCCAACTCGATACTTGGAAAGACATCAAAACGCGGCTTTTCAAAGTGCAATTCACTAATGTCCCATATGTTCATCGCTTCAAAACCATTATAAGAACGATGCGGATAGGTCATCGCCAGTTGAATAGGTAGGCGCATGTCTGGCAACCCCATTTGTGCTTTTATACCACCATCAATAAATTGAACCATTGAGTGTACAATACTCTCAGGATGTATGACCACTTGAATGTTATCATAAGAACAATTAAATAGATAATGTGCTTCTATAATTTCTAAGCCTTTATTGAGCATAGTGGCTGAATCAATCGTCACTTTTGCTCCCATAGACCAATTTGGGTGATTTAATGCATCCGCCTTTGTAATCTTAGGAAAAGCATCTTTCTCAAGCTTTCGAAAGGGTCCACCAGAAGCTGTTAAAATAAGTTTTGAAACCTCGCTTGGTTGGGCCTCCAAACATTGAAAGATAGCAGAGTGCTCTGAGTCAACAGGAATAATTTCACCCCCATATAAATCCAGGGTTTCAAGTACCAAATCTCCTGCCGCTACCATTGTTTCTTTATTTGCCAAACCCACACGTAAGCCATGCTTCAGTGAAAGCAAGGTGGGTTCAATCCCTGCTGCACCAGAAATAGCGCCAATGACACAGTCAATACCTGCAAGCACACCACTATAATCTGCCCATTGATAGTGATAAGTGGTCATTGGGGTTTCTATTTTTATATTTTGAAAATATTGATATGTATCTTGATCCGTAATAAAAACATGTTTTGGTTGATATTTTTTGATTTGTTCATAAAGCAAAGGAATATTTCTATGTGCAGAAAGAATATCTACTTGATACTCTTTCAAGGCATCCACCACTTCTAAGGCTTGGGTGCCAATGGATCCTGTTGACCCTAAAATTGCAAGATGCTTCATTAAAATGCTCCTCCTATTATTGCATCATCCACTGAAAAAAATAAAAGTATAGCGGAATAACCATGATAAAACTATCAAAGCGATCGGCAAATCCTCCATGCCCAGGCAGAATATTGCCGCTGTCCTTCACATCATAAGATCGTTTTAAATAGCTTTCAAATAAATCTCCAATAATTGCTGCAAAAGCAATAATAGCAGATAGTACAACAACATACGATAATTTTAAAGAAAAAACCCCATAATATTGTAAAATCAGACCTGCTAATACTGCAAGCAAAATACCACCAATAGCACCTTCAATCGTTTTGTTAGGTGAAAGTCTAGGGGCCATTTTATGCTTGCCAAAAAGTCTCCCTGTAAAATACGCTCCTGAATCACATACCCACACCAATATAAAGGCACTCATCAACAGCCATGCCCCTTTATTCAATTCACGCACCGCTAGAATATGTAGCGGTAACCACCCACAATACAAATTTGAAAACACTAAAAAATACATGTCTCTCATGCTAATGTAGGGATAAGAAAAAACTGTTTCAATAACAACAGCCACAGTCAAAATAGCTAATATAAATGCTAAATTTTGAGTTATAAAGCAATACAAAAGAAAGGCAATGACACCATGAGCAAGATTGAATTTTAATAAATTTTTTTCACTTTTTTTACGGTGCATCTTTTCCAATTCATAATAAAGCATGCCCATAATAACCGCGGATAGGAGATACATCATCGACACGGGCCCAAATATGCAAAGAATAATGAGAGGCACTCCTATAACACCAGTTAGAATTCTTTTTCCCATAATAATCTCCTATTTTAAGCCGCCAAAACGTCGATGACGTTTTTGAAATGAATACACCGCGTCAAATAAATCACCAGAACGAAAATCTGGCCACAAAGTGCTTGTAATCCAGATTTCTGTATAGGCTATTTGCCACAGCATAAAATTACTTAATCTGAGTTCACCAGAAGAACGGATAAGCAAGTCTGGATCAGGTTGTCCTTGTGTATCCAAATAAGAGGCAAAACATGCTTCATTGATATCTTCTGTTGACAGTAAACCTGCCTCACAATCTTTAGCAATTTTTTTGCATGCATTGACAATTTCTTGACGTCCACCATAGTTAAGAGCAATATTAAAAATAACTTCATCATTATTTTTTGTCAATTCATAGGCTTCTTCTAATTTTTGACGAACCTTATCACTTAATTTAGAAATATCTCCTATTGTTCTTACGCAGATACCTTCTTCATGTAGCTTCGCAATCTTTTTATCAATATACTCTACCAATAATCGCATCAAACCTTCTACTTCGTCTGTTGGACGACTCCAGTTTTCTGTAGAAAAGGCATATACAGTAAAATACTTTGTGCCCATTTTTTTTACTGAAGCCAATATTTCATCCAATGTTTCTACCCCTGCATGATGACCCGCCAATCTAGCAAGTCCTTTTGCAGTTGCCCATCGACCATTTCCATCCATGATAATTGCTATGTGTGTTGGAATTTTTCCCTGTAGAATTTCATCTAATGTATGATGCTCTTTCATCATTTGTTTTTCCATTTTTTCACCTCATCTAATGCAGATTTTGCATTCTTTTTAAAGGTATGCAGTCCTATTTTATCACAACCGGCTAACAAAATATACCAGCTATTACATTCTCCATTCTATAAATAAAAAAAGAGCCAGTACAAACTGGCTCTTTCAAATACTAAATGTTTAAGATATCTTTTTCTTTTTCAGCTACAACTTTATCAATTTTTACAATGGTGCCATCGGTAATTTTTTGAACATCATCTTGTGCACCTTTTGCTTCATCCGCTGTAATTTCTTTATTTTTTTCTAATTTTTTAATAGAATCATTGGCATCACGGCGAATATTACGCACACTTACTTTAGCATCTTCACCTTTTTTATGCGCTTGCTTTGCCAACTCATTACGTGTCTCAGTAGTCAACTGCGGCAATGGTAAACGAATAATTGTACCATCATTATTAGGATTAATGCCCAAATCTGATTTTTGAATTGCTTTTTCAATTGCTGCAATAATTGTTTTATCCCATGGTTGAATAGTCAGCAAACGTGGTTCTGGCGCACTCACATTTGCTACTTGATTAATAGGAGTTGGTGTGCCGTAATAATCAACAGTAATCGCATCCAATAAAGAAACACTGGCTTTGCCTGTACGAATATGTGATAAATCAGTTTTTAAAGAATCTAGAGATTTACCCATGCGTGTTTCTGCATCTTGTAAAATTTCATTAGTCATTGATATCGCTCCCTACATAAGTTCCTATGGTTTCACCCATAATGACTTTTTTCATGTTGCCTGATTCCATCATGTTGAATACAATGATTGGAATACGGTTGTCCATACAAAGTGATGTTGCTGTGGAATCCATTACTTTCAAGCCTTTATTCAAAACATCAAGGAAGGTAAGTTTTTCATAACGTTTTGCATCAGGATTTTTTACTGGATCATCATCATATACACCGTCTACTTTTTTCGCCATCAAAATCACTTCAGCTTCTACTTCCGCAGCACGTAACGCGGCTGTAGTGTCTGTAGAAAAGAAAGGATTCCCTGTGCCTGCACCAAAGATAACAACTCTTCCTTTTTCTAAGTGACGAATGGCACGTCTTTTAATATAAGGTTCTGCTACAGAACGCATTTCAATAGCAGTTTGAACCCGTGTATCTACGTCATGATCTTCCAGAACATCTTGCAATGCCAGTGCATTGATAACCGTTGCAAGCATACCCATGTAGTCAGCAGTTGCACGATCAATGCCGCGCTTAGAACCTGCCACTCCACGCCAAATATTTCCTCCGCCTACAACAATTACCACTTCAACGCCTAAAGCAACAATTTCAGAAATTTGTTCAGCTAAGGAATTTAGCACATTGCTTTCCAAGCCGAACCCTTGCTCCCCAGCAAGCGCTTCCCCACTGAGCTTTATAACGACGCGTTTGTATTTCGCACCCATTTTCTTTCCTCCCGTATATTGTTTTACAATTATTCTTATTATAACAAAAGAGCAATCCAAAAGGAATGCTCTTTTATCTTATTTATTCATTAACCATTGATTTGAGCAGCAACTTCTGCTGCAAAATCTTCAACTTTCTTTTCCAAACCTTCGCCCATTTCAAAACGAACAAAACGACGAATTTTAACATTTTCACCGAATTCAGCAATAGCGGTTTTCAAAACGAGTTCAACGGTTTCATCTTTTTCTGCGCGAATATAAGGTTGATCGAGAAGACATACTTCAGAATAATATTTCTTTAAGCGGCCTTCTACCATTTTATCAACGATATTTTGAGGTTTTCCTTCGTTCAATGCTTGAGCAGTAAGAACTTCACGTTCATGATCAAGTTCTGCTTGAGAAACTTCATCACGACCTACATATTTAGGGTTTGCTGCTGCAATGTGCATTGCAATATTTTGAGCAAATTGTTGGAAGCCTTCGGTTTTAGCAACGAAGTCTGTTTCGCAGTTTACTTCAACTAAAACACCAATTTTACCACCCATGTGAATATAGGTTGCAATAACCCCTTCTGCTGCAATACGTCCACTTTTCTTTGCAGAATCGGCAATGCCTTTTTCACGCAAATAGTCAACGGCTTTTTCTAAATCACCATCGGTTTCTTGCAAAGCTTTTTTGCAATCCATCATGCCAGCGCCAGTTTTATCACGCAATTCTTTTACTAAAGAAGCTGTAATAGCCACAGTTAATTCCTCCTAAAAACTTATACTTTTATGAAATATTATTACTGATTCTAAAAAAGGTAACCTCATTGGACTCAATAGGGTTACCTTATTTTAATTAATGTAATTATTCTGCTGCTTCTACTTCTTCAGCAGCTGCTTCATTTGCAGCACCTTGTTTTGCTTCAACAATTGCATCAGCAACAACAGAGGTAAGAAGTTTAACTGCACGAATTGCATCATCGTTACCTGGGATAACATAATCAATTTCATCTGGATCACAGTTGGTATCAACTACACCAACAACTGGGATACCAAGTTTGCGTGCTTCATGAACAGCAATTTTTTCTTTTCTAGGGTCAATAACGAAAATTGCACCAGGAAGTTCTGGCATGTTTTTGATACCACCTAAGAAACGTTCTAATTTTTCTTTTTCTGCTAAAAGAAGTGCTTTTTCTTTTTTGGTAAGAAGATCCATGGTGCCTTCTTCTTCCATTTTTTCCAATGCGAATAGACGTTTAATACGTGTTTCAATTGTTTTGTAGTTGGTAAGCATGCCGCCTAACCATCTTTCGTTAACAAAGTATTCACCAGCACGAATAGCTTCTTCTTTAATAGATTCTTGTGCTTGTTTTTTGGTGCCAACGAAAAGAATTGGTTTGCCTTCAGCAGCAACTTCTCTTACGAAATCATATGCTTCATTGATAAGCTTCACTGTTTTTTGAAGATCAATGATGTAGATTTGATTTCTTTCTGCAAAAATGTACGGCGCCATTTTAGGATTCCAGCGACGTGTTTGATGACCAAAATGTACCCCAGCCTCTAGGAGTTGTTTCATAGATACGACTGACATTTTGGCACCTCCTCTCATAATTTGGATTTTTTCTTCCGATTTTTTTCTTAACGCCTTTTTCTTGACCTTTGCCAAGCTCCAAAAAGCGCAACAAAAAATCGTGTTTTTTACAACATTATGATGATACCACACGCAGATGATATTTTCAAGCTTTTATTAAAAAAGACTTTTTGCATAAATGCAAAAAGTCTTTTTTTCTAGTTTTTATTTTTTTCTATAGCAGCACTCACTTCGTTTAATTCGTTTTCAACACGAAACAATGCTTCTTCTAGTTCTTCAAGACTCGCATGTTCAAAATCAAACTCTTCTGCATGATCTTGAATCGCATCACCATATGCGACATCAAAACGAGTATTGTCATCAAAATTCATTTTTAGTTTCTTTACACGACTGACAACAAAAACAGTAAAAACGTATAATACCGCTGCACCGCATAAAACAAAGAGAATCTTCTTCGTTTTTTTATTTAATAATGATGGGCTGGTAGCGATTGCTTCCACTTTATTTAAATATGATGACTTTGCTTCTATAAGAGCTGGCAGCTCTTTATGCGTATTTTTCGAAAGCTTTGAAATTTTTTTATATTGCTTTTCTAGTTGTTTCTGTAACTTTTGTAATTTTTGAATACCTTTTTCATATTTATTCATTTTACACCTCTTATAATTGATAAAATGCTGCACCTACTGCACCAAGTCCAATATGAGTTGTTACTACACTTCCTAATTGAAAAGCCTCAAATTGTTCATGTGACAATCGTTCTTTTAGGTTGTCCTCCAACCTTTCTAAAAAAGAAGTATTATCATTGTAACCTAGTACGATAAAGAGCTCTTTTTCAGTGTCAATATGCTCGACAATTACATCTGTTAAATGATCAATGGCTTTTTCTGGTTTACGACTTCTAATCTTATCATTTACTTGAATAACGCCTTCCTTCAAAACCAATATTGGTTTTATACTTAGTACCGAGCCAACAAGATAACTGGCTTTTCCTATTCTGCCACCTTTTTCAAGATTATCGAGACTATCAAGCAAGAAATAAATTTCAGTTTTTTTCACCATTTCATGAACACGTGTCATGACATCCTGAAAAGGTAGATCTTGGTTTTCAAGTATAAATTTCGCCAAAGTTGCAACTTGCAAGCCCAGTCCCATGGTTGCAGTTCGACTATCCACAACCTCTATCTCAATGTCGTCTTGCATCAGGTCGGCGGCCATATGGGCACCTGTACATGTACCGCTCAGTTCTCCAGATAAATGAATCGAAATGATTTTCTCATAACCATCTTCCTTACATTTTTTATATGTATCTAAAAATTGAGCCGGCGTGGGTTGGGATGTTTTAGGCAAACTGGAGGCTGTTTCAATATATTTATAAAATTCCTCATTACTGTTATCTACACGGTCAAGATAACTTCGACCATCATAGCTTACGATGAGAGGAACAACATGTATATCATATTTTTCGACAACTGATTCTGGTAAATCAGCTGTGCTATCTGTCACAATAGCTATCTTTGACAAAGCTGTCTCTCCTCTCATTATTCAGCAGAAACAATATAATGATAGACGCTTTGACCACCATAA
The DNA here is from genome assembly GCA_947254645.1 of uncultured Peptococcaceae bacterium. Taxonomy (GTDB): domain Bacteria; phylum Bacillota; class Peptococcia; order Peptococcales; family Peptococcaceae; genus UMGS1590. The sequence goes on along the minus strand of CAMYDW010000013.1, from coordinate 8,315 downwards.
TAAAGTTCGAACTCAATGTCTTCAAATTTGCTTTCAAGCAGTTCTAAATGTTCACTTGCAGTTACTTCATCAATTTCTTCCCCATAATATAAAGAAATAAACTCTGCATCATTTTCTTCAGTATATGTAATCAATTCCTCGAGCGCTCTCTCGATGGTCACTTCAGAAGAAGCAATTTTGCTATCTACGATACTCATGTATTCATCCTTGGCAATTTCCACACCATCTATTGTCGTGTCTCTTACTGCCTGGGTAATTTCACCGCTCTGTACATTTTGGATGCCTTGCATCATATTGCTGGTATTCTCTTCACTAGAGGTATCTGGAATATATTGCATCAGCGCTGCAATTCCCTGCGGAAAGCTTTTGCTCGGAATAACTTGAACATTTGTTGTTGTAACAATATTAGCAGCTTGTTGAGCAGTCATAATGATATTCTTATTATTAGGGAAAATATATACATTCTCTGCTTCAATATTTTCAATAACATCCAAAAAGTCTTGTGTACTCGGATTCATTGTTTGGCCACCACTGATAATATGAGTAGCGCCCATGCCTTTAAAAATTTCAGAGAATCCATCGCCATTACAAACCACTAAAATAGCGTCTTTGTAAACAACAGGAGCACTTGGGCCAGAAAGGGCTTGATTTTGAGAGCGCATATTATTGATTTTAATATCATCAAGCTCGCCAAAAGATGACCCTTGTTCAATAACATTGGCTAATCGGTCTGTATGTATATGGACCTTGATAGTATTACCAGCGCCCACAACCAACATGCAATCTCCATAGGAATGGATAGCAGCCTTTAATTGCTCTATTGATTCACTGACATCTTCTTTATCGGTGCGAACCAAAAATTCTGTACAATAAGGATAAATTATGTCTTCAGGGTTCGTAAAAAAATGATCAAACTGATCATTCAAATCCTGATCAGCCATTTCATTATCAGAACGTCGCTCAATTTCTTTACCTTCTAAACAAGCAAGCATCCCCTCAATAACATAAAGGAAGCCACATCCTCCAGCATCGACTACACCAGCCTGCTTCAGTACGGGTAACAATTCTGGGGTTTTATCTAAACTTTTATGACCCTCTTTAATATAAAGTTGCAGACATTGAATAATATCCATATCATCTTTATATTTTGCTGAAAGTGCTTCCCCTGCTTCACGTACCACTGTTAAAATAGTCCCTTCCATCGGATTACTAACAGCTCTATAGGCATACTGAGCACCAGCATTAAATCCTTGAACTAAATCTTGCGGTTTAATTTCTGTATGTCCTTTTAAACTATAAGCCAATCCTGTTAGAATTTGTGAAAGGATAACGCCCGAATTTCCACGAGCTCCCATTACAGAGCCATATGCCATTTGCTCAGCATATTTTTCCAAAGAAGCGGTCTCAACTTGTTGCACAAATTTAGCAGCAGATTTCATTGTCATTGCCATATTTGTTCCGGTATCACCATCTGGCACCGGAAAAACATTTAAAGTATTTACTTTTTCTTTATAAAATTCGAGATTATCTGCACCTGCTAAAATCATATTAAGAAATTGTTCCGCATCGACAGATAAAACATTTGTGTTCATTGACATTATTGGCCTCCTATTATGAAATGCCATAATTGCTTTCAAAATAATATAAAAAGCAATCATATCTACCCTCAAGGATACATAATTTTGGCCTAAATTGCAATATAAGATGTGCTTTTAGAAATACTCATTGTTGAAAATTTGTATCTTTTTCGAAAATAATTGCCTTAATGGCTCAGTACTTGCATTTCCATTTGCTGTTTCAGAAAAGGAACCATTAAAAATTAACTTTGTTAAGCTCTCATTTTCCCAAACGAAATCACTTTCATTCACTTGATCTGATAAATGTATAATCCTATCACTATTCTTTTTCCATATATAAGTCCCTTTATTCTTCACTGAAAATCTAATATCAACACTAGGTTGATGACTCGCAAAGGCACTTATAATTGTTGGCTTTAAAACAAGGTACATCATAAATGGATAAAAAGCCACTGAATGCTTATCTTTTTTTCTATCATAAACAATACGCTCACCCTCTGAAGCAGACCACTCCACTAATTTAACTTGAGAACGATGCGAAGCAATAAAATAATAAAAAATTTCTCTGACTTCGTCTGTAAGGTAAACCATCTCTTTGATGTATATTTTTTCTTCTTGCAGCAGATACGCGATATACCCAACGGCTTCATCCCTATTATTATAAAGAACCTTCATATAGCCATTTTCAATATATAAATCATTTTTAAAAGCATTCCAATGCCGTCTAGTGCGAACAACATAGCCATCAAACTTTTGGCACCATTGTTCATACAAATTGGGGATATCGTCATTCCATAGTGGAGAGTTATCAGTTATTGCATCTTTCCACAAAAAAGGTTTTGTATCCTTATATGCTTTTTTATCATAGAATTCTTCAATCGAAAGCGTCATATTATAGTGATAAGTTCCAAAACAAAAACCATATCGAAGATAGAAATCAGCTTCAAATGGCATAAGCATCATAAAATCAAGATTTTTTTCTTTTGCATAAGTAAATAGCGCATTTTGCATAAGTTGATCTGTGTAGCCTTGTCCACGATATTCTGGCAAACAATTCACACCAACAATATATCCAGCTTGGAGAATAGCATTTCCCATTTGTATTTTTGTATCGATTATTTGAAGGCTTGCGACAGCATTGCCCTCTTTTTTTATGACAAGACATTCATTCATATCATAGTATTCTTCAAAATACCATTCCCGAAAAGCATCACTATCTGTAAAACAATATTTCCAAAGTTTTTTTAGATACTCAAAATCTTCATCAAGAGCGCCATATATTTGTGCTTTTTTTTCAGATATCACTCTTTAACACACCTTTATATTTTTTTAAAAGATACTCTGGATAATAAGATTGTTTAGCGCGTCTTAACCCCTCTAATCCCATATCCTCTTCTCGATTAACATATTTAGCATCCTTCCAAAAAGTATTGAGATTATCTTGGTTAACCACTGGATATAATCCTCTGTATTCTGGGAAGGCCTTTTCAACATGTATCACAACCGTATCATGATTGACCATTTCACCAAAGGTTAATGCTACAATTTGGCCATCTACACGGATCATAATACCTTCATAGCCTAGCTCTTTTCTATTGTATAAAGCATCACAAATTGCTTCTCGTTCACAGAGTAAACTATCATCAACATTTTCTTTGCAATTTCTTTGCCCACACCAATGCTCTATAAAATCCCACGCATCATCTACATTATCGTCTGTCAACGGAACCACTTCATAGTCTGGATATTCAGATTTAAAAGCATTTATGTGATTTCTTTTTTTACTTAATTTACGCCCTGCTAAAGTTCTTAGCTTTTCAGCATCGTAAATATAATCTTCGATATCAACTTCCTCTTCATATTCAAACTGATTTGGGAAAAGTCTCTCTAAACGCTCCTTCTCATTTTCAGTGATAGCTCGGATTTGAAGTTTTTTACCTCGAGATTGATAGTCACGAGCCGCATATTCAATTGCCGATTTAAATAGAGCATCATCATTTTCTAAGCCATACGGAGGCAGTATCCAACTAGATTCAAAAGCATTTGGTTCTATTATCAAGTGATTATTAGTTACTGCCCAACGAACAGCGTAACAACGACGCCACATAAATAAATTCGTGAATGTACACTCCGAATTTTGATTTTGATTCACCTCAAAAAATTTTTTTAAAATTTCCTTATCAGAAAGCTCTAACTGTTTAAATCCGAGCATTACTATATCGCCACCTCTAAAATTTCTTATTTTTCACATATACCCTTATTTTTTGTTAGAAAAACAGAAAGAACGCATTCACAGAATGCGTTCTTTAACTGGGCGATACTGGACTCGAACCAGCGACCCCCTGCATGTCAAGCAGATACTCTAACCAACTGAGCTAACCGCCCCTAACGAATATTAATTATATCATAAATATCCACATTTTCAAGTCACCTTAAAATAATTCCGTTTTTTGAGCATATTTAATCAAATATTTTAAAATAATGGAACGACTTACTACACCGACCAATTTACCTTCTTGATTGATGACCGGTAATTTTCTTATCTTCTTATTTTGTAATAAACGACAGGCTTCATCATAATCCTCCATCTCAAATACATAAATCGGATTCTTCTTTGCTAAATGAATAACAAGTTCATCTCCTAGCACATCCTTTAACTTAACGATTTCCTCAAGATTTTTTTCACTCATTTCGGATAAAGTTGAAGCAAACAGAAAATTTCTTTTATTACCTAGATTAAAGAGATATTTCATGAAATCATCATCAGTCACGAATCCAATCAATTTGTTACTATCATCAGTAATCGGAAGACCACTCACATTTTTCTCAAGCATAAAATATAAAGCTTCTCTCACAGTGTGATCAGACTTTAATGAATACACATTTTTCTCCATGAAGTCAAAAACCTTAAGCCCCAAAACAATCTACCTCCATCCTTTTAATCATTATTATACTCTCTCGCGAATAATATTCAATTATTAACATATATTTTATAAAGATTGACATCACATAAACCTTTCGTTAATATATGATTGTATCTGAGGTGAAAAAATGGATAACAAGTGGATGGAAATCGCAATTGATGAAGCAAAAAAAGCATTGAAATACAACGATGTTCCTATCGGCGCTATCATTGTTCGTGACAACAAAATCATCGGACGAGGCTACAATACTCGCGAAAGAGACAACGATCCCACTGGACATGCCGAAATAAATGCTTTACGAGATGCTGGTACAACCAGTGGTAATTGGCGATTGGATAACGCTGTACTCTATGTCACACACGAGCCATGTCCAATGTGTGCAGGTGCAATGTTGATGTCACATATTCATACTATAGTTTATGGTGCCCACGAGCCATTATATGGGGTCTGTGGTAGCCAAATGAATTTAGTACAGTTTCCTGGTTTTCCTCAGAACATTCGCATCAGAGGGCCTATTGCACAAGAAGCGTGTGTTGCCCTTACGCGTGATTTTTTCAAAAAATTACGATAAAATTTTGGAAGTGTATCGAAGAGGTCATAACGAGCTCGACTCGAAATCGAGTTGTCCGCAAGGGCACGTGGGTTCGAATCCCACCACTTCCGTACGAGTACTTTTACTCATTTCCATGAACGTCTGAACACGCTATTTAAAGCGATTCAGACGTTTTTTCATTTTCAAGAAGTTCTGTGTATTTAGATTCAATCGTGACCACGTCATGACCAAAACATAAAGTATTTATGTACCATTAAGGCTTCTTTCAGAAATACTTGGAGTTGATGTTTTTTAGGATAATGAAACAAGATGAGTGGACTTGATAGGGACTTTTGGAAGTTTTACTCCTACGACAGATTCAATATATGCAAGAACATTTGATGGCGGACCAACACCAGGCTCAAAAAAAATATTACGGTGCTATTTATGGTGAATAAAATGAACTGAACTAATACAAAATAACCCTCACGCATAACGCAAGAGGTATCAACTTATTCGTTATATACCTCTTTTTCTTTCGTCAATTATTTTTTGCATTTCTTCTAAATCTTCTTTTTTAGCTACATCACGCAAAAATGTTCTGTATCTAGCTTTGTGCGATAAATATTTTCTTCTATCTTTATTTTTTTCTTTCCACTTCTTTTGGGCAACAGGGTCATATACTGCTTCACGTTTTTTCTTTTCTTCCATTTCTACTACCTCACGTTTCTATATATTGCTATACCAAGACCAATAATAGCAATTACCAAGCCTAAAATACTTAACTTTAGTAGCATAAATATCGAATGGATTTTATAATCATGCTACACCCTCTAAGGGACTGAGGTTTAATTGCCCCTTTTGTGTTTCTTGTCGTTATCTTTGCGATTGTTTCTTATGAAACCTAACGCTTCTCTTGTCGTACCAAGAGCTGCTATTATAACGCTTGAGATAACGACTATTTTTATATCATCCACTCTTTCACCTCCTTCTTTACTACACTTATATAATGTTATATGAATAACCACATGTAAACAGTTTTACGTTTTCAAAAAGGTGCAAAAAAATCTCCCCTGCCAACATTTAGCTAACAGGAGTTTTATTATTTATGTAGTTTTTCAACATCAATAACACCTGTATCATACAATTGCTTCATTATTATTAGCCGCAAAATATCCCTTCGAGAGATTCCTTAGCTCCATCTACTATCGAAAGAATTTTCATTGATATAAAGCGTGTCACTTGCATGATCATAGCCTGCAATATTACTCATCAATGTTTTCTGTTTTAGTCACAATCATTTTCAAAGCAGAAATAATATGCTCTTGAATGATTTCTATTAGATACTTTCACTTCCACAAGAAATTTTTTATTCAATCTAAACACGCTATTTAAAGCCATCAGACACAGTTTTTTACCTGTTTAAAATTTTGGTTATTTTAAAATTATTCTAAAGGCTTTAAACAAAAAAATCACTTGGCGCTAACGCCAAGTGATTTTTTTGTTTATAATTTTTCGTTTAACCAGATAAGTACGCGGTACATAATGATAGCCCAGCCAAAAAAGAAACCAAAGCAAATCACTGGATGTGCAAATCCAAGATATGGAGATTCAAAAAATACATGTTGCCATCCTGGCACGTCGGTGTAGTAATATGCTCCTGGCCCATAATTTTTGCCAAATAGAAATCCGCCTATGTTGGCATCATAAATGATGAGCAAAAATGCCGCTAGGTAAAGACAAATTGATAAAACAGTTAAAACTTTTAATACAGAGTGATGCTTTTTCTTGGCTGATGCCGACATACGCTTGTACCTCCTCTATTATTGGAAAATAGACAAGTCTGGTACTGGGAAGAAGTTGCCTGAAAGTGCAACCCAAGCAACAAACAATGTCAATACTAAGTTAAAGGTTTGGCCAACAACATACAATGTCATTGGTTTACCACCTTCCATTTGTTGTGCCATTTCTTTGAAGTTGGATTCTAAGCCAATGCACAGGAATGCCAAGCAGAAGCACCAACCTTTGAATGATTTGCATGCGTCAATGATTGCAACAGTAGATTCACTGCCCAAACTTGGTAACAAGATGAAGGAGGATACTAAAGATGCAACAATGAAGCCAAGAATAAATTTAGGGAAACGGTGCCAAATTTCACTAGCACCAACACTTCTGTCAGCCCCTCTATCTACTTTTGTGGTAAAGAAGATTGCAATTGCAAATGCGATAAAACCAATCAATACGTTTTGGATCATTTTTACCATTGCAGCAACTTGGCCACCAATTTCACCAAGGGCTTCACCAGCCAAAACAACTGCGCCAGTAGAGTCAACGGTCCCGCCAATCCATGCACCACCAACCATTGGATCCATGCCAACTGCTTTAATAAACAATGGCATACCAATCATCATAAGTACAGTGAAGATCAATGAAAGACCGATAGCAAAGGTCAATTCAACTTTACGTGCTTTACATGCAGCAGCTGCAGCAATTGCAGCGGATACCCCGCAAACTGAAGTAGCAACACCAATAACCATTACCATGCGTGGGTTTTCCATTTTTAAGATTTTAGTACCAAAAATCCACATGAAAATAATAACAACTGGAGTAACAAGCCAAGCGATTGCCAAGCCATATCCACCAAATTTAGCAATGTTATTGAAGAGCACTTCTGCCCCCATGATTACCAAACCAATTTTGATGAAATATTCTGTTTTTAAAACTGGTTTCAAAAATTCAGGTGTTTTAACAGTATTACTAATTAAAAGTCCGATAACAAGGGCCCATACTGCATATTCAAAATATTGTTTAAGTGTAGCTTGACCACTGATGATATAAACGATAGATGCCAATACATAGAGTACAGGGAAGGCCACTGCAAATTTTTTCACATCATGACCCATAAAGTGAATCCCTACACTAAAGATAATTTCAAAAAATACAAGTGTTGCAAGCCATTTTAGTAAAAATGCACTTGAAAAAATTCCACTTAAAGTAGGCTGCTCAGGTGTACCCCATGTTGCAAACTTTGCGGCTTTATAAGTAAAAGCCCCTTCTGCTGGAAATAAATTTGTAGTAACAGAAATAATACCTAATAAAATTACAAAGAAACCAATCCAAATGGTCCACCAGTCTTCTACTTTCCACAAGTCAGAAATCTGGAATTTTGATGCAACAACAACATCATTATCAACTTGTGGTGCTGATGAAGCATTATTTTTTTTACTCATAGCTCTATCTCTCCTTTTCATAATTTTTTTCTATACCTGGTATATTTATTAT
>CAMYDW010000012.1 GCA_947254645.1 uncultured Peptococcaceae bacterium | reverse complement strand
ACTATATTATCAATGAGGTTGTAGGATAATGGCTGTTACAAAGATACATCCGATTAAAACAACTCTTAAAAAGGCAATAGACTATATCTGTAACGGAGATAAAACAGATGATGAAATCTATGTTACAACACATGTTGTAGCAGGAGAGTTAAAGACAAAATCAAGTAAAAATTTGTTCAAAAAGCTGAATGAGCATTCTAAGGATTTACAAACTAAACAAGAAGAAATAATCAAGATGCACAATTCATTAGCAGCACAGTATGAGGAATTGAAGCATCTGAAGAATAATATGGATGATTATCTTGGCAGAGATAAAACGGAGAAAAAGGAATCGGTTATTGGTGTGGTTAAGAAGCATCAGGCTGAAGAAAGAAAAAATCCTAAGAAAAAAATCGAAAGAAGCTGAAAGATAATTTTGTGGTCGGTGTGGTTTTGGACTGCACCGGCTCTTTTTTATTTTTTGAACAAGATTAACAAAAAAGTAAAATTAATACAATTGATCATATGCAATTAATGGTAACTATCATTACACGCCAAAATATGGTATACTCATTATAGTTAGCTGTAGCTAACCAACCGTCGCTAAAGCAGTTTTAATAGTTGCTGACGATGAATATATGAGAGTTTTTTAATAAAGGGTTATATAGTTGGCTTTATTCAAGCTAGGAAAGCAGAGAAGGGAGAAAAATGATGGAGGGGAAAAATGAATTGTTTTTAAAAATTAATAACATTAAAAAATCTTTTGGTAGTGGAGATTCAAAGCAGGAAGTACTTCGCGGAGTTAATTTTAGTGCGAATAAAGGAGAAATATGTTTATTATTAGGACCATCCGGTTCTGGTAAGTCTACTTTGTTAAATATTATTGGTGGTATTGATGAGTCAGATTCAGGAGAGATTTTAATAGACGGTGAATCTTTAAGAGAAAAAAGTGAGAGATACTTAACCATGTATCGCAGAAAACACCTTGGTTATGTGTTTCAAATGTATAACCTTATCTCTAATTTAAACGTGGTCGAAAATATTGAAGTGGGGGCCTATTTATCTGATAATCCATTAGAAGTAGATGATCTACTACATACTCTTGGCTTATACGAACACCGTTATAAACTACCAAATCAGTTGTCAGGTGGTCAACAACAAAGGGTGTCTATTGGAAGGGCGATTGTAAAAAAACCGGATATTTTACTGTGCGATGAGCCTACCGGTGCCTTGGACTATAAGACTTCTAAGGAAATTCTAAGCTTGATTGAAGAAATTAACCATAAATATGGAAATACTATTTTGATTGTTTCTCATAATGAAGCTTTGAAGCATATGTCAGACCATGTCATTAAGCTTAGAGATGGAAAAGTGCACGAAGACTATAGAAATGATCATAAAATTTCTGCAATAGAATTGGAATGGTGATTTCTATGAAAAGAAAGAAAAATATTTTAAATCGAAGGATTTTTAAAGAATTAAAGGGAGAGCTTCCTAAATATTTTGCCATAGGAATTTTTTTGACTTTAATGATTGGTTTTATCTCAGGCCTTTATGTGGCGAATGGTAGCATGGAGCAGTCGCTAAATAGATTTATGCTGTCCAATAAATTGGAAGATGGACATTTTGAATTAAAAGAAAAAGCGAATGCGGATTTATTATCTAAAATCCAAAGTGGAGAAAAGGCTAATCTGAAAGAGTACTATTTGCATAAGGCAAATGACGAGTTTGATAAAACCTTTGAAAAGGAATTTAAAGAACAGTTTGAAGCGGAAAGCAAACGACAGTATGAAAAATTATTATTGAGTCAAGGCTTAAACAAAGAAAAGATAGCTCAGGAATTGAACCTTGGATTTGAAAAATATAAACAAACAGATGATTATGCAGAAAGCTATAAAAAAGCTTATGAAAAAGCCTATAGTGAGGGACGAGAAAAAGTAAAACAAGAAGTCGATGCAGAATATAAAAAAGTGGAAAAAAAATTTGACTTAAATGATGCTGACGTTAAAGCGGTTCCGGTAACGGTTCATCCTTTCTTTTATAAAAATGAGGTCGAGGATTACAACTTAGACGGGAAAAAGGATGGAAAAATTCGACTTTATCAAAAGACAGATGAAATCAACCGAGCGGATGTTCTTGAAGGAAGATTACCTGAAAACAAAAATGAAATAGCGATTGACCGAATGCATGCAGATAATGTGGGCTTAAAAGTTGGGGATCGTATAAAGGTCGGAAAGAAAATGTATACGATAAGTGGACTTATTGCTTATGTAAATTACTCCACTTTGTTTGAAAAAAATACAGAGGCCGTGTTTGATGCAATCACTTTTGATATAGGAATGGTCACAGGTGAAGCCTTCCAAAATATTGTTGAAGATACGCATTATTCTTATGCTTGGACGTATAAATCTAAACCAAAGGATAAATATATAGAAAAAGAATTATCGGATTCTTTTATTAAAGTTTTGGCAAGCCAAGTTATTACTGATGAGAATGAGATAAAAGACTATTTGCCTGCTTATGAGAATCAAGCGGTACAATTTGCTCCTAAAGATATTGTAAAAGATAGAGCTTGGGGAGGGCTTTTGCTCAGTATTTTAATGGTAGTCATTGCCTTTATTATTGCCATTACTACAACTAATACCATAAATATGGAAGCTTATCAAATTGGGACTTTGAAAGCTCTTGGCTATACGAAAGGGGAACTTATAAGGCACTATATCGCTCCTCCAATATTTGTTACTCTTATAGCAGCAATACTGGGAAATATCTTAGGATATAGTGTCTTTAAAGACGTAGTTGTAAACCTTTATTACAATTCCTATTCTTTACCAAGTTATAAAACTCTTTGGAATAGTGAAGCTCTTATAAAGACAACACTAATTCCTTTGACGATTATGCTATTAGTAAATTTGATTGTAGTATCTCATGCTATGAAATATTCAAGCTTAGATTATCTAAGAAGAAATTTCAAGAAGGACAAAGCAAAAAGAAGTATCAAATTGCCGAATTGGAAGTTTTTTAGTAGATATAGAACAAGAATTATTTTGCAAAATATTCCTAATTATTTCATGCTGTTTATCGGAATCGTATTTGTATCTGTTTTGTTGTCACTAGCTATTGGATTACCAGATTCTCTAAACTACTACAAGAGTCATTCTTCTGATATGATGATTGCAGACTACCAATACATCTTGAAAGACTACAAAGATGATGGAAAAATAATCAGTACTAATACGGAGAAAGCAGAAAAATTTTCTTTAACGATTCTTTCAAGGAAAGGCAAAGAGCATGAAGAAGATATTAACCTCTATGGTCTTGCTGACAAGAGTTCTTATGTGAAAATCAATCATTTAGAAAATCTAAAGGAGAATGAAGTATATATTACAAAATCATATCAGGACAAGTTTCAGGCTAATGTGGGAGATACCATTATTCTTAATGAAAAATACGAGAATAAAAGCTATGAATTTAAAGTGATTGGAATTTACGATAAATCTGCACAACTTGGTGTATTTATGCCGATAAAAAAGAGTAATGTTTTATTCGGCAAAGAAGAAGGTTTCTTTAGCGGCTATTTATCAAGTCAAAAAATTAATGATATAGACGAAAATTTGATCTACACTGTAATTACAAAACAAGATATTACAAAAATGGTGAATCAGATGGAACATAGTATGGGTTCTTTTGTAAACTATTTTCAAGTTTTATGCTTCACTTTGGCGTTTATATTAATGTTTCTTTTGACCAAGATTATTATTGAAAAAAATAGTAATGCTATTTCGATGACAAAGATTTTAGGATATACCAATAAAGAAATCTCAAAGCTTTATATCAGTCCAACAACGATATTAGTGATACTGTTTACATTTTGTGCTGTGTTTATTGGAAATACAGTTATGAGTTATTATTGGCAATCGCTGATGAGGCAGATGAGTGGTTGGTTTGAATATCATATCTCTACCATAGGATATGTAAAAATGTTATTAATTATTTTTGCCGCCTATTTCGTTGTAGTGAAGCTAGATTTTAGGAGAATTAAGAAAATTCCTATGGATGAAGCTTTAAAAAATGTAGAGTGAGTATCACTAAAATGACGAGCTTTGAGGGAAGAAACTATATTAGCGAGGAATCGAGCAGTCACAGGCATCTAAAGAAACAAACACAAAGAAAGAGCCCAGATCTAGGACTGTAGAAAAAGCATAAAATTATAGCAAATAAAAAGATTTGAACCTACTTCCACTAATCTATTATTTTGCACTAACATTCTTGATGAAACAGACCGAAGAAAAGTGGCTATTAGAAAAATTTGGAGATAGATATGTTGAATATTGTAAGAGGGTGAATAGAATCATTCCTTGGCGTAAATATAAATAAATATATGCTTTGCATAATATATTAACAAAGAAAAACAGGGCGCAATAAAATTAGTTGGGCGCCCAAGTGAATTTATACAAAATAGGAAAAGAAGTGAGAAGTGCTATTGAAAAAATTGGTGGCACTATGTCGGAAGATTTGCCTGTTCCGGAGAAAAGCATTCAACAAATAGAAAAAGAGCAGATGAAGCGTCTAAAGGATAAAGCCAAGAAAGGAAAATTGATGTTGGATGAATAATATTTGTCCAAAGAAAATCATTCATATTGTAGTATCACCATTGATACTGTTTTGATACTAAAAAACTCTAAAACCACAAATAATAGGTATAGAAATAGCTAAAAACAGAAGCTAAAAAGATATTGATATAAAATTAAAGAAACAAATATGCCATGGTAATTATTGAATTTGAATAATCCATCTTAAAATAGCAAAAGACCTCTGCTTAGCAGGGGTCTTTTTTTGTTGCAAGAGGTGGATGGCTCAGCCTTTGCACAAGCTGCGATATTCTTTTGGGGTATAGCCTGTTTCTTTTTGGAAAACAGCCGCAAATTTGCTTTGATTTTGATAGCCAACTTGATTGGCGATTTCGAGGATGGAGTGATTTTTTTGTTCAAGAAACTGCTTGGCTTGTTCGATGCGTCGGTCACGCAGGTAGGTAGATATATTTTTCCCATAAACGCCTCTAAAGTAATTTTTGAGGGTGGTTTCGCTGATATGAAAAGTATCGGCAATGGTTTTGATGGCAATACGCTGTGAGAGATTTTCTGTTAAAAGGGCGGCGGTGCGTTTGGCAATTTGTACCTGTGTAGAGGTGAAGGCACTGGCTGTCTGATAAGGCAAATGAATATCATCTGAAGCGAGTATTCTTAAAATAGAAAGTACTGCCAGTTGAATCAATGGCAGATCTTGATGATCCTTTTCAAACTGTGTGCGCAATAGGGCAATAGGGTGCTGCAATAAGTCGAGTTTGTTTGAAATAAATGTGTGGTGCTCGGTCAAAAAACGTTTTTCAATGATTTCAATGGCCTCATCAATCCACGCTGCTTGAGGCAAGGGCTCTTTGAGGACATATATTTCAAAACCTGCATAGTTGCCATTTGGGAAGAAGACTTGATTATCGGGCTGTTCCTTGCTTAATAATATTTGTCCACTTTTTAAATAGACGAAATTATTCCCTCGGGTCATGAGCTCGCAAATGCCATGAAAGGCGTAATTAAAGACGAACCTAAAATGATGCATGGTTCCTCCCGAGGGGATGGTATCAAGATAAAAATCGTTAAAGGAGAGATAAATGCGCTCGGTAATTTTAAAATATTCCATTTTAAGGGTTTCCTCTTGCTCAAATACCAATTTGTTCTGTGCTTTTTGGCATGGCAGGTGTGCATAAAAAGGATGCAAGGTGTGTTGAATGACTTTCGAATAAGATGCATCCATGTGTCGTGGCCTCCTTTGAATGACGTTGATTTACAAAAAAGTTAGCACAAACTAATTTAAATGTCAAATGGAGCCAGTTTAACGATATGGTTATAGATGAATCCAAATGAGAAGCGTATGATTTTTTTAGGACGTCACTTTATTTTGTATAGGAGAGAGAAAATGGAAACCTACAAAAAATTATTTGCTTATGTGCCAGAGAAAAAGCATTTGGTTTGGCTAAGCATGCTCCTGGCGGCGATTGCTGCTGTATTGGCAGTGTTGCCGTTTTGGTACCTTTGGCAATTTTTTGAAGATCTTATTGTTGATGGCAACATAATAGAGGCCAAGCAAGATGCGCTTTATATGATTGGGCTGATGATTGCAAATATCATCGTTTACTTTTTAGGCGTATGGAGTTCTCATATCGTGGCTTTTCGTTTGGAGGGCAATCTAAGAAAAGCAGGGGCCAAACACCTACTCGATGCGTCCTTTGCATTTTTTGATCAGAATAATTCTGGTCGCATTCGAAAAATTATTGATGACAACGCCGCCCAAACACATATGCTGGTGGCCCATTTGATTCCAGATTTGGTCACTGCAGTGATGAAACCTTTGCTGATGTTTTTGCTCATCTTTGTGATTGATGTGCGTTTAGGTATTTTGATGCTTGTCATGACAGGTGTGGGTGTTGTAGATGTTAAATTCATGATGGGCAATACCGATTTTATGAAAGCCTACAGCGATGCTCTTGAAAAAATGAATGCAGAGGCTGTGGAATATGTGCGAGGCATGCAGGTGGTTAAAATATTCCGTGGCACCTTAGCCTCTTTCAAAAACTTTCACGACACCATTTTATTTTATTCTAAATTTGCTTTTGAGTATTCGAAAAGCTGTCGCAAGCCGTATGTGTTTTTCCAAGTGTTATTCAATTTGATTATTGCGATTACCATCCCCTTTGCTATTTTTTATATGAATGCGGGTGCACCGATGCCAATGGTCTTGGCGAAAATCGTGTTTTTTGCTTGTTTTTCTGGCATGTTTTTTGATTGCTTTATGAAAATCATGTACACAGGCATGTATCAGTTCCAGGCACAGCAAGTGGTAGAAAAGCTGGAAACGTTGTTCCAAGACATGAACCAAAAAACCTTAGTCTATGGCAATGAAACCGAGATGCAGCACCATGATATTGCTTTTAAAAATGTGACATTCCGTTATGACAGAGACAATATTTTGGAAAATGTGAGTTTTACTTTAGCAGAAAATAAAGTCTATGCCTTGGTAGGGGCTTCTGGCAGTGGTAAGTCCACCATCGCCAAATTAATGAGTGGTTTTTATGCCCTCAATGAGGGGGAAATTTGTATTGGTGGCAAACCACTGACTGCCTATAGAGAAGAAACAATTGTAGAGAACATCGCATTTGTTTTCCAACATGCCAAGCTGTTTAAGAAAACCATTTATGAAAATGTGCTCATGGGCAATCCAAATGCGACCCACGAAGCAGTGATGAAAGCCTTGGAAGATGCGCAATGCAATAGCATTCTCGATAAATTTCCTTCAAGAGAATACACCATGATTGGGGCCGAAGGGGTGCATTTATCAGGGGGCGAGATGCAGCGTATCGCTATTGCACGGGCATTGCTTAAGGATGCGGCGATTATCATTCTTGATGAGGCAAGTGCAGCAGCGGATCCAGAAAACGAATATGAAATTCAGCAAGCCTTTTCAAAACTGATGGCAGGGAAAACGGTCATTATGATTGCCCATCGCTTAAGCGCCATTCGTAATGTAGATGAAATTTTAGTGGTAGACAAAGGACATATTGTTGAGCGGGGCAGTCATCGTGATTTAATGGCACAGCAAGGACGCTACCATCAGCTCGCACAACAATATGCGCAAGTTGTGGATTGGAGGGCAATATGACAGAGTACATCAAAAAAACCTTTGCTTTAACCGATACAGGCGCAAAGGGAATGCTATGGGCGTCTTTTGGTGCTTTTTTAACCAATATTGCTTATATGTTGCCGATGATTGTGCTTTTGATTTTTGTGCAGGATCTTCTTGGCGATGGTGTGCGAGGCACCACTTTTTATGTAGGGATTCTCATTGGAATAGCTCTTGTGATGACACTGTTTATCAATTATTCCTATGGCACCACCTATAATGAAACTTATAAAGAAGCAGCTAATCTGCGAATCAACATCGCCGATACCTTGAAAAAACTGCCTCTTTCGTTTTTCTCCAAGCATCATGTGAGTGATCTTTCACAAACCTTTATGCAGGATGTGGCGGATATTGAGCATGCTATGAGCCATGCTATTCCTCAATTCTTTGGCTTTTGTGCTTTTTTTGTGATGATTGCCATCATGATGGTTGCCGGCAGCCCGTTTTTGGGAAGTGCCCTCATTGCGCCAGTGATTTTGAGTATGCTCTTGCTTTATCTCAGTAAAAAAGCACAGGTACGTGGTACTACAAAATACTTCGAACGTTTGCGAAAAAATAGTGAAATTTTTCAAGAAACCATTGAAATGCAACAAGAAATTAAAAGCTATGGTCAAAAAGCAGAAACCTTAGCAGCCCTTCAGGGTGCCATTGAAGATTCGGAAAAGGTGCATATTAAAACAGAACTCTCACAAGTGATTCCAATTTGTCTCTCCGTCACGATGCTGCAATTTACCCTCGGATTGACTGTATTGGTAGGAAGCCTATTGTACGCCGCGGGGCATTTGAGCTTGCTTTATCTAGTGGGCTATATCATTGGGGCTTCTCGTATTATTGATGGGATTGCAAGCATTTTTTCAGAAGTTGGTGAGCTACTGATGATTGATGCACGCATCAAGCGTGTACGAACCTTGCGTCAGACCAACTGCCAAGAAGGGGAACCCTATAAAATCAAAAATTATTCGATACAGCTAGAAAATGTGGATTTTTCTTACAATGGTGAGTCAACTATTCTCCATCAGGTGTCCTTTGAAGCAAAGCAAGGGGAGCTTACAGCCTTGATTGGCCCATCTGGCTGTGGCAAAACAACGCTATTGCGGCTGATGTCACGATTGTATGATTACGATGCTGGTCGGATTTTGATTGATGGCAAAGACATCAAGGATATTGCTGTAGAAGATTTATTTGATAAGGTATCGATTGTTTTTCAGGATATTACGTTGTTTAACACCAGCATTATGGAGAATATTCGTCTAGGCAATCAAGGTGCCACTGATGAGGATGTCATAGAAGCTGCCAAGCAGGCGCATTGCCATGCCTTTATCAGCCAGTTGCCAGAGGGCTATCAAACCCTTGTTGGGGAAAACGGGATGAAGCTATCTGGTGGGGAGCGTCAGCGTATTTCTATTGCACGAGCAATTCTCAAGGATGCGCCGATTATTCTTCTCGATGAAATCAGTGCTTCCTTGGATGTAGAAAATGAATTGGCCATCCAACAAAGCTTGCATCAACTGATTAAAGGAAAAACCGTTGTGATTATTTCACATCGTCTAAAATCCATTGAAAAAGCAGATAAGATTGTCGTCTTAAAGGATGGATACGTAGAGGCCGTGGGCACCCACGAAGAGTTGACCCAGCATTCGCCAACCTATGCTGCGATGCTCAAACGCAGTGCCTTGACCGATTGCTACCAATATTGATTCCCTCGTAAAGGAGATAAAACATGGCTACAAAATCATTTAATGTAAAAGATTTGGTAAATGCAGGTGTATTTTCTGTGCTCTGTATTTTAGTGACCTATGTCGGTGGCTGTATTGGCTTTATTCCAGTGTTGATGCCTTTTGTGCCGATGAGCTGTGCATTCTTTGGTTCTATTGTTTTTATTTTGTATACCACGAGAATTCATCGCTTTGGTATGGTGATGATTCTGGGTATTATTTTTGCCCTTGTATTTTCCATGTCGGGGCATGGTATCTATATATGGATTGGCGCTTTGTTGTGTGCCCTCATCAGTGAATGGATTCTCAAACAAGGAGGCTATAAAAGCATTCGTCATGCACGTTGGGCGTGCTGTGCCTTTATGCTGTGCATGATGTTTAATTTCTTGCCACTCATTTTAAGTCGTGATGCCTATTTACAACAACTTCTAGACAGCGGCTATGGCGAAGAGTTTGTTGAACAATTTTCAGCTGTGCTACCTACTTGGTCGATGCTGCCTATTGCAATGGGCACTGTGCTAGGGGCATACATTGGCGCAAGTCTTGGCATACGCTTTATGAAAAAACATTTCAAGAAAGCCAATATGGTATGAAAAAGATGACACTCGCATTCGACTTTCGCACCAAACTTCTTGCAACCATTGTGATTGCCACAGTCTGCATTTCTGGGAGCACACAAAATAAATTTCCAATAGTATCTCTTGTGGTGATGTTGGTGCCCTTTTTGCTGCTATTGTCCATTGGCAAATGGTGGTTCTTTTTAAAGAATAGTGTAATCCTTTTGGTCTTATGGGCAATTTCTACACAAGGGGTGTCCTATCTTTCTCATGCAGTAGGACTTTTATTGTTGATTTTGTCAGGGATTTTTGTGCGGCTCTTACCAGGTGCTGTCATGGGGTATTACACCTTTTCTACCACCACCATGTCACATCTAGTGGCATCTCTGCATCGGATGCATTTGACAGATGTATTGATCATCCCAATATCAGTCATGTTCCGATTTTTTGCCACCATTAAGTGTGACTACCGACAAATCCGAGAAGCCATGATGATGCATGATTTAACCTTAAGAACATTGTGGAAAACCCCAGAACGATTGTTGGAATATCGCATGGTGCCATTGTTGATGTGCGTTTTAAAATCTGCCGATGATGTTGCAATATCAGCAATGACAAGGGGCATGGTTGTGGGCCAAAAGCGTAGTAGCCTTGAGATGGCAAGATTAAAGCCACAAGATTATCTTGCCATCACTGCTTGTGTAGGACTCATCATCTTGGCGTGCTATTGTTCGATTGTGTCATAGGAGAAGAGAATGCTCGAACTGAAAAATTTACAGGTTGCTTTTGATGAAAAGACCATCTTTCGTGATGTACATATGACGCTCAAGCCAGGCGAAATCACTGTGCTAACAGGCCATTCTGGCTGTGGAAAAAGCACCTTAATCCGCTTATTAAACGGCGTCATTCCTCATATGACCGATGCAAATATTCAAGGAGAAATTCTTTACAATGGTAAGAATATCCTTCCGCTGTCTATTGAGGAACGGAGCGCATTTATTTCCACAGTGTTTCAAAATCCCAAAAGTCAATTTTATGCACTTCAGTCAACAGATGAAATTGCTTTTGCCATGGAAAACAGAGGCATTCCAAGAGAAGAAATCCTATCACGCATTAAGAAATATGCCACCCTTTTGCATGCAGAAGCATTGCTCGACCGTCCACTGCTTGAACTTTCTGGCGGTGAAAAGCAACTGGTAGCAATTTTAAGCGTGGCATGCTTGGAGCAAGATGTCTATATTTTTGACGAGCCGTCGTCATCATTAGATGCCGCTTCGATAGCGCGTCTTAAGGAAGCATTGATTCTCCTAAAAAAGATGGGAAAAATTATTCTAGTTGCAGAGCATCGCCTGTATTACTTAGCCGATATTTTTGACCAGTTTTTAGTATTGGCAGATGGCGTATTACACCACTATAATCAAAACACTTTGAATGACAGCGTCATAGCCCGGTGGCAACTTCGCACGCTAGAGCAATTGACGCTAGAAAGTGTCAAAAAAAGAGACATGCCCTATCGTCAGGTGGCACTTTGTAGCACACAAGACGAAGAAGGGAAACTCCTTTGCGCTCATTATTGCTTCAACTACAGAAAGGGCAAGCCAGTGCTTAACTGTAGCATTGGTTGGCAGCCAGGCATTCATTTTATTGTAGGCGCCAATGGTGTAGGCAAATCCACCTTTCTGCGATATTTATGTAGGCTCGAAAAAAATCGCAAAGGCAGTACCTACTATGCGCATAAAGAACTGCGCAAAATGGGCCAATGGATTTCTCTTGTGATGCAAGACGTCAACATGCAACTTTTTACCGACAGCGTTTGGTCAGAAATATCCATCGTCAGCCAAGATGCAGCCTTTAAAGAAAAAATATTGCGTGACCTTGAATTGTGGGATAAACGAGAAGCGCATCCCCAAAGCCTTTCAGGTGGGGAAAAACAGCGACTAACCATTGCCCTCTGTAAAGCCTCCCCAAAACCCATCGTCATTTTCGATGAACCCACCAGCGGCTTGTGTAAGAAAAGCATGCAGAAAACCATCGAATTGATTCACGACATAGCCAACCAAGGCAAAACCATTCTCATTACCACCCATGACATGGAATTTATCCAAGCCTGTGGCGGACAGATTGTAGAGTTTGTCAGAAATTAATCAATAAGCCCATCCACCAGTGGATGGGCTTATTTTGAATCTTGACATATACCCATATGGGGTATAGTATGAAAGGGAGATAAATACCCCCCATGGGTATATGGAGGTGTTCAGATGGAAGAAATTGAAAATTGTGGAGAGGTGGATTGTCCAGCGTGTGGTGGCAAGCATAAAATGCGTGATGAGGAAGAAAAGAAAGCATTGTTGGCACGCTTGCGAAAAATTGAAGGACAGGTGCGTGGCATTGAGAAAATGGTGGAGAATAATAGCTATTGTCCAGATATTTTAATTCAGGTTTCGGCGGCAACGAGCGCTCTTAATAGCTTTAATAAGGTGCTGTTGGCGAGTCATATTAAAACGTGTGTGGCAAATGATATTCGTGCAGGAAAAGATGAAACCATTGATGAACTCTGCCAAGTGCTTCAAAAATTAATGAAGTAAAGAAGGTGGTTAGATGACACACTATGTTGTCACAGGTATGACCTGTGCAGCTTGTCAAGGGCATGTAGAAAAAGCCGTGGCGAAGGTGCCTGGTGTTGAATCAGTTTCGGTGTCCTTGTTGACCAATGCCATGACTGTGGAAGGGGATGTTGCGCCAGAAGTGATTTGCCAAGCGGTTAGCAATGCAGGCTATGGTGCCCAGCCAAAGGATGGACAGCATCATTCTACGGCTGCAAGCGATAGAATGGCCATAGAAGCCGATGCATTGAAGGACCGAGAGACGCCAAAGCTCATGCGTCGTTTAATGTGGTCTATTGGCTTTTTGGCAGTTTTGATGTATATCACTATGGGCTACAATATGCTTGGATGGCCGTTGCCAGATATGCTGAAGCACAATCATCTTGGATTGGCGATTATTCAGTTGTTGATTGCTATTGGTGTGATGTTGATCAATCATGCATTTTTTGTATCTGGTTTTAAATCACTGATTCATGGCAGCCCCAATATGGATACGCTGGTGGCGCTTGGATCGAGTGTATCTTTTGGCTGGTCTCTTTATATTCTTATGAAGATGACTTGGTTGGTGACCAATGGAAGCGGAAACGAATCCTTGATGCCGTTGTATCATGAGCAACTGTATTTTGAATCAGCAGCGATGATCCCAGCGTTAATCACTGTGGGTAAAATGCTCGAATCTATGTCAAAGGGGCGTACAACCGATGCCCTGAAAAACCTTATGAAAATGGCGCCAAAGCTGGCGGTGGTAGAGCGCGATGGCTTGGCTGTGGAAGTAGGCATTGATGAGGTGGCGCTAGGAGATATCTTTTTGGTCAAGCCAGGCACTGCTATTCCAGTGGATGGTGTCATTCTTGAAGGCACGACTGCCATTGATGAATCAGCCCTGACTGGTGAGTCTATTCCAGTGGATAAGGGGATTGGCGATACTGTGAGTGCGGCAACGATGAATCAATCAGGCTATATCAAGGCACGCGCCACGCGTATTGGAGAAGATACCACCTTTGCTCAAATTATCCAAATGGTCAGCGATGCAGCAGGGACCAAGGCGCCTATTGCGCGTATTGCCGATAAGGTATCGGGGGTTTTTGTGCCTGTAGTAATCGGCCTTGCTGTTGTGGTGATGGCTGTTTGGGTATTGCTTGGACAATCCTGGGCAGTGGCATTGACCCATGCCATATCAGTGTTGGTGATTTCTTGTCCATGTGCACTAGGATTGGCGACTCCAGTGGCAATTATGGTTGGCAATGGCATGGGGGCAAAGCATGGTATTTTGTTTAAAACCAGTGAAGCCTTGGAAAGCACAGGCAAAGTCAAGGTGGTGGCCTTAGATAAGACTGGCACCATTACAGAAGGCAAGCCAGCTGTCACCGATATTCTCACTGTGGATGGGGTGAGTGATATTGAGCTTTTGGCAATGGCGTATGCCCTTGAGAAAAAAAGTGAACACCCCTTGGCAAAGGCGATTATCGCTCAAGCAGAGGCACAGCATATCATCAGCGAACATGTAGAAGCATTTAAGGCGCTGAGTGGCCATGGTCTAGAAGGTAATATTAATGGGGCCATGGTTCATGCTGGTTCTAGCAACTTTATTGCTGCTCTAGCGGATATTCCAGCCGTTTTGCAAGAACGTGCAGATGCCTTGGCAAAAATGGGCAAAACCCCTCTCTTTTTTGAGAGAGACGGAGAAGTCCTCGGTGTGATTGCTGTGGCAGATGTGATTAAAAAAGATTCTGCCCAAGCGGTTCAAGAGTTACAAGCCATGGGCATTGAGGTGGTCATGCTGACTGGTGACAATGCACAGACCGCTAAAGCCATTGGGGAACAGGCTGGGGTAAATCAAGTGATTGCTGGGGTCTTGCCAGAAGGCAAAGCGCAAGTGATTCAATCCTTACAGCAGCGTGGTAAAGTCGCTATGGTGGGCGATGGCATTAATGATGCACCAGCCCTTACTTGTGCGGATATTGGTATCGCCATTGGTGCAGGAACAGATGTGGCGATTGATGCCGCCAATGTCGTGCTGATGCAATCAAAATTGACAGATGTATCTGCGGCCATTCGTTTGAGTCGAGCGACCCTCAAAAACATTCACGAGAATTTATTTTGGGCCTTTGCTTATAATGCCCTTTTGATTCCAGTGGCTGCTGGGGTTTATAAAAGCATTCAAATCAATCCAATGTTGGCAGCGGCCGCCATGGCGTTATCAAGCTTTACCGTTTGTATGAATGCCTTGCGCTTGAATTTGTTTGATATACATCGGTTGAAGCCTCATTCATCGGCGTTTGTGCAAGGAGAGATGACAGTCATTAACCAAGCACCATCTATTGAGAAGAAGCAAAACGTCATTATCGCAGTGGGTGGCATGATGTGCGGACATTGTGAAAACCGTGTCAAAAAAGCCCTAGAAAGTATTGATGGCATCACCAGCGCCACACCAGACTTTGAGACCGGAGAAGTCCTTATTCAGCACACTGATTCCATTGATGAAGCAATCATACGAGAGACGATTGAAGGTGCTGATTATGAATATATTGGGATAAAGGAAAAGAAAGGAGAACAACGAATGAAAAAAACACTTAAAATTGAAGGAATGATGTGTGGACACTGCGAAGCCGCAGTGAAGAAAGCCCTAGAAGCGTTAGATGGCGTTGAAAGTGCAGAAGTTTCCCACGAAAAAGACAGCGCAATCCTCACCCTTACTCAAGATGTTGCAGATGATGTTATCAAAAAAGCCATCGAAGAAAAGGACTACAAACTCTTAGGCATTGAATAATAAAAAAAGCTAGCACATGGTGCTAGCTTTTTTTATTGAAAGGAAGAAGATTCAAGTAAAAAATTTTGCTATTTTTCTTTTATGAGATTTCAAATTTTGTTATGATGAATATATTCAAATAATGGGAAAGGAGCACATACATGCCATTTCGTCATTTACCAGGGGTGACTACGTGCAAATTCAAAAAAGGCGACTATTTATTACGCCGTGGCTTTCCGATGAATGCGGTCTTTTATCTCAAGAAAGGCGCTGTGAAGCGAGAAGTCATGAGTTCTAATGGTGATATTCATATTATGATCATCAAAGAAAGTGGACAAATCGTTGGCTCCATTGTGGGACTTTTATGTATCTATGATAAAGCTTTTGATGGCAATTGTAGTGATGATTTTATTGCTGAGGAAGAATGTGTTTGCTATCGCGTTCCTATTAAAGTGTGCAAAGACTTTTTGAGAGGACAGCCGGAGTTATTGGAAGAAATTATCAGCCTAAGTGTGAGCGTATTTGATGAGTTAGAGCGTAAAGTTAATAGCCGAAAAGAACACCATGGTACTGCATTGCTCTGCCACTTTTTGTTGACAAAAAGTCATCTTACCACAGAAGGCCCTATCCTTTCAAAAAAATACACCAATGTGGAAATTGGAAAATACTTGTCCATGCATCCAGTGACAGTTTCTCGTATCATCAATGCACTGAAAAAAGAGGACGTTTTAGAACGCACATCACAAGGGATATTGATTAAAGAGTCCCAACAGTTACAGCAATATTTAGCTGAAAATAAATCGCTAATGTATTATTGAAGAACCGTTTGTCTTTTAGAAATTTTAGAAGACGAGCAGTTCTTTTTTTTATAGATTTTCCAAAAACCTTAACGGACGTTATTAATATTAACGCAAAAAATAAATAAAATATAATTATAGAATGAATAAGAAAAAGAGAGGTGCTTTTATGGGTGCGTCAAGTGTTTTTCCAACAGGGACGACAATTTATACCCCTGAAAAATGTGATAATGGCTATACTTTGATTCCGGTGGAGAATCTAGGGGCTGTTCTGATTGATATGAATGGCAATGTTGTAAAATTTTGGAAGGATTTTCAAGGCTTTCCAAATAAACTTTTAAAGGGAGGCTATTGTTTAGGCAGTTTGGGCTTACGAGATGCAGCTTATTCCTATCAAGATCAAACGGATTTAACTCAAATCGATTGGGATGGGAATGTGGTTTGGTCCTTTGATAAATTTGAATTTATAGAGGATGAAGGCCATGAAGGGCGTTGGATGGCACGTCAGCACCATGACTTTCAACGCACAGGTAACCCAGTAGGGTATCCTGCGCCTGAAATGGCGTGTCAAATAGACAATGGCAACACATTAATTTTATGCCATGAAACCATTCATAATCATAAAATCAGTGATAAACAATTATTGGATGATGTATTTATTGAAGTTGATTGGGAAGGTAACATTGTCTGGAAATGGCGAATGAGTGAACATTTTAGAGAATTAGGTCTATCCGAAGAGGTTAAAAATGTTCTCTTTAGAAATCCTAATCAACATTTCACCAAAAATGGTGAGCTTGGCGATTGGATGCACATTAATTCAATGAGCTATCTTGGTCCAAATAAGTGGTATGATGCTGGAGATGAACGCTTTCATCCGGAAAATATCATTTGGGATGCCAGAGAAGCAAATATTATGGCAATTACCGATAAGAAAACCGGTAAGATTGTTTGGCAGATAGGACCTGATTTTACTAAAACACCTGCATTGAGAAAGATTGGACAAATCATAGGGCAGCATCACTGTCACATGATTCCAAAGGGATTGCCAGGAGCGGGGAATATTCTGGTATTTGACAATGGCGGCTGGGCTGGTTATGGTTTGCCAGGCCGTTTGTCGAAAGATGGTACCAAAGTAGATCAACGAGATCATTCACGAATTTTAGAGATTGATCCAGTGACTTTGAAAGTGGTATGGAGTTTCAAGGGAAGCGATGCCATGACAGGTTTGATGCCTATTGTCGAAAATAGCACTTTTTATAGCCAACTGGTGAGTTCGGCACAACGTCTAGCCAATGGCAATACATTGATTACTGAGGGATGTTTCTGTAGGGTCTTTGAAGTGACTGCTGAAAAAGAAATTGTTTGGGAATATCGTGCACCTTTTGACAACTTGGTGAAAGATACCAATGGCATCAATGAAACTTGTATCTATCGGGCATATCGCTATCCTTATGATTATGTGCCACAGTTGCCTCAACCACAAGAAATCCCAGTGAAGCGTGTGGATAATATGTCTTTTAGAATGCCGGGTGCTGCAGAAGGCATGATTCAAGAGATTACCACAGTTGTAGGTGCTGAAGGATATAAGAGTGCAATGGCTGCTTGTGTAACAAGTGAGCAAATGTCTGATGGGCTTGATGATGGCGATGAAAACGCTGAAGGCATACATTTTTAAAAAAGGAGATGGATTGAATGGCTACAAATATATCAACAATCAATCGCACACGTGGTGATTGGATTAAAATTATTCTCACCTTGTTACCTGTGGTTATGTTCTTGATTCCAACCAATGATATTTTTACTGGTCAACTCCGTTTGTTTTTTGTCATGACCTTGATTGCTATCATTTCTTTTGCAACAGACTCTCTGCCACAAACAGGCGTGGCCTTGGCACTGCCAATTCTATATATTATTACTGGATTAGCAGAAGGGGCGACTGCATTTGCAGCTTGGTTAAATTATGTACCCTGGATGCTCATTGGTGGACTGATTTTAGCTGTCATCCTAGAAAAAACGGGACTTCTTAAGCGTACAGCCTATCATTGTATTTTACTTACTGGGGCAAGCTATAAGGGTATGATTTGGGGGTTGACCCTCACTGGTGTTATCCTCAATCTTTTCATCTTAGATAATGCTTGTATTCCGATGGCGGCATTGTCTTATGGTATTTGCCGAGCATTAGAATTAAAACCAGGAAAAGCTTCTGGTGGGATTATGATCAGTGCAGCACTTGCTTCACTATTGCCATTAAATTATTTATACAGCACTAATATTATGATCTTGTTAGGCTTTGGTGAATCAGCAGGTGGGCCAAAATCTGTAGGCTGGTTTGAAATTGTTCATCATCAGGCGCCAATGGTGTTATATACTATTATTATGGCATTTCTATGTACGATTATTTTTAAACCATCGGAACCTATTAATGGAAAAGACTATTTTCGTGGCGAATTAGCAAAAATGGGTAAAATGTCTTCACAAGAAAAGAAGTCTCTTGTTATTTTAATTCTTCTTTTCACCTTTTTACTCACAAGTAATACCTTTGGTATTGATGCAGCATGGGGATTTGCAGTGATTCCTTGTCTATTCTTCCTACCAGGTGTTGATTTAGCAACGCCTGAAGACATTAAAAAAGTTAACTGGGGATTTATTTTCTTCGTTACAGCTTGCTTGTCTATTGGGAATGTGGCTGGGGCTTTGGGCATTGGTCAATTGGTTGCAAATATGGCATTGCCAGTGCTTTCTGGAAAGAGCTATTATTTATTCTATCTTTTTGTATGGGTATTGTTCTTCTTAATGAACTTCCTTATGACACCGATGGCAATGATGGCAGCCTTCACACAACCACTCACAGAGATTTGTCTCAATTTAGGTATTGAACCAATGACGTTGTATTATATTATTAGTAGCGGGATCGACCAAATTGTACTACCATATGAATATGCTCTTTATCTCATTTTCTTCTCTTTTGGGATGATTCGTGTGGCTGATTTTGCTAAAATAATGAGTATGAAAATTGTTGTCAACTTTGCACTTGTTTTTGGTTTGCTGATTCCATATTGGCATATGATGGATATGATTTTTATCCATTAAGACTGACAAAGGGTGATACTATGACCAATGGTATTGCCCTTTTTATATTGAACACGTAGAAGGGAAGTGCGTATTCATGTCTATCAACAACTATCCTCTGCAGTATCGAAGTCTTGCGTTAATGATTATGGGATGGAGTATCTGTGGTGTGGCGCAAAATGCGTCCTCATTTTTATTTGCTTATTATTCGCCCACCTTTCAATTAGAAACCCAACACAATGGTTATCTAATGGCCATGATGGCACTTTTTGCTTCGGCCTCTATCATTATTAGCGGCCCTTTGGCTGGGAGATTTGGACAAATTCCTGTGATGATGGCAGGGTTTTTAATAGCGGCGCTTGCTGCTTTAGGTATAGGGTTTTGCAACAGTGTTATTGTGCTGTATTTATTGACGGCGGTCTTGGGCTTTGGCGTGAGTACGATTTGTGCACCCAGTTTGAGATTACTCGGAAAACACAGTAATCCAAGAAAGCGAGGCCTCTTTTTTGGAGTGAGTATGGCAAGTTATTCTTTGGTGGGTTCTGCTGGCGGAGCAATCTTGCTCACTAAAATCGGGGCAAGCCTCTTTGGTTGGAAAGGGGCCTATATATTGGTAGGAATACTTTTAATACTGGCTGTCTTGGCTTTCTGTATTTTTGGGAGAAACCTTTCCTTTAAAGAAGCGTTGAAAAAAAATATAGAGGGCGAATCCATCGGTGTCCTCATGAAATATCCTAATATCATGCTTTGTGTTGGTATGACGAGCTTTGCGGCTATTTGGTACTTTACCATGAGCAATTATGGCATTCTGTATCTGGCGACTGTGAAATCTATGCCCATTGTTCAAGCGGGTATCGTTTTTGCGGGTTTTGGTATTGGCAGTTTTCTGGGTGAGGCTTTTGTCCCTATTTTATCCGACTATATTGGACGTCGTCGCACTGTCATGCTGGCTGGCTTTGCAGGTAGCTTGAGCTTTATGGCGTTTTTATTTATTGAAATGGGCAACACCCTGTTATCAGGTAGCTTGTTTGTTTCGGCAGTATTTATTGCAGGCTGTTTGGCCATTGTCAATTCAGTGATTCCAAGTGAATCGGTGCCTGATCATTTGATGTCCTTGATTATTTCCATCATACCAGCCTTGGGGCAGCTTATTGGTAGTTTTTTTGCACCATTGGCGATAGGCTATGTGGCAGGAAGCATGGGGGTTGCATCAGCGATTGTTTTCTTGGCACCGATGCCTTTATTCATTTTTATTGGTAGCTTTTATTTAAAGGAAACTTCTATCTTTGCCTTGAGCCTTTCTAGAAATAAATAGGTCCTTGTAGAAAAGGATTGCGCAAATGAAATATTTTCGCTTATAATAATTAAAATAAGAGATAAATATTTTGCGTTGTTATTTTGAAGGGAGCTTGTAATGACTTTTCAGGGATTATTGATTGGCGTCATTGTATTTTTATGTATTGGCTTATTTCATCCATTGGTGATTAAAGGAGAATACTATTTTTCGTCTGCAATTTGGCCATGCTTTTTAGTGGCAGGACTTATTTTTTGTGGTCTATCCTTATTTGTTCATCAGGTGGTAATATCTGCAACCTTGGCTGTTCTCGGGGTTTCTTCTTTTTGGAGTATTGGCGAGCTCAAGGAGCAAGAAAAGCGTGTGGCACGTGGATGGTTTCCAAATAACCCCAACAAGAAAAAATTTGGCAAAAATAAATAATTCATTCAAGCTGGTGATTCATACACCAGCTTTTTGGTTTTTTTTATACGCTATAATATCGCTAGTATTTCATCAGAATGGGTACTTAGAAAATATAAGCTTATAGTACACAAATGTGTGAATAAAGGAGAAATGCAAGATGTCTGAAACGCCTTCAAATAATAATGAACTAAAAGGTGATCGCAAGTTTATGCCATCCGTGCGTACCACCTTGCGTCATCATATCCTTGAATTGCCCCAGGTGATTCGCAAGGCAAGTGGTATTTTAATTTATGGTCGTCGTATCAAAAGTTTGGTTTTTACCACTGACTTGGCCATTATTCGAAATTGTGATGCAGATGCGATTTTTGCAGTGTATCCATTCACTCCTCAACAATCCATAAGTCAAGCCATTATTTCAGCTTCTTATACGCCTGTGTTTTGTGGTGTTGGTGGTGGTACCACAAAAGGCCTTCGTACTGTCACGTTGGCAAAAGATGTTGAAAGCCAAGGGGCTTTTGGGGTGATATTGAACTCCCCTATTTCCAATGTGAATTTAAAAATTGTTTCAAAGGCTGTGGATATTCCTGTGATTGTCACAGTGACCAGCGAAAATACGGACATTGAAGCACGATTGGATTCAGGAGCCACGATTTTAAATGTGGCAGGTGGTGCAAAGACCACCGATATTGTACGTAAAATCCGTGAAACTTATCATGAAGTGCCAATTATTGCCAGTGGTGGCGATACCGAAGAATCCATCATGCGAACCATTGAAGCAGGGGCCAATGCCATCACCTATACACCACCAACCACACAAGAATTATTTACACAACTTATGGATAAATATCGAAGTGAAAATTGGTAATAAAAATCTGATCAAAGAAAATGTACATAGGAGGGATTTACTATGGATTTTCAAATAGAAAACACACGTATTTTTTCTGTTGATGAATCTGGAAAGCTTCTGGCAGAAATTACTTTCCCAAAAGAGGAAAAGGGCTATTGCATCAATCATACTTTTGTAGATGAAAGCTTGCGTGGTCAAGGCATTGCTAGTAAATTAGTAGAGATGGCAGTGGCAGAAATTAAAAAGCAAGAGGGAGAAGTCACCGCGATTTGCCCCTATGCAGTCAAGTGGCTTGAAAAACATCCGCAATAATTTAAAATGAGAAACCATTCCTTTGGGAGTGGTTTTTTTGTGATGTGCTCCAATTATTGTGTATAATGAGAAAAATAAACTGTGTTTTAACAATTTATATGGAGCAATATATCATTTGCAATGGAGAGATATGAAGTGAAGGACTATCGTTTAGCTGGTATATTATTTATTGTTTTCGAGTGCATTGCTTTTGTGCTATGGCGTAGCACTGGCCATTTATTTTATTTATTGAATTTTTCTTATATTGGTTGTTGCATTGCTATTGGACTTGTTTTGATGGTTCAAAAAAAATCCTATGCCCGTCAGTTTGTACAATTTGCAGTGGGCAGCTATATGTTGATTTATTTGGGATTGATTTCACATGAAAATATGCAGATTGAGGGCTTTTGGTATTATTTATGCCTTGGTATTTTTCAAGGGGCCACGATTCATTATGCAGTGGCAAAAATCTTTGGTCCCTTGCTTTTTGGTAGAGGGTGGTGTGGATATGCGTGCTGGACTGCTATGGTGCTAGACCTTTTGCCCTATAAAGTGCGAAAAGCACCACGGCCTCACATTGGTTTCTTACGCTATATCGTTTTTGTGCTTTCTCTTGCATTGGTAGGGGGATTGTTTTTTGCACAAATTGCCCATCTCGAGCAGATGATGTTTTGGCTATTTATTGCTGGCAATGTGCTTTATTATGCGATTGGGATTGGTCTGGCTTTTCTCTTTAAGGATAATCGTGCTTTTTGTAAATATATTTGCCCAATCACTGTTTTTTTGAAGCCAATGAGTTATTATGCGCTATTAAGAATCCATTGTGATGAGGACCGTTGCATTCATTGTGGCAAATGCTTGCGTGTGTGTCCAATGGATGTTGAGGTAAATAAAGAGGCACGCAGTCGTCAAAATGGCACAGAATGCATTCTCTGCCAAGAGTGCGTAAAGGTCTGTCCAACCAAGGCACTGCACTAATGAAGGGAAAGAGGGGTATTCTACTTTATTTTTTGCGATAGTGAGCAGTTATAAATAAATTATATGTGATGTATGGCTTTATTTTGTTCTCTGTGGGTAGATTAATATGGTGTAAAGGTGTAAAATAATCTGTAAATCATTTGAAAAGAAAAGGGGAGAGACCCAAAGATGGGAGAAAAAAAGAAATTCCGTTATGGAACAGCAGTGATTTTGCTCATCATTGTAGCGATCATGCTTGTAGCGGCATTTACTACAAATGAAAAAACGGTACAGCAGTCCTTTTGGGCATTGGTACCGCCAATCATTGCAATCACTTTGGCATTGATTACCAAAGAAGTGTATAGCTCATTGTTTATTGGTGTATTGGCTGGGGGGCTACTATTTTCTGGCTTTAATTTCCAAAACACAGTGACCCATGTTTACACAGATGGTGTGGTAGCCGTATTATCAGATTCATACAATGTAGGTATTTTAATTTTCTTGGTTATTTTAGGTATTATTGTTTCATTGATGAATCGTGCTGGAGGCTCTGCTGCGTTTGGCCGTTGGGCACAATCTAAAATTAAAACCAGACGTGGCGCTCAGGTGGCAACAATTATGTTGGGGCTATTGATTTTTATTGATGACTATTTCAACTGTTTGACAGTTGGGAGCGTGATGCGTCCTGTCACAGACAAATTCAAGGTGTCTCGTGCGAAGTTGGCATATTTAATTGATGCGACTGCGGCACCAATTTGTATTATTGCACCAATTTCTTCATGGGCGGCAGCTGTTTCTGGCTTCGTTCCAGGGAATGAAAATGGTATTGCACTCTTTATTCAATGCATTCCTTACAACTTTTATGCTATTTTTACCATTATTTTCATGTTTGCGATTACCAGCATGAAGGCCGATTATGGTTTGATGGAACGTCATGAAATCAATGCAATTAAAGGAGATTTATATACCACTGAGGAGCGTCCTTTTGATGATTTTAATGAAGGAAAAATCAACGAAGAGGGTGGCCTATCCAATATGCTCCTTCCTGTAATCAGCTTGATCATCACTTGCGTCATTGGGATGATTTGGAGTGGTGGTTTCTTTGAAAGCTGGGACTTTGTTGATGCCTTCTCTAACAGTGATGCTTCTGTAGGTTTGTCGGTTGGGGCATTCTTCAGCTTAGTGATTACCTTGGTTTATTATATGGCACACCGTGTGATGACTTTCTCTGAATTCATGGAATGTGTACCAAAAGGCTTTGCAGCAATGATTGCACCAATTCTTATTTTGACCTTTGCATGGTCACTCAAATCCATGACAGACAGCCTTGGTGCAGCAGAATATGTTGCTGGCATCATTCAAGGTTCTGCTGGTCATTTGGTGAACTTCTTGCCATTTATCATCTTCTTGGTAGGCTGTGGATTGGCCTTTGCATCTGGGACATCATGGGGCACATTTGGTATTTTGATTCCAATTGTTGTAGCAGCGTTCCACGAAACAGACCCACAATTAATGATTATTGCGATGTCAGCATGTATGGCAGGGGCTGTTTGTGGGGACCATTGCTCTCCAATTTCAGATACCACCATCATGGCATCTGCTGGGGCACAATGCTCTCATATTAACCACGTCAATACACAATTGCCTTATGCATTGACAGTGGCTGCTATCTCAGCAATAATGTATATTCTTGCTGGATTTTTACGCAATCCTTATGTTCCATTTATCATTGGACTTGCTATTATGTTTGCGGTGTTGGTATTTCTTAAAAAGCGTGAGCAAAAGAAATACGGGAATTCTTGGAATAACTAATAAGAACTAAAAAAGCAGGCAGCCATGGCTGCCTGCTTTTTTTGGTGATATTAAAGGAGTTATTTATGAAAAAATTTTTGATTATCAATACAGGTGGCACCTTTTCAAGTGTGGCAACACTACAAGGATTGGCCCCTGGCATTTGTGCGGACAAGATTCTCTCTCTTTTAGGAGAAGAAAAAAACCAATACTTGATAGATACGCAAGACTATGCGTCCTTAGACAGCGCTAATATTTTGCCAGAGGACTGGGTGGGTATTGCGCACTTGATTCAGGAAAATATTCAAGCCTATGATGGTATCATCATTATTCATGGGACAGATACCATGGCTTACACAGCGTCGATGCTTTCTTTCATGTGCATGTATGCGCCAATTCCTATCGTATTGACAGGCAGCCAACTGTCGATATCTGCGCCTTTGACAGATGCCATTGATAACCTGCGTTGTGCCATTAAAATGGCAGATATTGGCGGTGGTGGGGTGTATGTTGCTTTCAATCGTAAGATTATGCTAGGTTGTCGTACTGCCAAGGTTCGTACCATTAGCTTTGATGCTTTTGAAAGTATTAACTATCCCTTGGTGGCGGAGTCCAATGCCATGGGGATGATGCTTTATCCCCAACATCATCCTATTCAAGGCACCTTTGCTTTTACCCCTACTTTTTGCAACGATGTTGCTGTGATTAAGCATTTTCCAGGAATGAATGCAGAGATTTTACCTTTCCTCTTAGAGAAAGGCTATCGCGGATTCTTTATTGAAGGGTTTGGTCTAGGTGGGGTGCCATTCATTCAAAAAGATGGCATGCTGAAAGAAATTTGCAAGGCTTCAGAAGCAGGTATTCCTATTCTTGTGGGCAGTCAATGTCGCTATGAGGGTAGTAATTTGGATGTCTATGAAACAGGAAAACGTGTCAAAGAATGTGGTGGTATTCCTGTGCATGATATGAGTCAAGAGGCCACCATCACAAAGCTGATGTGGGCATTGGGAAAAACAGAAGATCGTGTTGAAATTGAAAAATTATTCATGACAAATCTGACAAATGAAGTCTCTCTATAAAGCCCCCTAGGGATAAAAAGGATAAGAAAGCTTTTTGTAAATATTTGTTGACAAGAAATGTCATTCACGTTATATTGAAAAACGTAATATATTTCACAAACTCAGTAAGGTTGCCCATATTGTGCTGAGCTGAAATAGGAAGATGGTGGTGTCAACCTATTTCAAAAAAAATAAGAGCGCTCTTATCACATGAGAAAGAAGTGGTAGCCCTTTATTGTCATGTGCAAGAGTAAAAGAAGGAGGACGTTATGGATTTTACACAACTAATTGTAAGCATTGATGACTTTATGTACACCTACATCTTGATCATCATGTTGGCAGCGATAGGTATCTTTTTATCTATCAAAACAAAATTTGTACAGTTTAGATTGTTTCCAGAATCCTTTAGAGTGGTCATGGAAAAATCTGACGACAAAGAAGCTATTTCATCTTTCCAAGCATTGATGGTAGCAACTGCTTCTCGTGTTGGGACAGGGAATATTGCTGGGGTGGCAACTGCAATTGTTGCTGGGGGCCCTGGTGCATTGTTCTGGATGTGGTTGATGGCGATGATTGGCGGTGCATCCGCTTTTGTCGAAAGTACATTAGCACAGGTCTATAAACAAAGAGATGGCAAAATTTTTAAAGGTGGCCCTGCTTATTATATCCAAACAGCTTTGGGCATGCGTTGGCTTGGCATTATTTTTTCTATTTTCCTAATTATAACCTTCGCATATGGTTTTAATGGATTACAAGCATTTAATATTGCTTCCGCTTTTGAATATTATTCCAATGACTGGGCGAATTCACAAGTACCAGTGTATATTGGTATTATTTTAGCAGTGACCTCTGCATTACTTTTCTTTGGTGGTACTGATAAAATTAGTAAGGTTTCATCTATCTTGGTACCAATCATGGCAATCTTCTACATTGTGATTGGGTTGGCTGTTGTTTTTTCTAATATTGAAAAATTGCCACAAGTGCTCTCCTTGATTTTAAGCAATGCCCTTGATTTCAAATCTATTTTTGGTGGTTTGATGGGTTCTTGTTTGGTGATGGGTGTAAAGCGTGGTCTATTCTCTAACGAAGCTGGGATGGGGTCTGCGCCAAATGCTGCAGCTGCAGCAAATGTATCTCACCCTACAAAACAAGGCTTGGTTCAAGTATTGAGTGTATTTATTGACACTGCTATTATTTGTTCCACCACTGGTTTCTTGGTGCTCTTTGCTGAAAAATACACCGTGCATGGTGAATTAAATGGTATTCCTTTGGTTCAACAATCTATTGGTAGTGTTTTTGGTCCATTAGGGATTCACTTTACCACTTTTGCAGTGGCATTGTTTGCTTTTACTTCATTGATTGGCAATTATTTCTATGCTGAATTTAACGTTCGTTTTATCAGTGACAGCAAATTGGTGATGTTACTCTTTAGATTATCTTGTGTGGCAATGGTATTCTATGGTGCAATCAACTCCATGGATGCAGCATGGGCTTTGGCAGATATCACCATGGGCCTCATGGCAATTGTTAACATTGTGGCAATTTTCTTACTCAGTGGCACTGCGTCCAAAGTCTTGGACGACTATATGGTACAGAAAAAAGCGGGTAAAAACCCAGTTTTCAATGCTAAAAAAGTTGGTATTGATAACACAGAACCAGGCATCTGGGATAAATAATAAAAAAATAAACCTTACACTCATGGGTGTAAGGTTTATTTTTTTATTTTAAATGATTGTAAAGGCGGTCAATGGCTTCCATGTATCCTTGAATACCTTTGCCAGTGATGGTATAGAGGCAGGCAGGACGAACATATGAGATTTGTCGAAAATCCTCTCGTGTGCTCACCTCAGAAAGATGGACTTCAATAGTGGGTAAATCCACAGCCTTTAATGCATCAAGGAGTGCAACCGAGGTGTGGGTATAAGCTGCAGGATTGATAATGATGCCATCGGCGTTTTGATAGCATGATTGAATGTGATCAACCAAGTCTCCTTCATGGTTGCTTTGAAAAATATCGATGTCAATATTTTTTTCCTTGGCATACTTTGTGAGTAAATCACAGAGCTTTTCATAGGTGGTATCCCCATAAATTTCTGGCTCGCGAATACCGAGCATATTAAGATTGGGGCCGTTGATGATAGATAGTTTCATAGAAATCCTCCATGATAATTTTTGCAGAGCGTGTGATGCCATAGTGTGAAATATGGCGATCGGCGAAATCTTGATAAAGGGGACGTCGTTCACGATTCAGCTTTCTAAGGGTATCATAGCCTCCTTGGGAAAGAGGACGTCCTTTTGTCGCCAACTGTTTGAGGGGACGCTCTAGCCAATACAGGCGACCGTTTTGTTGTAGAGGGGCTTTATTTTTTTGTTTTAGAATGGCCCCGCCGCCAGTGGCGATAATCTGACCGTGCTCTTTGCCATATTCTGCAATATAGCGGCTTTCTAAGGTGCGGAAGGCTTCAATCCCATTTTTCTCAATGAATGTGGGAATGTCGCCGTGTGCTTTTTTGATGACTGTATCAATATCAACAAAGGGACGCTTCATTTTTCGTGCGATGGTACGACCGACACTTGATTTGCCGACCCCTGGCATGCCAATAAGAACAATATTTTCCGTTTGATAACGCATATCACTTAGAATAGGAAGAATCGTCTCCCCAATGTCTGATACGCCAACGAAATAATTGGCAGCAACCACTGCCTGTGCAACGAGCATCGGTAAGCCATCACAGACGATGGCGCCTTTTTTTTGTGCGTCTAAAAGCAGCTGGCTAAAATGTGGGTTGTAAATCACATCAAAGACCGCTTCTAGTTTATGAAAGCCCTCTAGTTGAATGAGGGCTTTTGGTGTATCAGGATACATCCCAACAGGGGTGGCGTTGATAATAATCTCTGCGTCGTGATGAAGATGAATATCATCATATGGAATGCCATCGTGACGGGCGATATTTAAGATTTCCCGTGCACCTTCATCAGTCAATACTGTGCGAATGGTTTTAGAGGTGGCACCATTGCCTAAAATCAAGCATTTTTTATTTTCTACATTGATGCCAGCATGATGCAGACTGAATAAGAAACCATCATAATCTGTATTTGTCCCAAAAAGGGTGCCATCTTTTTGACGCACAATGGTATTCACACAGCCAATACGCCTTGCTTTGTCATCAATGATGTCGCAAAAATCCATGACTGCTTCTTTATAAGGAATTGTCACATTGATGCCTTGCCAGTGTGATGCCTCAAAGAAGTGAGGGAGGTCATCTGGGGCCACTTCAAAGAGTTGATAGGAGTAGTCCCCTATTTTTTGATGAATCTGTGGGGAAAAGCTGTGCTGAAGGGTTTTTCCTAGGAGTCCGTAACTCATAGGCTTAATTCCAAATGCTTGTATGCCCCAAGTAGGCTGAAGCTGAGGCAGGTGCGTGATAGGTCATTAATCAGGAGCTGTAGCTGGATATCATTGATATCCCCTGTAAAGTCTAAGAAGAAACGATGGCGTGTTTCTTTTTCATCCACAATAGGACGACTTTCTAGCAAGGTAAGATTAACCCCTAAGGCAGCAAAAGGGGAGAGAATGTTGTTGAGTCCCCCTGCTTGGTCTGGGATGGAGAGCATCAAGCTGAAATAATCAGAGGCAGAATAAATTGCTGGCTTTTTCGTCAAGCAGATATAGCGCACATAATCCCCTGTATTTGCTACATCAGAGCGGAGAACACGTACTGCATCAGAGGTATTCATGTGTGCAGGAACAATCCAGGCAATAAAGTCATCGCTTGGCTGGATGATATCGGAAGCGATGTCGGCCGTTGTTTTTTCTACCACATCACATTGTACACTGTCTAAGAAAGTGGAGCAGTGATTATAGGCACGATGGTCTACAACGATGGTTTTTAGCTTATCAAAAGGCACATTGTGTGCAGCAACCAATTTGTAATGCAAGTTGAGCTTTAGCCCGCGTACAATATGACAGGTTCTGTCGAGCAGCAAATCATAGGTGTTGATATTGGCCCCAGAACGGTTATCCTCAATGGGCAAAATCCCATAGTCGCAGAGCCCAGCATTCACCGCATCGACAATTTTCATGGCGTTGCTGAAATTCAACAAGGTGGGTTGATGGAAGAGGGCTTGTGCCACTGGCACATCATAGCTGTCGTTGCTGATTGCCACCACGCCTGTTTGTGGAAAAGGTGTATCTGTCATTGTTTCGAGCACGTTATCAATAAAGGTGTTGTCAGGATCAATGAGCTGGGATTGACGACGTCTGCTTACACGAAAAAGGGTTTCGTAGGTTTCTCGTAGTGGTGCAATGAGGTCTGTGGGTTTTTCCTTGGTAATATCCTTTAAAATCCATTCTTCTCGTGTGCGATCAGTGATAGGAAGATGGTTTGCTTTTTTATAGGCGGCCACTTCTTTTGATAAATCAAGGCGTTTAATGATGAGACTAAGTAGTTCATCATCTAAGCTGTTGATTTCTTCTCTGATTTCAGTTAGATCCTTCATAATGTCCCTCCTCAAGTAATAAATCTAATAAAACAATTGCCACCACTGCCTCTACCACAGGTACGGCACGAATCGCAATACAAGGATCATGTCGGCCATGTACTTCAAGGGTGGTATTTTCTAATTTCTCCAAGGAGATGGTTTCTTGTGTTTGGGCAATGGATGGGGTTGGTTTCATGGCGATGCGTAGCGTAAGTGGCATGCCAGTGCTGATACCACCTAAAATACCGCCAGCGTGGTTGGTGCGTGTTTTAACACGATCACCATCCATATAGAAGGAGTCATTGTGCTGGCTGCCGTACATTTCTACTGCATCGAATCCAGCGCCAAAGGCCACCCCTTTGCAGCCTGGAATAGCAAAAAGAATTTGCGAAAGTCGATTTTCAATGCCATCAAACATCGGACTGCCAATACCTGCTGGAAAACCTAGGACAGCACATTCAATGGCACCGCCAATCGAATCTTTATTTTCAAAGGCGTGTCGAATGCTTGCCTGCATTGCTTCGCCAATAGAAGTATCCAATGTTGGAAAAGGGGCACTGGATAATGTAGTCAAGGTCTCTGCCGAAAGGGCAGCTTGTTCCAAGGATGGCCCTTTAATAGCCCCCACTTGGCATAACTGGGCTCCGATGGTGATGCCTTGTCGCTCTAATATTTGTAAGGCGATGCCACCAGCAATGCAGAGGGGCGCAGTCAAGCGACCAGAAAAATGCCCACCACCTCGCATATCAGCAAAGCCTTTATAACGCAGTGCAGCAGTATAATCGGCATGGGAAGGGCGCATGACATCTGAGAGCCCTTTGTAATCCTTTGAGCGTTGATTGGTGTTTTGGATATAAGCAAACAGTGGAAAACCAGTGGTATATCCCTCGAAAACACCACTGGCAATATGCACTGCATCGGCTTCTTTCCGTGTGGTGGTGAGGGCTTGCTTGCCAGGGGCACGGCGTGCCATAAAGGTGGCCAAGCGTGCTTCGTCAATCGGTTCTCCTGGTGGCAATCCATCTAAGGTCATGCCAATCATTTCTCCGTGGCTTTCTCCAAAAATCGCACAACGTAGTTGGTGTCCAAAACTAGATGCCATGGCAAATGCCTCCTAACTGTTGATAATCTTCAAAAAAGTGGGGATAGGATTTTGTGACGGCTTGGGTGCCAGTAAGGGTCAAAGGGCCGTTTGTGTTCAAAGCAGCAATGGCTGTGGCCATGACAATACGATGGTCATTGGCGCTATCCACGCTTCCTTTTACATGAAATGGGCGTCCGCCTTGCACACGCATGGTGTGTGCATCCACTTGGCATTCCACTCCGATGGCTTGCAGCAGCTGACTGGTGGTCACAAGACGGTCACTTTCCTTTAAGCGAAGACGTTCTACATCTGTAAAAAGAGTTTCTCCTTCGGCATTGGCGGCAACCACTGCCAAAATAGGCAGTAAATCTGGCATTTCTTTCACTGAAATGGTCTGTCCCTTTAAAGGGGCAGGCGCAACGGTGATCGCATCCCCTTGAATGCTGATCTCTGCTCCGAAATCCTCAAGGATTTTCAGTATGGCAGCGTCTCCTTGGGCACTTTTTGTATTTAGCCCTGTGACAGTGACTGCATGAGAAATCGCTCCTGCAGCCAAGAAAAATGCAGCATTTGACCAATCCCCTTCAATGGTACCTTTATGGATGGGACACTGGTATTGTTGGTGCGGCAAGACATGAAAGTCGGTGCCGTCTTCTTCGACCGTAATGCCAAATTGCTTCAAAATTCCTAAGGTAATATCCACATAGGGTCTGGATTGTAAGGGGGTTGTTAAATGAATATGTAATCCCTCATCTAAAAGTGGGGCGGCCAGTAATAGGCCAGTAAGATATTGGCTGCTAATATGACCTGTCAAATGAACCTCTTTGCCATAGAGGGGCCCTTGAATGGTTAAAGGCAGTCGAGGGTGACTGGTGGTTGCACCGAGTTGTTCTAAAGTGTTTAGAAAATCATCAATAGGGCGCTCAGGGAGCCGACCACAACCAATAAATTGATATGCACCTTTCAAAGCAGCAGCAACAGGCAATAAAAAACGTAAGGTGGAGCCACTCTCTTGACAATTCAGGGTCGCAGAGGTCGTGGATTGTTCAATAGGAGCAATATGAATCCAGTCTCCTTTTTTTTCAATCTGAGCCCCCAGTGCGGCTAAACAAGCAAGGGTGGTGTCAATATCAACAGAGCTGGTAGGTAAATGCCAGCAGGAAGGCGTATCGGATAAGCTAGCTGCAATAAATAAACGATGTGCGACAGATTTTGAAGGAATTGCCGCAATGCTACCTTGTAATGTCGCAGGGAATAATTGCATTAGCTAGGCTCCTTTCCAAGGGTAATGAGGGTATAGAGGGTATCATAATCCACTGTCTTTAAGACACACTCCCCGATTGCCAGAGGCACGATGATGGTGATGGATGTCGTGCTGGCTTTTTTATCGCGTTTTGCTGCAAGCAGCAATTCTTCTGCAGTATAAGGGCAATCAATTGGCAGATGATTGTTGGTCAAGGCCGTTTCAATTTCACCTGCAAGGCTTGGCACAGACCAGCCCATTTTTGCGCTGGCACGAGCAATCATAGCAAGGCCAATGGCAACAGCATGTCCGTGGCTGGTTTGAAAATGACTGAGATGTTCAATGGCATGCCCAATGGTGTGCCCAAGATTGAGTAATTGACGACTGCCTTTATCAAACTCATCTTGGCTGACCAATTCATTTTTATAGCGCACACAATTTTCGATAATATAGGCGAGATGCTCACTATCCACTGTAGGGGGTTGTTCGGAAAGAAGTTTGAACAGTGTGGGCTGACGTAGGATGCCATATTTGATGCTTTCTGCAACGCCGTCAGCAAAATACGCTTCATCCATGGTTTGAATGGTTTTCACGTCACAAATCACTGCGAGGGGCTGATGAAAAGCACCAACAAGATTCTTCCCAGCCTCAATATTGACAGCAGTCTTGCCGCCAACAGAGGCATCAACTGCTGCAAGCAATGTGGTTGGGATTTGCACAAAAGGAATGCCACGTTGATAAATACTTGCTGCAAACCCACCAAGATCTCCCATTACGCCACCGCCGAGTGTGACAATGAGCCCATTGCGATGCAGCCCTTGCAGGCTCCAATCATTGAGTAGCTTTTCCAGTACGACAAAGCTTTTGCTTTCCTCGCCAGCAGGCACAATGCTTTTTCTAACAGAATACCCTGCAGCTTTTAGACTTTCTACCACTTGCTCTGCATAAAGTGGCGCCACATTGGTATCGGTCAATAAGAGGGCTGTGCAAGGAGCAATCACTTCACTGATGAGACCGCCGACTTGGTCTAGCAAATTCTCGCCGATGTACACCTGATAGGGCTTTCCTGTTGTGATATCAATCGTGGATAATAGACTCATTGGTGTAATTCCTTTTGGCAGAATGCGTGTAGCTTAAGGGCATCGCTGGCAATTTCATCGAAGGCATCTGGGCGCAAGCATTGAGGACCATCGCATTTTGCTTGTTCTGGATTGTTATGGACTTCAATCATGATGCCATCAGTACCAGCTGCTACTGCTGCCATGGTCAATGGACGTACCATGCGACGAATCCCAGCAGCATGGCTAGGGTCAATCACAATTGGTAGGTGGCTCATTTCACGTAGCATTGGAATGGCAGAAATATCTAGCGTATTGCGTGTCTTTGTTTCGAAGGTACGAATACCGCGTTCGCACAAGATGACATCGTTGTTGCCACCAGCCATGATGTATTCTGCACTCATGAGCCATTCTTGATAAGTAGCAGACAAGCCGCGTTTCAACAAGACAGGTTTGCGCATTTTACCAACTTCTTTGAGCAATTCAAAGTTTTGCATATTACGTGCACCAATTTGAAGAATATCGACATCTGCGAAAAGTGGCAATTGAGAAGGGTCCATCACTTCAGAAATGATTGGCAATCCTGTAGCCGCTTTTGCTTTTAGCAAGAGGTCGATGCCTTCAGCACCCATGCCTTGGAAGGAGTAAGGGGAGGTACGTGGCTTGAATGCGCCCCCACGTAAAATAGTAGCGCCAGCTGCTTGTACACGCTTTGCAACTTCTGTGATTTGTGCTTCTGATTCAACAGAGCATGGCCCAGCAATTAAAGTGAGGGAGCCATCTCCGATGACTGCATCTCCAACTTTGATGATGGTGTTATCAGGATGGAATTTACGATTTGCATTTTTGAATGGGTCTTGAATGCGTGTTATGCCATCGACAATTTCAAGGGCTTCAATGAGCTCGACGTCAACACGAGTGGTGTCGCCTAATAATCCCAAGATGGTATAAGAGTCCCCTTCAGAATAGTTTAGACGAATATTTTGATTGGTAAGCCAATCCATGAGTTGTTTCACTTGTTCTGAGTTTGCGTCACGCTTTAATTTAATAATCATTGTTAAAACCCCTTTCGTATCATCAAATGATAATTTCTTAAATAAAAAAACTGCACAGGTTTTATCCCTGTGCAGTAACTATCAAAAGCATAGCATATTAGATAGCGCTGTCGGTAGGATAACCCAAATAACCCTTACTGTTGTTAAAGCCAGTAAAGGTAAAGTAGATAAAATATTGGGTTCCTAGAGAAATACTTTCTAACATGAAAATCACCTGAATGTATGATAAATTTTCTAAAGAATAGCATAAATAAAAAGCCTTGTAAAGGATTTCCTGAAAAAATACACTATTTTTTATTAACAATAGGCATACTATGTGCATTATGTTATCATAGAAAGGAGTAGATGGAAATAAATCAATAGGCGATTTTGGAGGATATTACATGAACAACTGGACTTTAGCAGAAGCCCTATCACGCATAGAATTTTTGAATAATATTGAACAATCTTCCTATGAGAGGTTATTGAAGGAAGCACAGCTACAGCTATTTAAACGTGGTGAAACGATTTATACAGATGGCTGTGCAATGAAAAATATTTATTTTGTGGTGGAGGGGCAAATTTCTATTTATAAAGTAAGTCGTCAGGGGAATAAAAAAATCGTTTTTGTTCAAGGCGATGGTGCTATTCTCAATGAAGAAA
The DNA here is from genome assembly GCA_947254645.1 of uncultured Peptococcaceae bacterium. Classification (GTDB taxonomy): domain Bacteria; phylum Bacillota; class Peptococcia; order Peptococcales; family Peptococcaceae; genus UMGS1590. Next base: position 12,501 of record CAMYDW010000012.1, on the reverse strand, counting down.
TTTTGCAAAATGATATGTCTTCTGTGAGCGCTGATGCGATGACAAATTCCGCCTTAGTAGCGATTCCTTTAGAGGTGATGATGACACTGATGAAGGAGGATGCCTCTCTCAATTGGTTGATCATCAATAGAATGGCCACTAAAATCCGTCAAATGTATCATCAATTGCGAAATACCACCTCTAATGAATCCATTGATCGCCGCTTGGCCGCTAAGCTTTACAAATTAGCAGTGGATTATGGCGAAGAAAAAGAGGATGGCAGTATAGAAATCAATTTAAAGCTCACAGGCACAGCGTTGGCAGACATGATTGGTGTCAGTCGTGAAACCATATCACGTCAAATGAGTAAATTTAAAGAGGAAGGGTATATTGGACGCCGTAATGCACACATCTATATCAAAAGCCTCGATGCCCTCTATGAGTATTTTGGCAAATAAAAGATGATTGCTCCCTCATTGAAAAGATAAATAAAAAAACCACTTCTCTTGATAGAGAAGTGGTTTTTTATTTATTAAATGAAAATTAATTTTAAAATGAATAATACGCTAAGGCAAAGCATTACTGGAGAAACCTTTTGACGTTTTTCCGCAGGTGCAATGAGATTGTAAAGCACATTTACAATAACATAGGTTAAAATCCCGAGGGTCAAGCCATCACCAATGGAGTAAGTCAATGGCATTGCTGCAATGGTAACAAATGCAGGGAAGCCTTCGGTGATATTGGTGAAGTTGATATCTTTTGCTGCACTAAGCATGAGATACCCCACATAAATTAATGCTGGTGCGGTGGCACATGCTGGAATAGCAATGAAGATTGGAGAAAAGAACATTGCAATTAAGAAGAGGAAGCCGACGGTAATGGCAGTGTAACCAGTACGGCCGCCAGCGCTTACCCCAGTAGAGCTTTCAACATAGGTGGTAACAGTAGAAACCCCTAAAGCAGCCCCAGCAGTTGTTGCCAATGCATCGGCCATTAAGGCACGGCCAACACGTGGCACATGGCCTTTTTCGTCGAGCATATTTGCACGAGAGCAAACCCCAACCAACGTTCCTACTGTATCAAAGAAGTCAACGAAGAGGAAGGTCAATAATACAACAATGAATTGACTGATATGTTTAGGATGTGCTAAGAAGCTAAAGTCAATTTGACCTGCAATTGGTGCAATGGATTCGTACTTGAAAACACCAGCAGGGGTATAGATGCCCATTTCTGCTGCTTGTTCAGGATTGGTAAAAGCAAAAATCCAAGCGAGAATAGCACTGATAGCAATCCCAACTAAAATAGCACCACGAATGCCACGTTTGTCTAAAACAGCAATCAAAATAACACCAATACAAGCAATGATGGATGGGACAGAGAAATGATTCAAAGATAACAAAGTGGCATCATTGTTTGCGATAATGGTACTGCCTTGCAAACCAATAAAAGCGATGAATAAACCAATACCAGCGGTGACTGCAAGCTTCATATTCACAGGAATAGAATTAACGACCGCTTCACGCACTTTAAATGCAGTGAGAATAATGAAAATAATACCTTCACAAAATACTGCTGTCAAAGCCACTTGCCATGGAATATTTTGTGCAAGTACCACGCTAAATGCGAAGAATGCATTTAATCCCATGCCAGAAGCAAGTCCGAATGGCAGGTTTGCCAATAGCCCCATTAAGAAACAGCCTAATGCTGCCCCCAAGCAAGTGGCAGTTACCAATGCGCCAGCATCCATCCCTGTTTGAGAAAGAATGCTAGGATTGACCGCAATAATGTAGGCCATGGTCAAAAAGGTGGTAAGACCAGCTAACATTTCTGTCTTCATATTGACAGGCTTTTGTTGGTCGAACAATGGAAACAAACGAGCCAACGTTGATGTACTTCCCTTTGTACTCAAGAAAAATCCCCCTTAAAATTTATTTAAAAATGAAAATACGATTTTAATATACCACAAGCTATTTTTATTGTCTAGAAAATGTAACAAAAAGTCTACTACTTTTGTTGGAATGTAATATATTTAGGGTCAAGCCAGTGGTCGCTTAAGCTACAAACCAAACGTGCATCAATATAGGCTTGTTCGCAGGTGAGGATGGTCTGCCCTTGATAGTTGCCAGCAGGGGTTAACTCGACAACCAATACATTATTGACGGTGTCATTGCTCGTCAGATGGAGGGGCAGCATAAAGTTCATCGTATTGCGTGCAGGATAATAAGAAGGTACTGCTGAATGGAAGTTCCATTGGACTTCCTTGTGAGCCAATAGCACGGCATCGTCCAAGCGATTTTTTAGGCGGTTGTATAGTAGCATGTCATCCTCAATAATTTGGCGAATGCCATCATAGGATTTTTGAACTTTTTCTTCATCATTGCCACGTTCAATATAATGAAGCAACTTCATTGCCTTTGGACGATCGTAGAATTGATGCTTTAAGAATTCAAGAGGGAAACGATCCACATTTTCAATCAAAATATGGTCATAGTCACAGTGAATTTCTTGATGTAAATCAAAAAGTAAATCTTCTTTTCTGTTGAAATAAGTCGGTGGCTGTGGCAATGGATTAAAATATTGCACCAACTGTTTGCCAAGACCACGATGACCAACAATACAGAATTCTTTAAAGAGCCAAGGCGATTCACCTGCATTGTTTGGTGTAAAGCACGCATAGATATCATCAAAATGTCGGTCTACTAAGCCTGTATTGAATACAGCAAGACGTTGATCTTCAGAAAGGAGCACTTTTCCTTCAAGCTGCAAGCGATAAAAGGTGTATTGAATGTATTTTTTGAGAATATAATAATTTTTCTTTTCAGAGAAAGGAAAATCCCATTCTTCGTGAATGGCCATGTCCGCAAGCTTTTGGAGAAAATCGTCCCAATGTCCTAAGAATGCAAAATTTTCCAAGGATTGTGCTGGATTATCTACGGTGATTTGATTGACTTTCAAACGAGAGGTTGGAGAGTCATTGTCATCAATATAGACCAGTGTATACAGATGGCTCAGCTTTCCAGGTTTGCTTTGTCTTTTGAAGGTAACAATGACAGGTTTGCCATTTTTGGCAATCAAATCCAATTGGAAAACCAACTTGTTATTTGAATAATCTAAGGTGGAAGACGCTTTGGCTTGTTGATAGCTGCTTTCAAGCAGGCCTGGGAGAGAGGCTTCCACACGCCCTGTTTTGAGAGCCAAGAGGTGCATCATTTGGTTATCTAATTGTACATTTGGCAAGAGGGTGTCTGGTGCTGTTGGCAAAAGGACACGGTCAACACGTTCTATATGATTTTCTGTATTGTTGACCTTTGAAGCTTTGTTGATTGGGGTGGCATGGGTTCTTCTTTTTTTGGCCGCTACGACGGTTTTTGTTTTTGGACGATGCCAAATGGAGAAGCGCACACGCATTTCGTTGTCTTCATTTTGAGGGGGTAATAAGGTAATAAATTCTGGAATATCTCTAAATAAATTTTTCAGTCTGTTATAGCCAAAGTAGCGACTGGACATTTGATGGTCTGCGAGCATTTGTGCAATATCGTTGATTGGGTGAACCCCGTAATTAATTTTTTTGCATAAAAATTTATAAAGTTCATCTTTTTGTTCTAGTGAAATCATAAAAGCTCCTTTCATTGCAGGCTTAGAGTGGATTTTGGATAATACCGCCGCCGATGACCTGGTCGTCATTGTAGAGAACAACGCTTTGACCTGGGGTGATGGCACGCACTGGGGCATCAAAGTGTATCGTTAGCTGCCCATCTTTATAGGTCCAATGCCCGTTTGTGCCTTTGTCGCGGGAGCGTATCTTAATAAGGGATTGTCCTTCTGTCTGTTCATCGACTAAGAAATTGACATCTGTTGCAATCAACCCTGTGTGCCACAAATCGCTATCTGTGCCAACAGTGACTTTGCCAGTATGGGCGTTGATACCAGTGACATAAGCAGGATAACCGAGGGCAAGTCCTAGGCCACGACGTTGTCCAATAGTATAATGATGTGTCCCTTGATGGGTGCCTAGAGATTGTCCTTCGCGACTCACAAATTGACCAGCGTCTGGTAATTTATTTGGACAATATTCTTCAAGAAAGGATACATAATCGTCCTTTGGAATGAAGCATATTTCTTGAGATTCTTTCTTTTGTGCAGTGATGAGGTTTAGCCCCTCAGCAATTTCTCTTGTTTCCTCTTTGCTATAATCGCCAATAGGGAAGATAATAAAAGGGAGCACTTCTTTTGGTATGCGATAGAGAAAATAAGATTGATCCTTTTTTGGGTCTTCCCCTTTTAATAGGAAGCTTCCATTTTCTGTATGGGCAATACGTGCGTAGTGGCCAGTGGCCAGATGGGTGCACCCAAGGCGTTGGGCTTCTTGCCAAAGGAGCCCAAATTTAATCACGGCATTGCAACGTACACAAGGATTCGGTGTTTCGCTATTTAAATAGGCATTGGCAAAAGGTGCCATGACTTCTTCATTAAAGATTTTTCTTGCATCAAGAATATGAAATGGTATATTAAAGTGTTCTGCTACTGCACGTGCATCATTGGTGGCGTCTGCGTCACGACTTCCTTCTGGGGTGAGCTTCATATGGATACCGACGACATCATGTCCTGCTTGTTGCAACAAATGCACTGTCACAGAACTGTCTACGCCACCGCTTAATCCAACAGCAACTTTACTCATGGTATTTCTCCTTCTTTTGAGGATTGACAGTATCATCCTCTATATAATATTCGTTGTTTAATAAGTCTTTTGGTAGATATTGTTGAGGCACATAGTGATTTGGAAAATCATGAGGGTATCGATAACCCTTGCCGTGTCCCAAATCCTTTGCCCCAGCATAATGTGCGTCTCTAAGATGGTTTGGCACCGCCCCGATTCTTCCTTGGCGGACATCACTGAGGGCTTTGTCGATGCCGAGATAGGATGCATTGCTCTTAGGGGCAAGGGCCATGTACACCACGGCTTGTCCTAAAATGATTCTTCCTTCAGGCATGCCTACAAATTGCAGTGCATTGGCAGCGCTTTGAGCGATAACCAGCGCCTGTGGGTCTGCCATGCCGATGTCTTCTGTGGACAAAATCACAATGCGTCGTGCAATAAAGAGGGGATCCTCTCCAGCATCTAGCATTCTAGCCAGATAATAGAGGGCGGCATCTGGGTCACTGCCGCGCATGCTTTTTATAAAAGCTGAAATAATATCGTAGTGTTCATCACCAGTCGCATCATAATGTACTGCTGGCTTTTGAATGGATTCTTCTGCCACAGCGAGATCGATGTGAATGGTGCCTTGGTCATCTGAAGGGCTAGAGAGTACTGCTAATTCTAGCGCATTGAGGGCTGAACGAACATCGCCTTGAGAATAGCGTGCAAAATGAGACAGGGCATCGGCGGTAATGTCCACATGATATTGACCAAGACCGCGCTGTTTGTCGGTGAGGGCACGTTGGCAAAGTATAATGATATCTTTTTCAGTTAAAGAATTTAATTGAAAAATAAGGGAGCGTGATAAGAGCGCTCTATTTAAACTAAAGTATGGATTTTGCGTGGTGGCTCCAATGAGTATCACTGTGCCATTTTCCACAGCAGGCAACAATCCATCTTGTTGTGTTTTGTTAAAACGATGAATTTCATCAATAAAAAGAATCGTTTGTGTTTGGTGAAATTTCAAACGATCTTCTGCTTCTTTTAACAATTTTCTTAGCTCTGGCAAGCCGTCTGTAACAGCATTCAGCTGGACAAAAGGGGTCTTTGTTTCCTTTGAAATGACATTGGCCAAGGAGGTTTTGCCTGAGCCTGATGGCCCCCATAAAATAATAGAGGATAAGCGTTGGCTTTCAATGGCACGGCGCAGTAATTTTCCAGGGCCAATAAGTGCCTCCTGCCCAAGAATATCATCAAGGGTTTCAGGGCGCATCCTGTCTGCTAGAGGTGCATGACGTTTTTGTAAATTGCCAGATGAAAAAATATCGAGTTGTTGTGTCATAATTTTCCTCCCTCTATAAATATACACAATATAGGGATGTTCCTTAAAGTGTATTTAAAAAAAACCGTACCTGATGGTACGGTTTTTTTGATTATTCATAATCGTCTTGATCAGTCCCGTCATCTTCTACAGGGAAAATTTCAATGCGTACTTCTTTGATACGCTTGTCTTCCACTTTTAGGACATTGAAAACAAGATTTTCATATTCCACGACAGGGCGTTCCCCATCATCGGGAATGTAATCTAGTAGGTTGATGATAAAGCCGCCGATGGTATCAAAGTCCTCAGAATCTTCATCAAGCTCGCAGCGTGTTTCGCTGTTGAATTCTTTGATAGAGGTAGATCCATTGACACGGAAAATGGTGTCACTGATAGCGACGATATCTGGTTCGTCATGATCATACTCATCGTCAATGTCCCCCATGATTTCCTCAATAAGGTCCTCCATGGTGACAATGCCACTCACCCCACCATATTCATCAATCAGAATAGAGAGATGACGTCGGTCGTCTTGCATTTCGTTGAATAAATCGTTGATGTTTTTTCTTTCAGGGACGAAATAAGCTGGACGTAGGATACCGCGAATATTTTTGATGTTTTGAAAACCACCTTTTTTGTAAGCCAGTGCCATATAATCTTTAAGGTAGAGGATGCCAATGATGTTATCTGGATTGTCCTCATACACAGGAATACGTGAATATTTTAAACCTAAGATATCTGCAATATATTCTTCTGGTGGATCATCAATATCAATCATAAAGACTTCTGTTCGCGCTGTCATGATTTCTTCTGCTTGTTTATCGTCAAAGCTGATGACAGAATCAATCATTTCGCGCTCAACAGGATTGATTACCCCTTGCTCCTGTCCAACCTCGACCATAGAGCGTATTTCTTCTAAGGTCACTTTGTTTTCAAGATGTTGGGTGTTGATTCCCACGAGACGCAAGGTGAGATTGGTGGATAAGGATAAAAATTTAACGAGGGGATTGGTGAGTTTTGCAATGAGTGCCACTGCATTGATAGCAAAAAGCGAAAATCGCTCAGGATTTTGTAAAGCAATACGTTTTGGTACCAATTCACCAAACACCAAGGATATATAAGATAAGAAAATGGTAATCAATGCAAAGGCAATTTTGGGCGCAAAAGGCACTCCAAAAGAAGCCAAAAGGCTACCGAATTGTTCTTGTAACCCAACGGCTGCAGAGGCAGCGTTGAAGAAACCTGCAACAGTAATACCTACTTGAATCGTAGAAAGAAAGCGAGATGGTTCTGCTAAGAGATGCAAGGTTTTTTTTGCTTTTTTGTTGCCCTCTTCGCCCATGGTTTTTAGCTTGTTTTTATCAGCTGACACCATTGCCATTTCCGAGGCAGCAAAAAAAGCGTTAATCAATGTTAAAATTAGAATAATAATTAATTGTGTAATAACAGAATTCCCCGGGTCGTCTTCCATATGGAAAATAGCCTCCTAACAAAATAAAATGTAATAAATATTATACAGTATTGAGAATAAATAAGCAAGAAACAAGCCTTGTTAGAAGGTGCTTGTTAAGCCTTTTAAGTAGGCTTTTAAATGGGCGCTTAAATCCTCGCGGCGAAGGGCATACTCAATATTTGCTTCAATAAACCCAAGCTGATCGCCGACGTCATAACGACGTCCATCAAAAATACAAGCGTACATATCCTCTTGCTGCGCCAAGGTGTTGAGGGCATCGGTGAGCTGAATTTCTCCGCCCTTTCCTGCTGGGGTGCTTTCGAGAATATCGAAAATAGCCGGTGTGATGATATAACGTCCTAAAATAGCCAAGTCGCTCGGTGCTTCGAGGGCACTTGGCTTTTCTACAAGGCTTGCCACTGCTGTCAAGGCTTGTGGATTTTTTTCTTTTGGCGCCACAATGCCATATTTGTGAATGGCTTCCTGTGCCACGCGCTGTACCCCGAGAATGCTTGCTGGATGGTCTTCATAAACATCGATAAGCTGCTTTAAGCAAGGGGTTTCAGCATGAACAATATCATCCCCCAATAAAACGGCAAATGGTTCATCACCGACGAAATCCTTCGCCAAACCAATGGCATGTCCTAAACCAAGGGGCTTTTCTTGATAAAGATAAGAAATTTTTGCCATTTGTGGAATAAGGCGTATTTTTTCATATAAGTTTTCTTTTTGATGGTTTAATAGAAAGGATTCTAATTCTGGTGTCGCAGAGAAGTGTTGCACCACAGCTTCTTTTTTATCGCTGATGATGAGAAGGATTTCCTCAATCCCACTGGCAGCTGCTTCGCCAATAATATATTGCAATGTTGGGATGTCAACAATGGGCAATAATTCCTTTGGCATGGCTTTGGTTGCTGGTAAAAATCGTGTGCCTAATCCGGCAGCAGGGATCACTGCTTTTTTTATTGTTTTTTTCATAGATTTATCTCCGAAGTTTTATCAAAATAGTCTGTTTGTAGTATAACATTTGTCTAGAAATGTTGCAAAAATCTATCTCTAGGCACTTATTGATGGAAAAATATGAACATGTTAAAATAGCTAAGGTAGGAGGAATGGGCGCGTGAAATTTTTGAAAATGAAAATGATAGCACAGTTTTGGAAGCAAAAAAGGCGACAGCTTCAACGCTTGCCTCAATTTAATGGCTTTCCAAGTAGAGATAATGTAAAAAAAATCATATATAAGCTCTTTTTTTATGGCTTTTTTTCAATTTTGATTGGTATTTTAGTAGGCATTGCCACCACCATCTTTGGACAAGGCTTACTGTATTTAAATGCCTTGCGGGATGAGCATCCATTTTATTTCATACCCTTTTTAGGCGTGGCAGGTTGTGCGATTATGTTTGTTTATATTCGCTATGGAGGCCGTGCCCAAAAAGGCATGGGGCTTCTTTTTGATGTGGGCTATGGGAAAGAGAAGGATGTGCCGCTGAGAATGGTGCCATTGACCATTTTTTCAACATGGACAACCCATCTATTTGGTGGGAGTGCAGGGCGCGAAGGCGTAGCGGTGCAAATTGGTGCAACTATTTCTATGCAATTTGCACGCTTTTATGCAACACCTGAAAGCCGCAATATTTTGTTGTCCTGTGGGATGGCAGCTGGGTTTGCTGGACTTTTTGGCACACCTATTGCGGCAACCTTCTTTGCGCTGGAGGTGTTGATTGTTGGCACTATTTATTACGATGCCTTGCTGCCAACGATTCTCACAGCCTATGTTTCTTCTTTTACAGCACGTTCTTTGGGATTGTTGCCGATGCACATGCCTATTGGGTTTGTGCCAGAGATGACCAGTCGTCTGATGGCTATTACAATTGGCGTGGGTGTTCTGTTTGGGGCTATTGGTTGGCTGTTCTCGTGGCTTTTGAATCATTTGCGTGTGTATTTTGCCCTGCTTATTCATCATCCGATGCTTCGTATTTTTATCATTGGTTCGTTGTTGTCAATCCTTTTAATTTTCGGCCATGCTGAACGCTATGCAGGGCTAAGTGACCATATTTTTGTCGCAGCCTTTACAGGAGGAGACGTCTATCCTTGGGATTGGATACTAAAGCTCTTGTTCACAGTGGTGACCTTGGCGGCGGGCTTTCAAGGTGGGGAACTTACGCCCTTGTTTGTTATTGGAGCAGCGGTAGGATCAGCAGTGGCAATATTTTTAGGATTGCCTGTGGCGTTATTTGCGGCAATGGGCTGCGTGGCTGTTTTTGGTTCAGCGACAAAAACCATGTTTACCCCTATTTTTATTGGCGCAGAGGTGTTCGGCGCCCAAGGTATTCCGTTTTTCATTTTGGTTGCCATCGTTGCCTTTATCATTAGCGGTCATTATGGCATTTACACAGGACAGCAATTTTTTACCAATAGACTGCGTTTTCGTGAAGAAAATAATAATCAATAGCACTTTCCAAAAAGCGTGCAATTTGATATGCTAGGAACGGAGAAAAAAGGCGAAAAACAACGTTGTTTTCGCTTGCTTATAGGAGAAATAAAGGAGATAGATGAAAGATGACAAAAGTATTAGTAAGTGGACACTTAAATCCAGATACAGATTCTATTGTAAGTGCAATTAGTTACACCTATTTATTAAATCAAACTGGGTACAATGCAGTGGCTTGTGCATTGGGACAGCCTTCAGAAGAAACACAATTTGCTTTAGACGCGTTTAAGGTTTCTGCACCAATGGTTATTGAAAAAGCTGCGGACTTGGCAAAGGATGGGGAAGAAATCGTCATCGCATTGGTCGATCACAATGAAGCGCAACAATCTTTGCCAGATCGCAAAGATTTTAAATTATTGAGCGTCATTGATCACCATCGTATTGCCAATTTTGAAACAGCTGAACCATTGCTTTATCGTGCAGAACCAGTGGGCTGCTCCAATACCATTATTTATAAAATGTACAAAGAGCAACAAGTGGATATTCCTAAAGAAATCGCTGGCTTGATGTTGTCTGCAATTATCAGTGACACCTTGTTGATGAAGTCTCCAACTTGCACTGCGCAAGATGTTGATGCCATTAAAGCGTTGGCTGAAATTGCTGAAGTGGATTATGAAGCCTATGGCTTGGATTTACTAAAGGCTGGTACCAACCTTTCTAAAAAAAGCTCAGATGAGTTGTTAAATATGGATGCTAAAAACTTCCCTATGGGTGCACATACGGTACGTATTGCACAAGTGAATACAGTAGATGTTACCGAAGTATTGACTCGTCAAGAAGAGTTAGAAAATTTGATGCGTGAAAGCGCAGACAAAGAAGGTTATGCATTGTCTATGTTGGTCATTACCAATATTTTAGATAGCAATTCTACCGCTGTTGTTGTAGGGGATGCAGATGCTCAAATCGAAGCGGCCTTTGGTGCGCCTGTTAAAGACGGTGTTGTAGAATTGGCTGGTGTGGTATCTCGTAAAAAACAAGTGGTGCCACCACTTACAAAAGCTTTTGAAAATTAATCACCAAACAGACCACAAATTTGTGGTCTGTTTTTCATAAAGGCGAAGGAGTAATGAGATGAAAGTATTGGATGTTTCAAAGATTACAGAGGCAATACGTCAATATGCTATTGAAGTGAACACCAATTTACCGAAAGATGTTGAAACAGCATTGTTGAAAGCCCAAGAAAAAGAAGTATCCCCTTTTGGTCAATACTGTCTTGAACAAATTGTTTACAATGCACAATTGGCACGTGAAGAAACACAGGCGATGTGTCAAGATACAGGGACCATGGTGGTTTATCTTTATATTGGTCAAGATTTGCATTTGACTGGTGGAGACCTTTATGAGGCTGTTCATGAAGGGGTTCGTCAAGGGTATAAAGAGGGCTATTTGCGTGCCAGTATTGTGGAAGAACCTGTTTTTGAACGCCATAATACCAAAGATAATACACCCGCTGTGATTCATACGCAGATTGTGCCAGGGGAACAATTGGAAATCGTTCTGATGCCTAAAGGTGGCGGCGCTGAAAATATGGGGGCATTAAAAATGTTGAAGCCAACAGCAGGTAAGGAAGGCGTTGTTGATTTTGTGGTCGAAGCTGTATCAAAGGCTGGTGGGAATCCTTGTCCGCCTATTATTGTTGGCGTGGGCATTGGTGGCACCATGGAAAAGGCTGCAGAAATAGCCAAAGAAAGCTTGATGCGTCCAATCGGAAGTCATCATCCTGATTTGCGATACGCTGCTTTAGAAGAAGAAATTTTAGAAAAGGTCAATGCCTTGGGCATTGGACCGCAAGGATTAGGTGGCAAGGTTACAGCCTTGGCAGTTCATATTAATACTTATCCTTGTCATATTGCTTCGTTGCCAGTTGTAGTGAATATTAATTGTCATGCAGCACGCCATTGCCAAATTGTTTTAGAAGGGGAGGACGCTTAACATGAGTACCAAACATATCACACTTCCTTTTGTTGAAGAAGAACTGAAACAATTGCGTGCAGGAGATACGGTATTATTTACTGGTGTGCTCTATACCTCAAGAGACAAGGCGCATAAACGCATGGTGGAAAGTTTGAATAATGGCGAAGCCTTGCCTGTTGATTTAAACAATCAGCTTATTTATTATGCGGGTCCTACACCAGCTAAACCACATCAAGCCATTGGCTCTGTGGGACCAACTACTTCTAGTCGCATGGACGCCTTTGCGCCAACCTTGCTAAAAGAAGCGGGGCTAAAAGGCATGCTTGGAAAAGGGCCTCGCAGTCAAGAGGTGATTGATGCAATTGTTGCTTGTGGTGCAGTGTATGCAGTGGCTATTGGTGGAACAGGGGCAGCAATATCAAAAGCGGTAAAAAAAGCAGAAGTGGTTGCTTATGATGATTTAGGCACAGAGGCCATTCGTCGTTTGGAAGTTGAAAATCTAGCTGCTATTGTGGCAATTGATGCCCAAGGAAATAATTTATTTGAAACTGGACGTTTATCATATAGCGAATAATATAAATAAAAAACACCACATCGTGGTGTTTTTTTATTGCCTAAAATAAGAAAGGTGCTAAACATAATAATATTATATGATTAAAAGCTAAAAATATAATTTGCTAATCATTTAAAAACATTTGAAAAGA